>JAFQGI010000029.1 GCA_017415515.1 Clostridia bacterium | reverse complement strand
TAATCAGGTAAGATCCCACGAAGACTACGTGGTTGATAGGCTGTGTGTGTAAGGGCAGCGATGTCTTTAGCTTGACAGTACTAATAGATCGAGGGCTTGACCTACAAATTCGAACAGATGTAACGAACACATTTTGACAGGGAGCGGTGAAGATGCACCGCAACCTGCAGCTGGTTCTTTCCTCACGCTCTTTTCAATGTGACTTTATTCAGTTCTGAGGGTTCGACATTCGCTTCGCGAAGTCGGTCAAATACGGCGAGCCGTATTTGCACCTGGAACATCTCAGATCAGTTGGTGCTGATGACGGTGAGGGTACACCCGTTCCCATCCCGAACACGGCAGTTAAGCTCACTCGTGCCGACGATACTTGGCTGGAAGCGGCCCGGTAAAATAGGTAGGTGCCAACACAAAGAAAACACCCACGGAAATCCGTGGGTGTTTTTCTTTGTCTTTACAACTTATGTTTCCGGCCGCTTCCAGTGCAGAAACTACGGAGTTGTGCCGCTTGCGGCGCAACTCGCGGCCGCGGCAACGAGACTGCGACAGGTACACACTAATGCCGCGGCGCTTGGCTGGAAGCGGCCGAGTGATGATCTTGCAAAACAAGTATTTGTTGATTAGTAAACAACAAATTGATTATTGAAAGGCCAAAAGAATTTTGCTATGCTATAGACACACCGGTGATATCTTATAAGGAGGTAACGCTATGCACGTTATGCTTGGAGTGAAAATAAAAGAGTTGCGCCAACGAGATGGGCGAAAGCAAGAGGAGCTGGCAAATGCACTGGGTGTCACTTGTCAAGCCGTATCGCGGTGGGAAACCAACGGCGGTTATCCCGATATGGAGATGATACCGGCGATTGCCAACTATTTTAACGTCAGTATCGACGAATTGTTTGGTTACAGCAAAGAGAGAGAAGAAAAGCTTAAAGGCATTCTAGAAAAGGCAGAAAAGGCGATTGCTCAAAAAGGGGATATGTCCGAATGTGTGAAAATGTTGCGTGCGGCGGCGGATGAGTTTCCCTCCGAGCCGAAGGTGTTTATGACATTAGGCTTCGCCTTGGATTTGCACGGGTGGGAAAAACACGGAGCGAGAAGCTATACAAAAAATGGATCGGACTATGCCTACGAGGACACAGAATACAATTCTCAAAATGTCTATTGGCAAGAAGCACTCAGGGCATACGAAAAGGCGTTGACTATGGATTTGTCTTCCGAAGACAAAGATGTTTTAACTCAGCGCTTGGTACTCTATTATGCCAAAATGGGCTATTTCGATAAGGCTCTGGCGTTAGCCACTAATCAAAACAGTCTATTGATGAGCAGGGAGGTTCTTTTATCCTTGGCTAGTGAGGGAGAGACGCGAGATCGATATCAGGGAGAAGCGATTATCGCCGCTTTGACGGCCTTAAAAACCGTTGTGCTCAACTCGGTCTGCACCAAGGTTTCTGTTTTCACCAAAGCAGAGGGCGTGGTGTTGCTCGTCAAATTGGCTGAGTTGTTTGAAACAGTTTTCAGCGATGGCAGATGTGGCATCGGGCACTATCATATCAGCGAGTTGTATTTGAATGCCGCCACATACGAGGCACGGTTTGCCCAAAACTTTGAAACAGCATTGGAATACTTTGGTAAAGGGTTTGAACACAACAAACGGTATCGAGAGATCATCAATTGTGGGGAATATTGCTATTCGGCACCATTGGTTTCGAGGGTCACTTTCCCAAGTGAGAATTTCCCGACACTTTCCAAAACATTTTGGAAGGGTTGGATGGAGGTGTTGCCGGAAGAGTTGAGAGAACGCATAAAAGAAGATACGCGATTTAGGGAATGTTTTGATTTCTAATTCACACCCCACCCGATTTTGGGTGGGGTGTTCTCTGTTGGGGGAAGATGCGGTGGCCGCGAAGCACCGCCGATTCTACAAACTTCCTCGCTGACCGCGACAAATATCAAAAATTGTGCTATACTTTTTTCAAACATCTGCCAACCCTCTCCCAAATCCCTCCACTATATAATTGAAACCGTGCACGGGGTGAAAATCAAATGGACAAACAAACTGCCGACCGTCTCATAATCGAATATCTTCCGAAGCTTTACGGCTTTGCGGTCAACAAATCCTACTCGTATGCAGAGGCGGAGGAGCTATGCGCCGACATCGTTGCTGAAGTGTATGCTTCTTTGTGCAAAGCCGACGAGATCGCGAATATGGAGGGCTATATTTGGCGCATCAGCGAACACGCCTACGCAAAATTTGTATCCATAAAAAAGCGACACGAAGGCGTTTCGATTGATGGTGTTGTGCTGCCCTATTATGACGACGACACCCGTCTCGAAACGGAAGAAGAGATGAATGTTCTGCGACGGGAGATTGCGTTTTTAACCCAGAAGCGACGGCAGATCGTCTTTTGGTTTTACTATGAAAACCGTTCGGTTGCCGACATCGCCCGCACCCTCGGTATGCCCGAGGGCACGGTGAAATGGCACCTGAACAAGGCACGATTGGATTTAAAGGAGGGTTTTTCTATGAAACGACAAGTTGGCACGCTGGGGCTGTCCCCCTATACCGCCGCCAATTTCGCGCACGGCGGCCGACCCGGTGAAAACGGCGGCCCGGAATACTATCTCTACGACAAACTCAATTTGAACATCGTATACAGCGTGTATTTCGAGCCCAAAAACACGGCGGAGATCGCCGAAGAATTGGGCATGACCCCCGTGTTTTTGGAGGATAAGATTGCCTGGTTGGAAGAAAACGGATTTCTGGTGCGTCGCAAGGACGATCGGTTCACCACCTACGTGCGTTTTTATCCCACCACCTATTCGCAGGAACAGCAGAATCGCATTTTGAGCGTGCAAAAGGAAGTGGCACAGATCCTTGTCAAGGAATACGTTCCGCTGGTGCGGGATGCGTTCAAGGACGTCACCAACGTGTATATCCCCAGTGGTAACCGTGAGCTGTTTGAGGCGGCAGTGATCTTTTGGGCCATTCAGGAGAAATGCGGATTGCCTTTCGAAAAGGATCTGTCACCCTATTATCTCAAAACCACCGACGGCGGCGAGTATATTGCCTCTGTATACAGCAAGCCGACCTGCACCGACCCCGAATACGTTCCGTCCGAAAAATTTCCGTCCTATGAGATGTGTGGGCAAATGACCCGCGATTCGGGTAAATATCCCTCTGTTTTTGCTATCGCATGGGATTCCCGTTTTTGCTCCCGTAGGGGTTATTGGAAAAACAACTTGTTCACCGATTATGAATACGTATACGAATGGATGAGCGGGGTAATCGACGACACCCCTGCTAATGCCGACAAGGTGGCGCGTCTGCGTGAGCGGAAATTTATTACGGAGGACGGCAAAGTCAATATTATGGTGGTAAAGGATATCCTCGATTCCCTCGCCGAGAGACTTCCGGAGTTGGAAGAAACCGTGAAAAAGCAGTTTTATGACTTTGCGCTGGAGCAGGCGATGCTGGAGGCTAAATCCCATCCTCCCCAAATACAGGATCTTGTTGTTGCGGATGCGGTGCGCAGCTTCATTAGCCGCACGGTGGGTATGATGGTGCTGGATATCCTCTACGAAGACGGCACGTTCCAACCCCTCAGCGAGCAGGATAAAGTGTCCGCCAATCTTCTGATGTTCTGTGACCGCCTGCCGTAATGGCAAGATGACGAAATACCAATCGGTTTTTGCGTGACGACACCCCACCCGATTTCGGGTGGGGTGTTCTCTGTTGGGGGCGGATACGCACCAACTTTTGCACAAAATGTTGCGCTAAGGGTAGAAATGTGTGCTATACTGTTCTTGCAAGGGAGGGATTTGCGTGAAAAGTGTGGCTGAACGGCTGAACGACGTGATCGACTACGTTGAAAACCATCTTAACGACAGCATCGAGCAGGAGGCGATTGCGCGCATCGCCTGCTGTTCCTACTACGACGTGGGACGGATGTTTTCGCTGGTGGCAGGTCTGTCCATCACCGATTATATCCGCAATCGGCGGTTGGCCTTGGCGGGAGAGGAGCTGAAAACAAAAGGCGTCCGTGTGATCGACGTGGCGCTGAAATACGGCTACGATTCCCCCGTATCCTTTTCCCGCGCTTTTTCGAAATTTCACGGATTTCCCCCCGGTAAGACCGGTGAAAACGGGGCGATCCCCAAACCCTTTCCCCGACTGGTCTATCAAATACGAGCAAAGGAAGTGCAGAATAGGATCCGCACAGACATCCTCCGTATCAACAGAAAGAAATACGAAGCGAGCTATTTCGGCGAGAGGGATATGTCCTCCTGGTCGGATTATGCCAGCAAACGGGAATATTGGCGGCTGGAAAACGTGGGCGACGACTTCAAAGACTGTCAAAAAGACAGCGAGGTGCTCCCCTACAACAACTATCCGCCCATCGCCATCGAGGTGGGGCAGGTGTTCGTCATCGACTATCACAAGAAAGAGGGCGGCATCGACCGCCGCGTCTATCTGGCAGACGGCACGGTGTGGCAAGGGCTGGACTCTACCCGACGAATTTTTGTAAAAGAGTAAAAAAGTGGCAAACCAAACCGTCAAAAGTTCCACTATATAGATGTAGGGAGGCTGAAAATGACGCTGTATCAAACGTTCAAAACCAAGGCACGGTTGTGCGAGGAAACGGAGTTTGTCAAGATTTACGAAATGACGGTGGAAGGCACGGAATATAAGGTCGTCATCACCAAAAAGCGGGCAAACGGGCATACGGTCATTCATTGTGAACACAACCACGTCGCCTGGGAGCAGGTGCCGCGGTTTCCGCAGCTGGCGGGCAGGCGATACGGTGACAAAACGCCGATTTTCAGGGCACTACCGGAGAAGAACTGCGTGACCCTCTTCGTCGTGAAAGGCAAACCCGATGGTTTCGTGGGCTTGGACGAGGGCGTTTTCCGCCACATCGACCATTTTGATGATCGGTGCATTAACGTGCTGAGCTATCGTCGCTTTAAGCGGCTGTAATCCTCAATCACCTGTTGAGTTTCACTCAACTACCGCTCCATTGACGGCGGGGCGGGGGCGTGGTACGATGGTGGTGGAAAGAACAAGGAGGTGAGCGGATGCAAAACGAAAAACGTTCCCCCAAACGCCCCATAGGCTGGACGAAGCCTTATTGGGCACGGGTGGGGTGGTATGTGACCGCAGTGGCGCTGTCTTTTCTCGTCAGTCTGCTGGTGGTGCGGTTTGGTTGCGGGGTGTTGCTCCGCGCCGCCATCCCCGCCGAGCCGATCGTCTGGCGTGCGGTGGACACCGCGCTGGATCTGCTCATCACCCTGGGGGTGGCGCTGGGCGTTGCCTCTCGGGAGGGCTATGACAAGCGCACCGCCTCCGCCAAAACCACGGTGGTGGGCGGCCTGTTGTTCCTGCTGGTGCAGTGCCCGTTGGCGGCGGTGATTCCCGCCACCGCAGGGGCGTCGGCTTCCACGCTGGCGCAGCTGCTCTATTTTGGCAACGACTCCATTTTCGCCAGTAGTATCGACAAGCCGCCGTTGGCGCTGACGCTGATCGGCATGGTGATCACCGCCCTGTGTGTGCTGATTCCCGCCATGGTGGTGGGTGAGCGTGTCGGAGCCAACGCCTATCGGCAAGAACAGGCCGCCATCAAGCGGGAAAGCCCCCACAACTGAGGTTACAACCGCTCCCTTCATCGGCACGGAGCGTCTGTACCAAAACACGGCAAGCGATCGCTTGCCGTGTTTTTTCTTTGGTGCCGCACAAACTTGTTGACTTTTCAACAAGTTTGTGCTATACTGCCACTTGTTGAAACTTCAACAATCGAAAGGAGCGACCGATATGCAACAGCGCTATGAAACCTTTACGGTGCTCATCAACCGTATCAGCCGCAACATCCGTAAAATCAAAAATCAGGAGATGGCGGAATATAACCTGCGCAGCGTGCACATTTCCTGCCTGTACCATCTGTATTTGTCCGACGGCCTCACCGCCACCGAGCTGTGTGAGCGGTGCGAGGAGGACAAAGCCACCATTTCCCGTGGACTGGACCATTTGGAGCAGGGAGGATATCTGGTCTGCGCCGCCAAGAATCAAAAGCGGTACAAAAGTCCCCTAATCCTCACCGAGAAGGGGGCTGAGGTGGGCAAAAAGATTGCTCACAAGATCGATGAGGTGCTGGCACAGGTCAGCGACGGCCTCACTGAGGAACAGCGGGTGGAGTTTTATCGCAGTTTAGCCATCATCAGCGACAGTTTGGATGCCGTTGCCGACCTTGGGAAGGAATGAGATCATGAAAACCAGAATTATTGTGGATTCCACGGCGGATCTGTTGCCGCAGCATAAGCGTCGGGTGCACACGGTGCCGCTCACCGTCCGTTTCGGCGATCAGGAGTTCGTGGACGGCGTCACCATCGACCATACGCTCTTTTATGAAAAGCTGGTGGAGAGCGATCTGCTGCCCACCACCAGCCAAGGCACCCCCGACGCCTTCGCTCAGGAGTATGAAAAAGCCAAGCAGGCGGGGGAGCAGGCGGTGGTGATCACCCTGGCCTCCCAACTCTCCGGCACCTATCAGAGTGCCCGTATTGCCGCCATCGACTACGACAACGTCTATGTGGTGGACAGCGGCACCGTCGCCATCGGCGGCGGCATCCTGGTGGAACTGGCGCTGCGCTTGATGGACGAAGGCTTGGACGCCGCCGCCATTGCCGCGCGGTTGGAGGAGGAAAAGCAAAACATCGTGATCGTGGCGTTGGTGGACACGTTGGAATACCTTAAAAAGGGCGGGCGTGTTTCCGCCACGGTGGCCTTTGCCGGTGCGGTGCTGAACATCAAGCCGGTGTTGGCGTTGGTCAACGGCGAGATCCAAATGCTGGGCAAGGCACGCGGCTCCAAAATGGGCAACAACTTGCTGGTGCAGGAGATCGAAAAGGTGGGCGGCGTGGATTTCACTAAGCCGGTACTGCTGGGCTATACCGGCCTGTCGGATGCTTTGCTGGCGAAATATATTGAGGACAGCCGCCCCTTGTGGGATCAAGGGCTGGATACGGTGAACTACACCGCCATCGGCAGTGTCATTGGCACCCACGTGGGTCCGGGCGCCATTGCCGTGGCCTTTTTCAAGCAATAAATCGGGAGGTGACGGTATGTCACGCCAGAAAAAACACTCTCTGCGGTGGGTGCGGCTGGACAACGCCGCCAAGATCTATCCGGCTGCCCGTCGCCGTAATTGGAGCAACCTGTTCCGCCAATCTATGACCCTCAACGAAGAGGTGGACGTGGCGGTGCTGCAACAAGCGTTGGACGTGACGGTCAAGCGGTTCCCCACCATCGCCGCCCGCCTGCGCAAGGGGGCCTTTTGGTACTATTTGCAACAGGTGGAGCAGGCTCCCGCGGTGCAGGAGGAATACAGCTATCCTCTGCGTTTTATGAACAAGCAGGAAATCCGACAGTGTGCCTTTCGGGTGATCGCCTACCGCGATCGCATTGCGGTGGAGTTCTTTCACTCCCTGACCGACGGCACCGGTGCGCTGGTTTTCCTCAAATCCTTGGTGGCGGAGTATTTGGAGCAAAAGCACGGCATCGCCATTCCCTGTGAGGAGGGG
The DNA here is from genome assembly GCA_017415515.1 of Clostridia bacterium. GTDB lineage: Bacteria > Bacillota > Clostridia > Oscillospirales > Acutalibacteraceae > UBA5905. The sequence continues at coordinate 55,188 of JAFQGI010000029.1, read as the reverse complement.
GTGTGCGACCGCACCCAACCGCCGCCGGCGGAGGAGCTGGAGGACAGCTTTCCCCGCTATGCCGGTCCGGTGCCCCGCAGTCGTCGGGATACCGATGCGTGGCCGATGCGGGGAGAGCCACAACCCGACGGCTTTTTGCACGTGACCTGCTTTCGGCTGTCGGCGGCACAGGTGCTGGAGGCGGCCCACCGCCACGGCGTGTCCGTGACGGTGTTTATGAGTGCGGTGATGATGCAGGCGTTGCAGCGCCTGCAACAGGAAAAGCAGCCCAACCCCCGCCGTCGCAAGCGGGTGAAGCTGCTGATTCCCGTCAATCTGCGCCGTTTGTTCCCCAGCCGCACCCTGCGCAATTTCGCCATGTACACCATCCCTGAGCTGGATCCCCGCTTGGGGGAATACACCTTTGAGGAGATCTGCCGCGTCATCACCCACAAGATGGGGGAGGAGATCACCCAAAAGCACATGGCATCGGTGATTGCCGCCAACGTGCGGGATGAACGCAATCCTCTGGTGCGTCTGATCCCGCTGCCTATCAAGAACATGGTGATGAAGGCGATCTTCGATAGCGTGGGCGAGAAAAAATCCTGCCTCACCCTGTCGAATTTGGGTGTTGTGAAGCTGCCTGAGGAAATGCAACCCTATGTCAAACGGATGGATTTCGTGCTGGGTGTGCAGGCTGCCGCGCCGTATAATTGCGGGATGCTGACCTATGGCGATACCGTGTATGTGAATGTGATCCGTAACATCCGCGATGCGGAATTGGAGCGTTGTTTCTCGGCTGTATTGCAGGAGCTGGCGCTGACTGTTACGGTGGAAAGCAATCGAAATTGAGGTAAAACGTATGTATTGTGTGAATTGCGGCGTCCGCTTGGGGGACGCCGAGGAGCAATGCCCCCTGTGTGGCATTAAGGTGTATCACCCCGATCTGCCCCGTCCCCAGGGCGAGCCTTTGTATCCCAAGGATCGCCTGCCCGAGAAAAAGTCCGCGTCTAAGGGTTTAAACGGCGTGGTGATCTTCCTGTTTTTGTTCCCGCTGTGGATTTGCTTTTTGTCGGATTGGCGGGTGGACAGCACCCTCAACTGGTTTGGCTATGTGGCGGGGGCACTGATGGTGCTGTACGTAGGGTTGGCGTTGCCGTTGTGGTTTCGCAAGCCCAATCCGGTGATTTTTGTCCCCTGCACCTTTGCGGCGGTGGCGGTGTATCTGCTGGCCATCGAACGAATGACCCGAGGCGGCTGGTTCTTGCCCTTTGCCTTCCCCTTGGTGGGGGGTCTGTGTCTGATCACCACGGCGGTGGTGGCGTTGTTCCGCTATGTGCGCCGCGGCAGGCTGTATATCCTGGGAGGCGCATCCATTGCCCTGGGGTGTTTGTTGCATCTGACCGAGTGGCTGATGGTGCTCACCTTCGGCGGCGGTTTTACCGGTTGGTCGCTGTATCCGCTGGTGGGTCTTGCGTTGGTGGGCGGCCTGCTGATTTATGTGGCTATCAGTCCGTCTGCTCGCGAAACCATCGAGCGCAAATTGTTCTTTTAAACGAAAAAAACCGCCCTCGACATTGTCGAGGGCGGGTTTGCTTATTCATTCGGATCCGGTTGTGCCGGTGAAGTTTTCTCGGATTTTTTCTTTTTGCGGCGGGAATACACGTCCCGCACGATCATTTGGATCACCGCCATCAGGGGAGGTCCAAGCAGGATGCCCCAGAAGCCGAGGAGACCGCCGAAGAAGGTGATGCCCAGCAGCACGTAGATGGGGCGCAGACCCATGGAATCGCCGATGATACGGGGTTGGATGATGTTGGCGTCGATCTGCTGTATCACGATAACGCAAATGGCTACACCGATGGCTATCGGCAGGCCGTTGGTCAGCAACGCCACAAAGGAGATGATCACGCCGCCGATGATGGCACCGAAATAGGGGATCAAGTTCATAAGGCCCAACAGCATACCCAACAGGATGGCGTAAGGCACTTGGAAAAGCAGCAGGCTGATGGAAACCGCTACGCCTACGATCAAACCGTCCAGCAAGGCGCCGTAGATGTATTTGGAGAAGATGTGGCCGGTGCGGCGGGCATAGTGGCGCAGGCGGGCCAGCGGACGGCGGCGGATGAACAGGCCGGCAAAGTTACGCACCGCGTGCAGCAGGGATTCCCGTCCGTGGAGCATATAGATGGACACCACAAAAGAGATGACCACGTTGATCAAGGAGGAGGCCACGTTGCCCACGCCTTTGATGGCGGTCAGCACGTTTTTGGGGGTGACCAGCTTGTTAAACGCTTCGGCAATGCCCTTATTGATGTCGTCAAGCTTTTTGTCCAAGCCTAAGCTACCCAAGGGACCGCCGGGAGCCACCCAATCCTCTATTCTTTTTTGGGCGTCGCTCAACAGATCCGGGAAGGACTCCACCAAATCGGTGACGCTGTTGACCACCACGGGGATGATGAGATAGAACAGCAGGCTCAGCAGGCTTAAAAACGCCAGATAGGTGATGAGGAGCGCCAAGGGCCGCGCCCACTTGTTCCAGTTTTTGCCTTTCAGGTGCAAAAACCGCTCTTCGATCCAATGGCTGGGCCGATACAGCAAAAAGGCCAGCACAAAACCTCCCACAAAGGGGGCTAAAATATCGATCAAACGGCCGACCCAACCAAGCGCCTGACCAAAATTATCGTACAGCTTAAACAGCAGCACGGTGGCGGCGGGAAAGCTGAAATACCACAGCCATTTTCGTATGCGTTCTTTGCGGCTCATAGGGACCCTCCCTCTGTGAAGTCTTATCTGTTTCAGTATAGCAAATCGCTGTTGCAAAAACAAGGAGTTTTTTGCAAAACTTTTCATCCACGGATTATGTGAAAAATATTCACAAGCAAAGACACCGTTTTTGGTTGAGCTTTGCCCACAAAAATGATAAAATGAAGAAAAGGTGATTTTTATGCACAGAGGAGGTGGAGCGTATGTCCGATTCGGTATTCAGCGATCGTTTGCGCTGCTTGCGCATCCAGGCGCATCTCACCCAGCAGGCGGTGGCGGATCAGCTGCGCATTCACCGCACCACCTATACCAAATATGAGACCGGCGTGGTGACCCCCGACCAGCAGGGCTTGGTGCAGTTGGCCGGCTTGTTTGGCGTGACGGTGGATTATTTGCTGGGCAACGAGGATGCCGCCGCTTTGGTGGCGGAAAAGAGCGGGGCCGGTATGCGCCTGTCGTTGCAGGAGCAGCAGTTGGTGCAGCTGTTCCGCCAGTTGAATTATACGGAGCAACAGCAACTGGTGCAACAGGTGCAAAAGAATTTTCACAAACAAAAGAAGAAATGAAAAAAGCGTAACCCGTGAGGGTTACGCTTTTTATTATGGTTTGTTCAGGTGGTCGCTCAGCGCCGCCCAATCGGGGAGGGTCAGCTCCTCCGCTCTGGCGGTGGCGGGCAATTCCGCCGCCTCCAATGCGGCGGCGATGGCGGCCTTATCGTGCCCGGCGGCGGTGAGGGAGTTGAGCAGGGTTTTGCGCCGCTGGTTGAATCCGGCGCGGATGAGGCGGAACATGTGGCGCTCGTCGTTGACCGTGCAGGGAGGGGTCTTGCGGATGGTCAGGCGAATGACCGCGCTGTCCACGTTGGGGGCGGGCATAAAGCTGCCGCGGGACACCCCGAACAGCGTCTCCGCTTCGGCGTAGTATTGCACCGCCAGCGTGACCGCACCGGCTTCACGGGTGCCGGGGGTGGCACAAAGGCGCTGGGCCGCCTCCTTCTGCACCATGACGGTGATGTTCTCCACCGGCAGACGGCTTTCCAGCAGCATCATGACGATGGGGCTAGTGATGTAATAGGGCAGGTTGGCGCACACCGCCACGGGGCGGTCGCCAAAGTGCTCTGCCAAGATGGCGGGGAGATCCAGCTTCATGCAGTCGCCCCACACGAAGGATACGTTGTCTTGCCCTGCCAGCGTTTCCGCCAGCACGGGGGGCAGGCGGTCGTCCAGCTCGATGGAAACCACCTTGCCTGCCTGCTTGGCCAGCTCACGGGTGAGCACGCCGATGCCGGGGCCGATCTCCAGCACGCCGCTGTCGGGGGAGGCGCCGCAGGCCTCAGCCATGCGGGGGCACACCGAGGGGTTGATGAGGAAGTTTTGCCCCAGTTTTTTGGAAAAGTGGAAACCGTGACGGTCCAGCAGATCCCGAATGTATCCCACGTCGGTCAGACGGGGGGAGGGGGTGTTTTGCATAGGCGTTACTCCTTATTTGCGTCTTCGCGGGCGGAAGTCGGCGTATTTCTGCTTGCGTCGGCGGCGGTTGTGGGTGATGGCGATCACCACGTAGAGGATGACCAGCACCACCAGTGCGCCGGCGGCAATCAGCACGTAGGGCACCACCTTGCTCACCCCGCCCCAAAAGCCGTCCCAGGTGTGCATCAGTTCGCTGCGGCTGATGTCCTCGGCCGCCACCAGCGCCACCTCGCCGATCTTTTGGTCGGTGTTGACAAACAGCTCCACCTTGCCGTAGACCGAACCCTTCTTGATGGGGGCGGTGAGGGTCTCTTCGGTGAGGGTGACCGTTTGGATGATTTGGTTTTCGTCCATGCCTTTTTTCACCACGGTGGCAATCTCTTTTTCGGGGATCAGATTCACCCGATCCACGTCCCAGGATTGGTCCACCTTCAGGCTGGCGAGGATTTCGTTTTTGCCCAACACGGTTTTGTATTCAAAATCCTTGAAGGCCCATTTGAACAGGTTGGTGGTGTCCCGATAGTGGAGCATTTTCTCTCCCTTGTCGTTCTGCTCGGGACAGCCCATCACCACCACCAGATATTCATAGCCGCCCTGCTGTGCCACGGCGGCGCAGGTGCGTCCGTCGGTGTCCGACAGACCGGTGCGGCTGTATACCAGCGGCTCGTAATAGAAGGTAGAGGAGGTCATCACCAGATGGTTGTTGGTGGTGATGGTGCGCTTGGTGCCGCCCTTGACGGGGGTCACCGTCACCTGGGCGGGGGAGGCCAGGTCCTCAAACAGCGAAAAGCTTTGGCAATACCGCACGATGCGATACATATCCCGAGCGGTGGTGTATTGGCTCAGGGAGTCCAGACCGCTGAGCCAATGGAAGTGGCTGTTGGTGCAGCCCAATTCCAGCGCCAGGGTGTTCATGCCGTCGATGAAGGTGCGCACGTCCCCGTCCACCGCCTCTGCCAGCACCACCACGGCATCGCTGGCGTTATGGATGAAGGAAACGGTGAGCAGATCGTGGAGAGTCCAGGTCTCGCCATAGGCCATGCCGGCGGTGGTGACGCCGGTGCCGGCCACGTATTCGTTAAACAGGGCGATGGAATAGGTGCCGGTGTCGGTTTCGGCGTTCAGCCCCTTTTCCTCCATGCGGTGCAGGGCATAGGCCAGCACCATATAGCGCATCATGGCGCCGGGGGCCCGCACCTCGTCGGCGTTTTTGGCGTATAGCACCATATCCGAGGAGGGCTCGTTGGCCAGGCTCACCAGAATGGCCGATTCGGCGTGTACCGTTATGTCAGCGGGGAGGGGGTATCCCTCGGCCGCCACCGCCGTGCCGCCGGAGAGCAGCAGGCACATCGCCACCGCCATGGCCGCAAACAAGGCCGTTATGCGTTTTTTCATTCCATCACCACCCGTTGGGTTATATTCACAAAATAGTATAGCATAGAAACGGAGGAAAGTACAAGAGAATTTTCGGATTGTTAAATTTTTGCTTTTTTACACGGCTTTCCTCTTGCATTGTTGAGAGATTTAGAGTAGAATAGTATCGAAAAAGCGGCCTGTGCCGTAAAACGAAGGAGTGCATACCAATGGCTAAGACTATTTTAGTTGAGACCTCTGCCCGCCACGTCCACGTATCTCAGGAGCACCTGGAGATTCTGTTTGGTAAGGGCTATGAGTTGACCAAGAAGAAGGATCTGTCCCAGCCCGGCCAGTACGCCTGCGCTGAGCGTGTGGACGTTGTCGGCCCCAAGAAGACGCTGCCCGGCGTGTCCATTCTGGGCCCCGTTCGCCCCGCCACCCAGGTGGAGCTGTCCCTGACCGACGCCCGTTCCATCGGCGTGGCCGCCCCCATCCGCGAGTCCGGTGACGTGGCCGGCTCCGGCGCCTGCAAGCTGGTTGGCCCCTGCGGCGAGGTGGAGATCGCCGAGGGCGTTATCGCCGCCAAACGCCACATCCACATGACCCCCGCCGATGCCGCCGAGTTCGGTCTCGCGGACAAGCAGATCGTGTCGGTCAAGATCGCTTCCGAGGGTCGCGAGACCATCTTCGGTGACGTGGTTGTCCGCGTCAGCGACAAGTTCGCGCTGGCCATGCACATCGACACCGACGAGTCCAACGCCGCCTGCGCCGGCAACGTTGGCGAGATCATTTAATCGGATTTCACACTCCCCAAAGCCGAGGTAACGACCGTTACCTCGGCTTTTTCTTAATCAAATCTTAAAACTTCCCCTCTTACATTTTCGGTTTCGGTGTTGTATACTGAAAGGGAAGAAACGAAAGGATGGGAGGTGCCGACGGATGGCACACATCTTGATCTGCGACGATGAACGGGACATTGTGTCTGCCCTGCGCATTTATTTGGAGGCGGAGGGGCACACCACCTGCGTCGCCTATACGGGGCGGCAGGCTCTGGACGTGCTGGCCCGGGAGAAGGTGCAGTTGGTGCTGCTGGACGTGATGATGCCGGAGATGGACGGCATCGCCGCCTTGGCCGCCCTGCGGCAACAATACAACCTGCCGGTGATCCTGCTCACCGCCAAGGGGGAGGACACCGACAAGGTGTTGGGGCTCAATGTGGGGGCGGATGACTATGTCACCAAACCTTTTAATCCCGTGGAGCTGTTGGCGCGGGTGCGCAGTCAGCTGCGGCGGTATCTCAGCTTAGGTGCCGAGCCTGTTCCGCAAGAGGATTGTTGGCAGGTGGGCGGTCTGCTGTTGGATGACCGCCAAAAGCGGGTGACGGTGGACGGGGAGCCGGTCAACCTCACCCCCACCGAATACGAGATATTAAAATTGTGCATGAACAACCCCAACAAGGTGTTGTCCCCCCGCGAGATCTATCGGCAGGTGTGGCAGGAGGATCCCATCGGTGCCGAGGGGCTGGTGGCGGTGCATATCCGCCATCTGCGAGAGAAAATCGAGATCAATCCTGCCGATCCCCGCTATATCCAAATGGTGTGGGGACGGGGTTATGTTTTGCGTAGCGGAGAGGATGTGTAACCATGGAGAAGAAAAAGAGATATTATCCCCTGCCGATCCGTGTGACGGTATGGGTGTTGACCGTTCTGCTGCTGTGCGGCGGCGTGGCGCTGACGGCGCTGGGCGGCGTTGGTGTGGCGCTGGGGGAGAAAGCCACGGCTCAGGCGCGGATCGTCAAGCCCTATTTGGATTCCTATGCCTCTAAGGCGGCGGAGTCCTATGCCCGGGAGGGGGCGGTGGAAAAGCTGCCTGCTCCTTACAGCTATGTGATCACCAATGAACGGGGTGAGGTGTTGGCCGCCACCTATGACGGCGGTGCGTATTTGGCCTCCTCCTCCGACACCCATCACAGAAAGCACGATGCCGACGTCACCGTGACGGTGTATTGTCCGCCTGCAGACACCTTGACGGGCAACAGCCCCATGGAGCAGGCGGTACGCTTGGTGACGGTGGCGGTGTCCGGTTGCCGCGGCTATTTGATCGGCGGCCTGCTGGGGCTGTGTTTGTCGGTGGCGGGGCTGGTTTTCCTCTGCTGTGCGGTGGGTCGCCGCCGTGACGGCGGGGTGGCCCTGTGTTGGGTTGACCGCATTCCCTTTGATGTGTTTACCCTGCTGTGGGCGGTGCTGTGTGGGCTGTGCGGCGGGTTGTTGCGGCTCCCCTTTGGGGGCGCGTTGCGCGTGGTGCTGCTGTTGGCGGCGATGCTGTGCCTGGCAGTGTTGCTGACAAGCTGGTTGTTCAGCGTGGCGGTGCGGGCTAAGAGCGGCACGCTGTGGCGCAACACCCTCATCGGTGGCCTGTGGCGTGCCCTGCAACGGGCGTCCGCCGCGGCAGGTCGCCATCTGCCGGTGGTATGGCAGGTGGTGGGGGTCCTGTTGGCGGTGTCGGCGGCGGAACTGTTGGCATTGTTGGCGTTTGACCTGCTCACCCGCCGTTTGCTGGTGCTGTGGTTGGCGGAAAAGGTGCTGCTGCTGCCGCTTTTGCTGTGGGCGGCGCTGGGGCTGACCCGATTGCACGGCGGTCTCCGCCGTATGGCCGATGGTGACATCACCCATCAGGTGTCTACCCGCCATCTGACGGGTGGGCTGAAAGCCGCCGCCGAGGACATCAACCGTTTGGGTGACGGCTTGCAGGAGGCGGTGGAACAGCAGATCAAAAGCGAACGGATGAAAACCGAGCTGATCACCAACGTGTCCCACGACATTAAAACGCCGCTCACCTCCATCATCAATTACGTGGATCTGATGGAGAAAGAAAACCCGGAGGATCCCACCTTGCAGGAGTATTTGGCGGTGTTGTCCCGCCAGTCTGCCCGGCTGAAAAAGTTGGTGGACGATCTGTTGGAGGCGTCCAAGGCCTCCACCGGCAATCTGTCGGTGGACTGCGCCCCGTGCCGGCTCAATGTATTGTTGGAGCAGGTGGTGGGGGAGTACAGCGAGCGTGCCCAAGCGGCCGATGTGACGCTGTGCCCCGCCTATCCCAACGAAACGGTGACGGCGCTGGCGGATGGGCGGCATCTGTGGCGGGTGCTGGATAACCTGCTGTGCAACGTCTGCAAATACGCCCAGCCCCACACCCGCGCCTATTTGGATTTGACGGCGGAGGGGAACACGGCCCACATCGTTTTGCGCAACGTATCCCGTGAGGCACTGCACATCAGCGCCGACGAGCTGATGGAGCGGTTTGTGCGGGGTGACGATTCCCGCCACACCGAAGGCAGCGGTCTGGGGTTGGCCATCAGCCGCAGTTTGATGGAGTTGCAGGGCGGCGGTCTCAACCTCACGGTGGACGGCGACCTATTTAAGGTGGAGTTGACCCTCCCCCTGGCAGAATAAACAACGAGCCGAGGTAACACGTGTTACCTCGGCTCGTTGTTTTTTTACAGCATCAGGATGCCGTGTTGTTCGCATTCGGCCACCATCTCGGCGGGCCACACCGACACCTGCACCTCGCCGATGTGGACCTTTTCCAGCATCAGCATACACAGGCGGCTCTGACCGATACCGCCGCCGATGGTCAGGGGTAACGTGCCATTGGCGATGCCCTGATGATAGGCGTACTGCATCCGATCCTCGGCGTTTGCCGCCGCCAACTGGCGCGCCAGCGCATCCGCGTCCACGCGGATGCCCATACTGCTGATCTCCAGGGCGTGCCCCAGCACGTCGTTCCACAGCAGTAGGTCGCCGTTCAGCGTCCAGTCGTCGTAGTCGGGGGCGCGGCTGTCGTGAGCCTCGCCGCTGGCCAGTTTGTCGCCGATCCCCATCAGGAATACGGTGCCACACTCCCGGGTGATGGCGTCCTCCCGCTCCTTGCCCGACAGGGTGGGGTAGCGGTCAGCCAGCTCCTGGGCGGTGATGAAAGTGACATCCTCACAGATTTCGGCGGTGAGCAGAGGATATTTCTGCTGCAACAGCTTGTTGGTGTCCGCGATGGCCTTAACGATGCGGCGCACCGTCTTTTGCAGGTGCTCCACCGTGCGGTGGTCGGCGGTGATGACCGCCTCCCAGTCCCACTGGTCCACAAAGATGGAGTGGGTGTTGTCCATGGCGTCGTCGCGGCGGATGGCGTTCATATCGGTGTAGATGCCCTCGCCGGGGCGGTAGCCGTAGCGACCTAGCGCCACACGCTTCCACTTGGCCAGAGACTGCACCACCTCGGCGTGAGCCTCATCCAATTCTTTAACAGAGAAGGACACCTTGCGCTCCACGCCGGACAGGTCGTCGTTGATACCGCTGGCGGCAGGCACCAGCACAGGGGCGGTGACACGCTCCAGATGGAGATTCTGCGCCAACAGCACCTGAAAGGTGTCTTTGATCACCTTGATGGCCTGTTGGGTCTCGCGGAGAGTCAGCTTGGAACGGTAGCCGTCAATATATTGAGTATGGGACATAATATCACCTCGTGAAATAGGAAGCCGAAGGAGGACAAAGGCTTCCCCTTGAGGGGAAGCTGTCAGCCGATAGGCTGACTGATGAGGTGTAGCCGACGCAGTCGGCCGGAGTGGCTTTCGGTTTGTGCTTATCTCGGTTAGCATTGCCACTCCTTGAGAATGTCGCTATCGCTCCATTCTCCCGCGTCTGTTATCACGGGTGCTGTCGTTTTACGACCACCTCATCCACCGCCTGTCGGCGGTCCCCCTTCCCCTCGAGGGGAAGGCTTGTGTCGTTTCTGCGTTATCTTATCGAATGGAACCCACGGTGCGGGGGAACAGCTGGGCGTCACGGATGTTGGCCACGCCGGTGACGTACATCAGGATGCGCTCAAAGCCCAGACCGAAGCCGGAGTGGGGCACAGAGCCAAAGCGGCGCAGGTCGATGTAGTCCTGATACTCCTCCAGACCCATGCCACGCGCCTCCATGGCGGCCAGCAGCTTGTCGAGGTCGGCCTCACGCTCGGAGCAGCCGATGATCTCGCCCACGCCGGGCACCAGCAGGTCGGTGGCGGCAACGGTCTTGCCGTCGGGGTTCTGCTTCATATAGAAGGACTTGATGTCCTTGGGATAGTTGGTGACGAAAACGGGCTTCTTGTAGATGACCTCGGTGATGTAGCGCTCGTGCTCGGTCTGCAGGTCGCAGCCCCAGTCCACGGGGTACTTAAACTCCACGTCCGCTTTTTTCAGCAACTCAATGGCGTCGGTGTAGTCCAGCACCACAAAGTCGCTCTCCACCACGCCGCGCAGCTTCTCGATCAGACCCTTCTCGAAGAACTTGTCGAAGAACTCCAGCTCGGCAGGGCATTTCTCCATCACGTCGGAGATGATGTATTTGATCATCTCGGTGGCGATCTCGATGATATCAGGCAGCTCGGCAAAGGCCACCTCAGGCTCCACGTGCCAGAACTCGGCCACGTGACGGGGGGTGTTGGAGTTTTCCGCACGGAAGGAGGGGCCGAAGGTGTAGATCTTACCAAAGGCCATGGCCGCCATCTCGCCCTCCAACTGACCGGACACGGACAGGCCCGCACGGCGACCGAAGAAGTCGTCGGCGTAGTATTCCTCGGCGGTCTTGTACTGGTCGGACCAGCCGATGGTGGTCACCTTAAACATCTCGCCGGCACCCTCGCAGTCGCTGGCGGTGATGAGGGGGGTGTTCACGTAGACGTAGTGACGCTCCTGAAAATAGCGGTGGATGGCGGCGGCCATCACGCTACGTACACGGAAAATCGCATTGAAGGTGTTGGTGCGCACGCGTAGATGGGGGATGGTGCGCAGGAATTCCAGGGTGCAGCGCTTCTTTTGCAGGGGATACTCGCCGGGGCAAGCACCCAGCACCTGGATGGCGGTGGCGTTGACCTCCACGCCGTTGCGCTCGCTGGCCACCAGGACACCCTCCACCTTCAGCGAGGTGCCCAGGGGCATATAGGCGCTGATATCGCCCAGCGCCTCCTTATCCAGTACGATCTGCAGGTGTTTGAGGGAGGTACCGTCGTTGAGTTCGATGAAAGCGACGGTCTTGCTGTCGCGGCTGGTGCGCACCCAACCGCAGACGGTCACGTTCTGCCCGATATAGGCGGGGTCGTTGCACAGGGATACGATGTCGATGTGTTTCATACTATGGTCGCTCCTTTTCGGATAGTGTTTACAAAATAAAAATAGCCATCCGTCCTATCATTAGGACGAACAGCTCTGTGTCCGTGGTACCACCTAATTTGTCTGCGTGTCGCAGACCACTCCGCCTCAACTAAGGCTTACCCTTTAACGCAGGCATACGGCTCACCCTACTGACCCCGTGGGCGTTCGAGCTGCAACTCGGGAGGGTTATTCGCACAGGGGCATCTCCGTCGGGCTTGCACCGTCCCCAACTCGCTGTGGGCGCCTTTTCTGTGTTACTTGGCTCCGTCATGGTTTTTATTAACCTTAACATATAAAGGGACGTTTGTCAAATGTTTTTTCTCTTGCGCCTACCTATCATCTGTGCTACAATAAAATGGAATATTGGGGCTTTGTGACCTTTTGTTACCAAAATCCGTCATTACTGAGTAGGGGAGGGGATCTCGTGGCAGTTTTTACGCCGTCTTGCGCCACGCAGGAATTGGACGTGTTGCCCTTTGCCGAGGCGGTGATCCCCACCGCCGACTGCGGCTACGACACGGCGGCGTGGCTGTACGCCCCCACCACCTTTCTCCCTTACCGCTACGTGCTGGGCAGGCGGTGTCAAAATCCCCTTATCTGCATCGGCATCAACCCCTCCACCGCCGACCCCTCCCGTTTGGACCCCACCCTGCAGTCGGTGGAGCGTATTGCCAAAAACAACGGCTTTGACGGCTTTGTAATGATGAATGTTTACCCCCAACGTGCCACCGTTCCCACTGATTTGGATAAGGACTGCAATCAGCGGCTACACGAGGAAAACTTGGCGGCGTTTCGCCACGTGTTTTCCCTTTGCGGCGGCACCCCTACCGTCTGGGCGGGCTGGGGCACCCTGATTGAAAAACGCCCGTACCTTTTTGACTGCCTGCGGGATCTCATCGCCGTAGGCGAAGAGTATGGCGCACGGTGGGTATCCTTTGGCACCCGCTCCAAGGCGGGACACCCCCACCACCCTCTGTATCTGCGTTCCGACAGCCCTATGGAAGAGTTTTCGATGGAGGATTACCTCAATGTTAGACCGTGACCGCATTGTCCCACAACTGAAGAATGGGCGACACGAGTGGGGGCTGATCCTCGGTGATTATGCCGACTCCACCAACCTGAAAGTCAAGGAAATGGCCGAGCACGGCGCCGCGGAGGGGGTTACCATCATCGTGGATCGCCAGACCGCCGGTCGCGGTCGCTTAGGGCGCTCCTTCCACTCCCCCGAGGGCGGTCTTTATCTGTCCACCCTGCTCCGTCCTGCTGACCCCGATCCGGGACAGATCACCTGCTGTGCCGCCGTGGCGGCGGCACGGGCCATCGAGAGCCTGTGTGACGCCAACATCGACATCAAATGGGTCAACGACCTATATCTGAACGGCCGTAAGGTGGCGGGTATCCTTGCCGAGGGGGTTTTCGCTCCCGACGGCACCCTCACCGCCGTGGTGCTGGGCATCGGCATCAACGTGGGGGAGATGACCTTCCCCGCCGACCTGCAACCCATCGCCACGTCGCTGGGTAACGAGGGCTTCGCCCTCACCCGCGAGGATCTGGCGGCGGCGTTTCTCAATGAATTGACCGCTGTGCTTGCTGACCCCACCGCCATGGCTGAATACCGCCGCCGCAACCTCGTGCTGGGGCGACAGGTGACGGTGATGCGGGGCGGCGAAACCTACCCCGCCACCGCCGAGGCTATCACCGCCGAGGGATACCTGCTGGTGCGGGACGAACAAGGCAACACCCGGGAATTGTCCTCGGGAGAAGTCAGCGTACGACTGTAAAAGAGGGATGTATATGACCGAGAAAAATCAAAATCGACCCCTGATGAGCGATGAAGAGCTCACCCAACTGGAAGCGGAATTTATGGAGCGGTATAAAGGGAGCGAAAAGCACCCCATCCGCACCCTGCTCAGCTTTTATAAGGGTCAGTATCACCTGCTGATCTTCGCCGCCATCTGCTATATCATCAAGAAAAGCCCCCAGTGGATGATCCCCATCGTCACCGCCAACCTGATTGATTTGGTGGTGGAGCAGCCGGAGAATATGATGCGGAAGATCGTGCTCAACGTGGTGTTTTTGGCGGTGTTGCTGATTCTCAACATCCCTTTCCACTATCTGTACGTCAAATCCGAGGCGGTGGCCACCCGTAACGTGGAGGCGGCCTTGCGCGGAGCGCTGGTGCGCAAGCTCCAGCACCTCTCCATCGGCCACTACCGCGAGATGCAATCCGGTCGCATCCAGTCCAAGATGATGCGGGACGTGGAGAACATCGCCAATCTGTCCAGCAGCATCTTTATGAACGGTATGGAGATCCTCATCAATCTGGTGGTGGCCATCACGGTGGTGCTGAGCAAGAACCTTTTCGTGTTTGTTTTCTTCCTGCTGTGTGCCCCCGTAGCAGGCGTCATCAGCTTTGTGTTCCGCAAAAAGCTGCGTCACCTCAGCCGCGATTATCGCCATGCCGTGGAGGAAACCTCCGCCGAGGTGATGGATATGGTGGAGATGGTGCCGCTGTCCCGCGCCCACGCTCTGGAGGACACCGAAACCTCCAAGATGAACCGCCTGCTCCACGGCATTGCCCGCCGCGGTCTGCGGCTGGATATCACCCAGAGCCTCTTCGGTGCCACCAACTGGGTGGTGTTTGAGGGCTTCCAGCTGATTTGTCTTGTGTTCACCGTGGGGATGTTCCTGGGTGGCTCCATCACCTCGGTGGGCGACATCACCCTCTATCAGCAATATTTCACCATGCTGGTCACCAGCGTGACCATGATCCTCGCCATGATCCCCACCTTTGTCCGTGGCATCGAGGCGGTGACCTCGGTGGGCGAATTGATGCATGCCGAGGAGGAGGAAAACAACGACGGCAAGACCCCTCTCGCCGACGTGGAGGGTGCTTTCCATTTTGAGAATGTGAATTTTGCCTATGAGCAGGGTCACCCCGTCCTCTCCGATTTCAACTTGGACGTCAAACCCGGCGAAACCGTCGCCCTGGTGGGCGAAAGCGGTGTGGGCAAGACCACGGTTATCAATATGGTCATCGGCTACCACTTCCCCAACGATGGTGTGGTCACCATCGACGGCCACGGCCTGCGGGAGATCGACCTGCGCACCTATCGCAAGCATATCGCCGTGGTGCCACAGAACACCATTCTGTTCAGCGGCACCATCCGGGAAAACATCACCTACGGTCTGCCCACCGTCAGCGAGGAGAAGCTGGCGGAGATTTTGGAGGCGGCTCGCCTCACCGAAACCATCGCCCAACTCCCCAACGGTCTGGAAACCTCGGTGGGTGAGCACGGCGGCAAGCTCAGTGGCGGTCAGCGCCAGCGCATTTCCATCGCCCGTGCTCTCATCCGCGACCCCAAGGTGATTATTCTGGACGAGGCCACCTCCGCGCTGGACAGCGTGAGCGAAAAGAAGATTCAGGAGGCGCTGGACCACCTGACCGCAGGGCGCACCACCTTCGTGGTGGCTCACCGCCTGTCCACCATCAAGGATGCGGACAAGATCGCCGTCATGGAGGGCGGACGCTGCGTGGAGTGCGGCACCTACGACGAGCTGATGGCCAAAGAAGGCGCCTTCTACCGCTACCGCAAACTACAACTGTAAAGGATGAGAACGTGTGGATGGTGTACTGCCAAAGCGAAAAAATTTGCGCCTCAAAGAATACGATTATAGCCAAAACGGTGCGTATTTTGTTACCATTTGCACGAAGAATCAAGCGCGATTACTCTCTAAAATCAACATTGTAGGGGCGGGCGTCCTCGACCGCCCGCACGTGGAATTAACGAACCGCGGTGTGGTGGCAGAGCAATATATTCGCCAAATAAACGAGTTTTATGATTGGCTGTCGGTGGACACCTATGTGATAATGCCAAACCACATTCACCTTTTATTGCGGATTGAAAACGGGCGGTCGGGGACGCCCGCCCCTACGAAAGGAAACAACCTTGTAGCTCGATTTGTGTCCACATTCAAACGTTTTTGCAACAAAGAATATGGCGAAAACATCTGGCAACGATCTTTTCACGATCACGTCATTCGCAACCAACACGATTATGATGCTATTTATTGCTACATAGAAAACAACCCGTCGCAATGGGGACAGGACGAGTTGTATACGCAATAACAAACGGATTGGAGAACGCTATGGATAAAATTGCTGTATTGATCCCTTGCTATAACGAAAGTCAAACCGTTGCCAAGGTGGTGTCGGATTGGCAGGCCGCTCTGCCGGAGGCCACGGTGTACGTCTACGACAACAATTCCTCCGACGGCACCGACGAGATCGCTCGTGCCGCGGGCGCGGTGGTGCGCTATGAATATCAGCAGGGCAAGGGCAACGTCATCCGCCGTATGTTCCGCGAGATCGACGCAGAATGCTATCTGATGGTGGACGGCGACGACACCTATCCCGCCGATCGTGCCCGTGAGATGGCGGATCTGGTGCTCACCCGCCAGTCGGATATGGTGGTGGGGGATCGCCTGTCCTCCACCTATTTCACCGAGAATAAGCGTCCCTTCCACAATTTCGGCAATTCCATTGTGCGCTTCGGCATCAACACCCTGTTCCACTCTAAGATTCGGGACGTGATGACCGGTTGCCGCGCTTTCAGCTTTGAGTTTGTCAAGACCTTCCCGGTGCTGTCGGCGGGCTTTGAGATCGAGACCGAAATGACCATTCACGCGCTGGATAAGAATATGAAGATCGACCACGTGGTGATCCCTTACCGCGATCGTCCCGACGGCAGTCAGTCCAAGCTGAACACCGTCCGTGACGGCTTTAAGGTGATCGGCACGGTGTTCCGCCTCCACCGCAACTATAAGCCGGCTTCTTTTTTCGGCATCATCAGCACCTTGCTGCTGCTGTTGGCGGGCGGGTTTTTCGTTCCGGTGTTGGTGGATTATCTGAATACGGGGCTGGTGCTGCGCTTCCCCACCCTCATCGTCTGCGGCTTCACCGCCATCGCGGCGCTGCTCTCCTTCTTTGCCGGTCTGCAACTGCAGAATGCGGTGCAGAAGAATAAGCAGGATTTTGAGTTGGAGCGTATGAAGGTCAACCGCTGCTATCGCAAGCTGTTGCAGGAGAGGGAGAAGGTATGATACAACGGATGCGTCAATGGCTGAACGCTCACCCTTTTGCCCGCTGTTTTTATCCGGCGGCCTTGGCGGTGACGGTTTTGCTGTTTTTGTTGGCTCGCAGTGCCGGTGATCGGTACTGTTGGGGCTATGTCGCGGCGGCGGTGCTGTTTCTGTTCGCCTTCCGTCCCGGCTCTGCCCTGCACCGCCCCACCGTGGAGCGGATGTGGCCGTACAAGGCCTTGTGCACCATCTTGGCGGCGGCTTGCACCGTCGCCGTGTGCGTCAAGCCGATGAGCGAGCTGCCCCTTTGGAACGGCGAGGAGCCGGGTCACCGCAATCAGTATGAGCTGATGGCGGACTCCATTCTGGATGGGCATATTGACCTCCACTATGACGAGGAGGACACCCTGTCTGAGCTGGAAAACCCTTACGACCCCGCCCAGCGTGAGGGATATTATTACCATTGGGACCACGCCTATTACGAGGGCCATTATTATATGTATTTCGGCGTGGCACCGGTGTTTTTGGCGTTTCTGCCCTATCGCCTGCTGACGGGGGAGGCGCTTCCCACCTATCAGGCCACCCAGCTGTTTGTGGCGGTGTTTATCGCCGGCATTTTTCTGCTGTTTCACCTGTTGGCGAAGCGGTTTTTCAAGAGCCTGCCGTTTAGCGTCTATCTGTCGCTGTCGGTGGCGGTGTCGGTGATGAGCGTGTGGTACGCCGCCGCCGAGCCCGCCCTTTATTGCACCGCCATCACCGCCGCCATCGCTCTGCAAGTGTGGAGTCTGTATTTCTTCGTCAAGGCGGTGTATGTGGAAAAGCGGGAAAACCGCCAGATCTTGCTGGCGGCGGTGGGTGCGCTGTTGGGCGCGTTGGTGTTCGCCTGCCGCCCCACCATTGCCTTGGCAAATCTGCTGGTGATTCCCATGCTGGTCACCTTCCTCCGCCAAAGAAAATGCAGCGCCAAGCTGCTGGGCAAATTGGCGCTCGCCGCCTTGCCTTACCTGTTGGTGGGGGCGGCGCTGATGCTGTATAACTATGCTCGTTTTGAAAACCCCTTCGAGTTCGGTCAGGCCTATCAGTTGACGGTGGCGGATCAGACCGCCTATGCGGTGAAACTGAACAAGGAAGCCCTGTTGAAGATTGCCAACGGCTTTTTGCGGGTGTTCTGCTATGTGGGCAGCTGGAAGGAAATGTTTCCTTATGTGGATGCCTCCGGCGTGTTTTGGAATTTCCCGCTTCTGCTGTTGTGCGGGGCGGCGTTCCGTTTTTCGTCTTTCAAAACCATGCGTCAAAACAAGGCGGTGTCCCTTACTTGGGGTCTGCTTGTGACGGTGGCGCTGATCGTGGCGATGGATATTCTGTGGACGCCCTATTGGCTGGAACGGTACAATATGGACATCTATTTCCTGTTGGGTATCGCTTGCTTTATGGCGGTGGGCTTTTGGTACGCCTCCTGCGGCAAACGTCGCAGACGCTGGCTCAGCAGCGCCTTGGTGGCGCTTTCGGGGATGACGGCGGTGTCCTCGTTGCTGCTGTTTGTCGGCACCGTGGGCGGCTATTACCCCGACAAGATCATGGAATACGCCCACCTGTTGCATCTGATATAAAAAAGAGTGAGAAGCGTTGCTTCTCACTCTTTTTTAATTCAGTCCTTCTTCGCCTACCTGCGCAAACAACCGTTCCACCGCCTGCGAAAGCAGGGGGTGGGAGGATAGGTCGGGGTCGGTGTGCAAGAGGTTGGCGGCGCTGTTTTGCGCCCGTTGGAGCAGGGGCATATCCTCCAACAGGTCGGCCACCTTTAACTGCGGCAGACCGTGCTGACGGTTGCCGAAGAAGTCGCCGGGTCCACGGAGTTTTAAGTCCTCGTCCGCAATCTTAAAGCCGTCGTTGGTGGCCTTCATCACGCCCAAACGGCGCAGGTTGTCCTCGCCGCGGTTGTCCGAGATGAGGATGCAGGTGGACCGGTGCTTGCCGCGTCCTACGCGACCGCGCAACTGGTGCAACTGTGCCAAGCCGAACCGTTCGGCGTTTTCAATCACCATAATTACCGCGTTGGGCACGTCCACCCCCACCTCAATGACGGTGGTGGACACCAGCAGTTGAATCTCCCCCGCCGCAAAGGCGGCCATCACCGCCTCCTTGTCGGCGGCTTTCATCTTGCCGTGGAGCAGACCCAAGGTATACCCACGGAACGGGCCTTTTTTGAGCTGTTCAAACACCTCGGTGGCGGAGCGCAGGTCGATTTCTTCGCTCTCCTCTACGAGCGGGCAAACGATAAAGCCCTGCCGCCCCTCGTCTAAGTGCTTGCGCACATAGCCGTAGGCGCGCTCCCGCTTATCCTCGCCGATGGCGAAGGTTTCCACCGGCTGTCTGCCGGGGGGGAGCTCGTCCAACACCGACACGTCCAGATCGCCGTAGAGAATCAGCGCCAGCGTGCGGGGGATGGGGGTGGCGGACATCACCAACAGGTGAGGATTTTTCCCCTTGGCGGCTAAGGTGGCACGCTGTGCCACGCCGAAGCGGTGCTGTTCGTCGGTGATCACCAAGCCAAGGTCGGCAAACTGCACCTTGTCGCTGATCAGCGCGTGGGTGCCCACCACAAAGTCGATGTCGCCGTTTGCAATCGCCTCGTGGAGCAGTTTCTTCTTGGCGGGGGTCAGCGAGCCGGTGAGCAGTCCCACCCGCACGCTGTCGCCCAGTAGTGTTTGCAAAGAATTGGCGTGTTGTTCCGCCAAAATCTCGGTGGGCGCCATCATAGCCGCCTGCTTGCCCGCCTTGATGACCGAATAGGCCACGCCGGCGGCAACGGCGGTCTTGCCGCTGCCCACGTCGCCCTGAATCAGGCGGGACATGGGACTGTCACCCTTCATATCCTTAACGCAGTCGGCGATGGCGCGGGCCTGCGCCCCCGTCAGGGAGAAGGGGAGCCCGCGGACGAATTCTGCGGTATAGTCGGTGGTGATCACCGCGCCGTTTTGGCGGCGGTTGCGCCCTTTGAGGCGCAATAAGCCCAGTTGGAGGACGAACAGTTCCTCATATACCAGTCGCCGCTTGGCTTCCTCCAACGCCGCGTGGTCTTTGGGAAAGTGGATGCTTTGCAGCGCCGTCAGACGGTCGCACAGCCCCTCCCGCACCACGCAGTCGGTGGGCAGGCACTCGGGCAGGCCCACTTTTGCCGCCACCGCCAGCGCATCGGCTACGTTGGTTTCGATCATCTTGTTGGTCAGCCCCTCGGTGAGGGGATAGAGGGGGCGAATCTTTGCCGCCGCCACCGTGCCGATCTGGGGGCTGGTCATTTCCGCCCGCCTGCCGTCGGACACCACCGTGCCGTAGAGGAGAATTTCCTCGTCCCGCCGAATCTTGGCGGCGGCGTAGGGGTTGTTGAACAGGGTCACCTGCATGCTGCGGTACCCGTCGGTGACCCGGAAACGGTAGAGGGTCATGCCCTTACGCACCCGGTATTCGGAGGGGGTGTTCACCACCCAGCCGCGGATGCAGCAGGGTACGCCGACCTCGGCGTCGGAGATGAGCCGCGGTGCCGACCAATCCTCGTAGCCCCGGGGATAGTGACACAGCAGATCCCATAGGGTGCGGATGCCCAATTTTTCATAGAGGGCGGCTCGTTTTTCTCCCACACCTTTCAGCGTGCGGATGGAGGCAAACAGCGGCATAGACTCATCTCCTTTCCTTCGTTCTGCTTCAAGAGTATCACAAAGCGGGAAATTTTTCAAGGCTTGCTTTGCGGTGGGTATTTTTTTACAAAAAACAGTAGCCAAACAAAGAAAAATATGGTATAGTGATTATGACTGTAAAATCCGTTAATGGAATTTACGAAAGGAGCGACTGTGAATATGAAAAAAACAGCCTGTAAAGTATTGCTTTCTCTGTTGTGTGCTCTCACACTGTTGGTGGGGATGATTCCCCTGAGCGCCGTGACGGCGACGGCAGAGATGGGAGAAGGGTTCCCTTGGACGAAAGAGCAGACCCTACTGGAGGAGATCATCGAGCGTGACGGTCTGATCGACGGTGTGTGGTTCCCCTGGTTCAACGCCGGCGGCAGCGGCCATAACCTGACCGGCAACGACGTGATGGCGAAGTATTACGATGCCGCCAACGCCCGTGTCGAGATGGACTATTACGGCGCCGACAAGATCTATCGGGAGATCTACAACCTCAAAGCCATGGGGTTCAACATGATGGCCTACGCCGGCTCCATCTATGGCGAAGGCGTCATCTATGACGAATACGGCGACGTCCTCGGCATCAAAAAGGAGTATTTGGACAATGCCCGCCGTCTGCTGGATATGTGCCGCGAGATCGGTATGCCCGTGATGTGGAACGTGTATTTCCACTGCTCCTCTGCTCCTCACTACTACGGTATGAACGGCTGGAACATTATGTGCCGTATGCTGGGTGACCGCACCGTGGCGGATCACTATGCCGAGCGTTTCGTGAAGCCCCTGTGCCAGATGCTGGCGGAGTATCCCGACGTGGTGGCGCTGATTTCCATCGCCGACGAGCCGGAGAATGAGATCAACGACGCCGAGATCGGCAACCATTTTGACGATAGCATCCGTGCCATGTTCGGTGTCAACCGTGACGACATGATCTATTTCATGAAGGGCATCAACGATATGTGCAAGAAGATGCTGCCCGACGTCCCCCGCACCGTGGCCTCCAACAACAGAAACAAGGCCACCTATGCCGGCTTCGAGCTGGATCTGATGGGTCACAACCGCTATGACACCTCCGGCAACGTCGACAAGACCGACAGCTTTTTTACCGATGCGGATATCATCCTCACCGAGTATAACATCGGCGGCGATGCCAAGCTGACCGATCAGCAGTTTGCGGATCAGCTGAAAAAATTCCGTAAAAACTTTATTGCCGAGGGCTATAAAGGCGGCTTCCAGTGGTGTTGGATTCCCAACGCCTCTGACGCGGCCTATTATATGCTCAACAAGTATCCCAAGAGCAACACCGATTTTAAAGAGACGGTGGCGCTCACCTATTACAACATCTGCGATTATCGCGCCGAGTATCAGGGCAAGAAGATTGCCTTTGACACCCCCGTGCTGTATGCCAACGACGGCACCGGCTTGGTGGAGTGGATCCCCTCCCGCAACGCCACCAAGGTGACCATTGAGCGTTCCGACGACGGCGGCAAGACCTGGAAGACGGTTCTGGACAACGCCGATGCCGCTCCCCTCATCACCAAGGGCAAGGGCGTCTATATGGACAAGGACGGCGCCAAACCCAAGAGCGGCTTCTGCTATCGCGTCACCATGACCGACGGCAAGAACAAGGCCACCTCTGTCCCCAACAACAAGGCGGGCAGCGATAAGGCCTATAAGGTCACCTATCAGGCTCCTGTGATCAATTATCCCACCGGCACCGATAGGGTGGCCCCCATCTTCAACAAGAAGACCGAGCCTGAGAAGGCCCGCCTGCTTTCCTTCGGCACCTCCCAGAACCGTCCCATGGACGAGGCGGCCAACCTGATCAAAAACGGCAGCTTCGAGTCCACTGCCGGTGCCCAGTGGAACACCGGTGCCTTCCTGAAATACGCCAAGGTGGTGTCCGACGCCACCGCCCCCGAGGGCAACAAGAGCTTGTATTTCGACACCTCCGACGTGGACGAGGGCGCTTATTACAAATTCACCGTTAAAGTGAAGCCCAACACCGACTACACCTTCGCTTCTTGGGTTAAGGGCGACTATTTGGGCGAGGACAACGAGGGTCACGCCTCCATCGGTGTGTGGGATCCTGTGCTCAACGGCTTTATGGTGTATTTGGAGTTCTATCGCGACAGTGCTCGCGGCTCTCGTTTGGATCAGCAGATTTACCCCACCGCGTGGGATAACGAATGGCATCTGCGTGCGGTCACCTTTAATTCCGGCAGCGACACCGAGGTGACCATCGCTCTGTATGGTAAGGGCAGTCAGATGTGGATGGACGGCATTGCGCTGTTTGAGGTGGATGACGGCATCTCCTACACCGGCACCAACCGCGAGAGCTATCTGAGTTATAGCTATTCCGTGGATTGCGCCACCTGTGACCCCGCCAAGAGCTTGACCAAGAACGTGCGTATGGACGACACCAAAAACACCTTCTGGCAGACCGGCGACGGTTGGCGCAACGGCTTTTTGAGCATGGTGGACAACAAGACCGGCTTCGGTCGCTCCATCAAGTATACCGGAAGCAGCGATTCCCACGGCAACTATTACATCAAGTGGGTGGATATCCAACCCAACACCAAATACGTCTTCTCCGCCAACGTCAAGATCTTAAAGAACGGCGCCGGCAAGATCTCTCTCATTGAGGATAACTGGAGTATGCCTCGGGAGAATTTCTTCCTGGAATTGGATGGGGAAACCTTTGGCAACGATTGGTTCCAAATGTCGATTGCATTCGATTCCTCCGGCTTTGAAAAGCTGGGCATCGGTATTTGCGATCTGGGTGGCAGCGCCTTGTTTGACAACATCCGTCTGTTTAAGGAGTCCGACGCCAAAGAGGTGACAGACCCCTTCAAGGATGCCTCCGGCAGCACCGTGACCGCCCCTGTCGTCACCGTGACCCCCACCGTGGTTAAGCCTACCGGCTCTGTCAGCAAGCCCACCTCCGGTGTCACCCAGCCCACCGACAGCACCACCGCTGTGGTGGAGCCCACCGGCGAGAACGGCGACCCCACCGCCTCTGAGGGTGACACCGCCCCCACCGCATCGGTGCAGAGCGCCGCATCCGATGGTGGCAAGACCACCACGACGAAGAAAGCGGTTGGAAAGGAAGAGGATCAAAGCGTTCTGTTGTCTGCCCTGAGCTTTAAGGACAACCACGTTGTGCTGGGCGTGATTCTCTACGTGACGGCCGCGGCGGTGCTGGCCACCATCGCGTTGCTGATCGTGGTGCTTCTGCGTAAAAAGAAGCAGACACCGCCCTCCGACACCCCTAACTCCGAATCCTAATTTTCCCAAAGCGGCAGGCTGATCTCAGCCTGCCGCTTTTGTGCTGTTTTCTTGGGACAATGTTGTATATGGCAGTAGCATTTTCTTAACATGTGTGCTATAATGACAGAAAACAACAATTTGCAAGGAGAAAAGTATGAAAAAGCGCAGGTTTTCTATGTGTTTGGCGGCGGTGTGTGTCCTTTCGCTGCTGTTTGGCGCCGTGCCTGCCGTCGGCGCAGACAAGGCACCCGGTGGCGACTTTGCCTGGACGGACAGCGACGAGCCCATGCTCATTGAGCAGATCTTACAGCGGGACGGCCTTATCGACGGCATCTGGTTCCCTTGGTTTGATGGCGCCAACGTGGGCCACAGCCTCACCGGCAACGAGCTGATGGTGCGCTATTACGGCTCCTCTTGGTCGCGGCCGGCACTGGACACCGTGGGCGCGGACAAAATTTACCGTGAAATCTACAACCTCAAAACCATGGGCTATAACCTGCTGGGTTACGGCGGCTCCATCTATGACGAGGGCGTGATCCACGACGAATACGGCGACGTCCTTGGCGTCAAGCAGGAATTTTTGGACAACGCTCGCCGTCTGCTGAATATGTGCCGCGAGATCGGGATGCCGGTGATGTGGACCATCTATTTCCACTCCTCCTCCGCCCCCGATTATTACGGTATGGACGCCTACAATATTATGGCGCAAAAATACGTCAACCCCACCATTGCCGACCATTACGCCGAGCGGTTTGCCCGCCCTGTGTGCGAGATGCTGGCGGAGTACCCCGACGTGGTGGCGGTGGTGGCGGTGGCCGACGAGCCGGAAAATGAGATCTCCGATTCGGAGGAGGGCAACCATTTCGGCACCTCCCGCGACTTTTTCGGCGTGAACGAGGACGATTTGGTGTATTTTATGAGCCGCATCAATGCCGTGTGCAAGGAGGAGCTGCCCCATGTGGCACGCACCGTGGCTTCGTGCGATAAGAACAAGGCGATGTACGGTGGCTTTGATCTGGATTTGATGGGTCACAACCATTACGATAACAACGCCAATCTTCCCGATGCGGACACCTATTTTTCCGATTGTCCCATGATTATGACCGAGTATAACGTGGGTCACGACGGCAAATTCACCCCCGAGGAATTTGCCCAGCGGTTGATTCGTTATCGCCAACAAATGATTGAAAAAGGGTATAAGGGCGGCGTCCAATGGGCGTGGATGAGCTATGGTATGCACCGCAGCACCGCCTATTATCTGCTGGACGGCTATTCTAACGGCGGCCCCAACACCAATTTTGTGCCGGCGGTGGCAGACCTGCGCCACTATATGGACGATTACCGTGCAGAATACCGTGGCGAGACGGTAGTGCTGGACAAGCCCGTCCTCTATTGCAACGAGGGTGGCGGCTATGTGGAGTGGATCCCCTCCCGACAGGCATCTAAGATGGATCTGCTCCGCTCCACCGATGGAGGTAAGACCTGGACCACCATTCTCAAAGACGTCTACCAAAGCCAGTACGTCAGCAAGGGCAAAGGGCGCTACAAGGACACCGCCACCGCCGGATCGATGTATAAGATCGTGGTGCGGGATAACGCGGGCAACACCGCCGAGAGCGCCCCCAACAACGTGGCGGGGGTGGAGTCTAAGTTTGTCAAATCGCCCACCACCGTCAAGCTGGACGGCCCCACCGACATCGACAATTACTACGGTGTCACGGGTTCGTATTCTTTGTATTCGTTCAGCGTGGCGCAAAATCGCCCCTATAAAGAAGAATACAACCTCATCAAAAACGGCAGCTTCGAGTCCACCGCCAATGCGGCGTGGAACGGGAGCTCGTTCCTAGGCAGCGGTGTGTCGGTGGTGACCGATTCCACCGCCCCCGAGGGGAACAAAAGCCTGTATTTCAATTCCTCCGGCAACAGCACCGAGAAATGGTACACCTTCACCGTTCCCGTGGAGCCAAACACCGACTATGTGTTCTCCGCATGGGTGAAGGGATCCTATCTTTCCGCTTCCAACAGCGGTCGTGCCTCCGTTGGTGTGGTGGACCCCTCCACCGGCAAGTTTATGGTCTGTTCTAAGTATGCAGGCCGTGCCTCCCGCAATTATTATCAGATCTATCCCACCGCGTGGGACGGCGAGTGGCATTTGCGCTCGGTGGCCTTCCACTCTGCGGATTTGACCCGGGTCACCATCGCCCTGTGCGGCAAAAACAGCAAGCTGTGGGTAGACGGCCTGGCGCTGTACCAAAACGGTCAGGGCGTCAAATATGTCGGCGAGCGCAACGGCAGCCGCCTGAAAGTGGATATGGATGCGGATAGGTTGACCTGCAAGGACACCGCCTGCGTGACCAAAAACAGTGGATTCAGCAGCGGCAACACCTATTGGAAGGATGGCGCCGGTTGGCGCAACGGCTTCCTTTCGATTGCCACCGACGACAAAGCCCACGGCAAAGCGCTGCACTATACCGCCGGGGACGCCGCAGGCGTCTATTACGTGAAATGGGTGGACGTTAAGCCTCACACCGAATATGCCTTCGCCTTTGACGCCAAGATCCTTCAATCCGGTTACGGCAAGCTGATGGTGATCGACGACGCCATGTCCATTCCTCAGGTGACGCTGGGCTTTGAGTTTGACAAGGGGATTTACGGCTCCGCTTGGGGCAGTTATTACATCCAATTCAACACAAGTGCTTTCACCCGCATCGGCATTGCGGTGTGCGATCTGGGCGGTGAGGCGCTGATCGATAATCTGCGGCTGTTCAAGACCGCCGACGGCAGCAAGAACACCTCCGACGGCACGGTGGCCACCCTGGCTCCCCAGGCGACCACCACGACCGCGAAAGAGCCGCCGCGTCCCTCTTCTTCCACCCGCCCCGTGGTGGGCGATGGCACAACCACCGTCATTAGCGGTGACACCACCACCTCCACCGGCGGCTCCTTCGGTGACGGCACGGCTTCCGCGCTGCCCACCGATGCCACCGTGACGGAGCAGGGCGCTGCGTCCGAAAGCGCCGTCACCACCGCCGCCACCGCCCCAAAGGGCGGCAAGGAAGAGCAAAGCGTTCTGTTGTCTGCGCTGAGCTTTAAGGAAAACCACGTTGTGCTGGGCGTGATCCTCTACGTGACGGCTGCGGCGGTGCTGGCCACCATCGCGTTGCTGATCGTGGTGCTTCTGCGTAAAAAGAAGCAGACACCGCCCTCCGAATCTTAACAAAAAGAGCAGGCGCTCTCACGTTGGTGAGAGCGCCTGCTTTCTTTTCTGCGTTGGTTATCCAAGGGTCACGTCCCAGTCGGCCAAATACTGCTGTAAACGGGCCAGATCCTTGTTGTTCACCTTGCCGTCGCAGTTGACGTCACAGGCGACGGTATCGATGGTCACGTCCCAGTCGGCCAGATATTGCTGCAAGCCGGCCAAGTCCTTGTTGTTCACTTTGCCGTCGCGGTTGGCATCGCCATAGAGGATCTCCTCGGCCTTGGTGTGGCCGCAAGCCTGACAGGTGTTACCGATATAGGCGTGCTCGCTGTGGTCGGCCACCAGACCGCACGTAAGACAGTAGTGCTTGTGGTGGGTGTCGTCCTGCCACCAGGTCATATCGTGTCCCGTTGCGGGGATGACCTCGGCATAGCTGTCACCGCAGTGGGTGCAGGTGTATAGGGTTTCGCCGTCGGCACTGCAAGTGGGGGCGGTGACGACGGATTCGTAGTGGTGACCCAGCGCAGCGGTGGGATCGCTCACGTAACTGCCGCCGCAGGCGGAACAGACGTAGGTGGTGTAGCCGTTGTGCTCGCAATCGGGGACGGTGACGACGGGTACGTAGTGGTGACCCAGCGCAGCGGTGGTGTCGCTTACGTAACTGCCGCCGCAGGCGGTGCAGGTATAGGTGGTGTAGCCGCCGTGTTCGCAATCGGGGGCGGTCACCACGGGCACGTAGTTGTGACCGAAGGGATCGGTTAGCGCGTCAATATAGCTGCCGCCGCAGGCGGAGCAGGTGTAGGTGGTATAGCCGCCGTGTTCGCAATCGGGGGCGGTCACCTTGGGCACGTAGTTGTGACCCAAGGGATCGGTTAGCGCGTCGATATAGCTGCCGCCGCAGGCGGAGCAGGTATAGGTGGTGTAGCCGTTGTGTTCGCAATCGGGGGCGGTCACCGTGGGTACGTAGTTGTGACCCGGGGCGGGGATGGCCTCGGTATAGCTGTCGCCGCAGACGGCGCAGGTGTACACCGCTTTGCCGGGGGTGTCGCAGGTGGGGTTGGTGACCGTTTTGTCATAGTGGTGGCCTGCCGCGTCCACGTGGTCGCCCACATAGCTGTCGCCGCAGACGGCACAGGTATAGGTGGTGTAGCCGCCCTGTTCGCAGTTGGGGGCGGTCACCACGGCGTCATAGTCGTGACCCAAGGCGGGGATCATCTCGAAATAGTTGTCACCGCAAAGGGTGCAGGTGTAGGTGGTTTTGCCCATCTGAGTGCAGGTGGGCTCCACGACGGATACCTCGTAGTGGTGGTCTGCAA
Organism: Clostridia bacterium; assembly: GCA_017415515.1. Lineage (GTDB taxonomy): Bacteria > Bacillota > Clostridia > Oscillospirales > Acutalibacteraceae > UBA5905. The sequence goes on along the minus strand of JAFQGI010000029.1, from coordinate 26,884 downwards.
CGAAGGTGTAGCCGCAGTCGGAGCAGGTGTTGCTATGGTTTTTATACACGTGGGGCTTGGTCACGGTGAGCATAAGAATGATCTCGTGACCGTTGTAGGCGAAGCTGCCCTGACACCCGGAATAAGGGCAGGCGATGGCGGTGACAAGCTCGCCCATCCGCTGATTCAGCGCGCTGAGAAAATCGTTCACGCTGCCGTCTGCGCCCACACGAACGATGCCGCCGGAACGATAGAGGGCGGCGATTATGTCGATGTCGGGCTCCGCCATCAGGGTGCCGTTTTTCACGTGATAGTTGGCGGCGGTGGCGGTGGATTTGGGCAGATATTCCACAAAGGATAGGAAGGTGTGGTCTTCCTCCATACGGTCAAAAGTCAGGTTGAGATAGGCATAGAAGACGTGTCCGCCCTGATCGTTTTGGTCGTCCCAGGTCACGTCGGTGTAATACCATTCGCCGTCCAGCTGCACCAGGTTCCAGGCGTGGTTTTCTCCTCTGGAATAGCCGGTGACAATAAAGACGGGGATGCCCACCGTCTGCATCAGCAGTTGATAGGCACGGGCATAGCCGGCGCACACCGACGCACCCTCCAACAAGGAGCCCACAACGGTCTGATCGTGGGCGGAGAACTGATACACCACCGCGTCGCACACACGGTCGTGGAGAATGAGGCTTTTTTCATAGTCGCTTTTGTCGGCCAGATCGGCGGTCAGCTCGGCCACGCGATTTTGCAGGGCGATGCGAAGCTCCCGGATGCCGTCGTATAAATGGGGGACGAAGGCGGTGACGCAACTGGGTGAGCCTTGCATGCTCATGCCGTCGGCCAACCAAAAGAGTTCGGGGTGGTCTGCCGTCACCGCCTGCCACACGAGGGAGGCTTCGTTCGAGTCGATGCGGTGGGTGCGGTGGGAAATGTCGATGGTTTTGGACAGGCTTTCACTGCCTGCCACCAGCCTGTCATAGGCATAGCACAGCGCTTCGCCGTTTTCCATTTGGGCCAAGACGGAGCGTCCGAAATAAAACGGCGTTTCCGTTGGCTGCTCCGCAACCGTCAGGGCGGGTTGCTCGGCGGAAACGGACAGCGGCGCCCACAGGGTGAGCAGTAGGCTGGCAACGGCCAGCAAAGCGGCAAGTTTACGGGTTGTTTTCATGGTGAAATCCTCCTTATTCCATCTGACCAAGGATATTCATGGACGAAGCGCGGTATTTGCGGGGAGACATATGGTATTTTTCTTTGAACAGCTTGTTGAAATGGCTGGTGTTTTGGAACCCTACGTCCAGCATAATGTCAAAGATGGGGCGGTTGGTGGAGGTCAGCGCCTCCGCGACCCGTTCCAGCCGTATGCCGTTGATAAAGCCGGAGGGGGATTGCCCCATATACTTGCGCATGCTGCGGGTGACGTGCTCTTGGGTCTTGCCGGAAAGCTCCACCAGGCGGGGGATGCCGGCTGCCAAATTTTCGGGGAAATACATGGCGTCGCAGGCCTTGCGCAGCCAGAATGGGACGATGTGGGCGTTACCGCTGCCCAAGGCAAACAGCACGATGAGCTCGGCCAGCAGGGTGACGCCTTCCGCCTCTTGCACCGCCAGCGGCACCCACTTGTTTACGTCCCGCAGCCATTTCATCCGCCGCAGCAGCAGACGGCTCAGCTCGTGGGGGAGCACCACCTTGTCCAGCAAGGGGCGGCCGATCACCTCGGGGGTGCATTGTGCCGCCAGCTCCATGGCTCTGTCAAACTGATCTTTGGCAAAGGCGAGGTTGAAGAATTGCACCGCGCCCTTATCCTTGCGGGAGAAAAAGTGTTGATCCTCCGGGTGGATGAACACCATGGTGTCGGGATAGACGGTCTCACAGGCACCGTTGACATGGTGCAACAGCGGGCCCTCCTCCACCAAAAAGATTTCGTAGAAGTCGTGATAATGAGGTGCAGAATTCTCCAATCCCTCCGCCAAGCGTGTGCGGCGCGAGTGGAATTGCAAATAGGGGAACACCTCTTGTTTACGTAGTTGATTCATTGATTGATCACCCAAATATCAAAATACCACATAAAATATCAACAGTCAAGAAGAAATGGTCAATATACCGCTTTATACTGAAAATAGAATCTTGTTTGTGAGGGGATGATCGCCGTGACGGGTAAGGAGTTGTTAACGTATGCCGCCGAGTTTACGCGGCGGTATCGCTCTGCCCCAAACGTCTATGCCCGTGAGGCGGATTGCCTGCGTCTGCAGTTTGCCCACGCCCTGCAACCGTTGCGGGAAGGGGATCTGGTGGCAGGTCGTAACCTCCGCCTGCCCTTAGGGGTTCGTCCCCAGTGCCACGGCGGCGTGGGCTATTATATCCACGAGCCTTCCTGGTCTGCCGCCGTCAATGACGGAACCCTTACCGACGAGGAGAGGGGAGAGGCAGACGCTCTGTTTGCTTTTTGGCAGACAGAGAACACCGCCGCCAAGGTTGCCGCCGCCTACCCCGACGGCTGGTTGGATATTTTCGCACATAACGTGCCGTATACCACCCCCACCGCCGCCCACGGCCTTTATCGCATCAGCGGCATCCAGATGGATCCCACCCGCCTGCTGACCTTAGGCGTGGAGGGGTTGGCGGCTCTTTGTGAAGAGAAGAAAGAGAACAATCCCGCTTTTTATAACGGCCTGATTCAGGCCTTGGATATCCTCTCCGAGGTGTGCCTGCGCTATGCCGCCGAGGCGGAGATGCTGGGCAACCTCGCCCTTGCCGCCGACCTCTCCCATATCGCCCACCATCCTGCCAGTACGTTTACCCAAGCGTTGCAGCTATCTTATATCTTTTTCGTGCTGTCCGGTACGTGGAATTACGGGCGTATGGATCAGTATTTAGGACCCTATCTGGCCGCCGACTTGGCCGCCGACCGCCTCACAGAGGCGGAGGCATTGCGGTGGGTCGAAGATCTGTGGTGTCGCATGGAGGAGTGGGGGGAATATTTTGACTCTCGCGTGATTTTGGGCGGTGCCGACCGCCCCGAGGGGGCCGACACCTTCGCTTTGCTGGCCATGGAGGCCACCCGCCGCCGTCGCGGCGTTGTGCCGCAGCTCACCCTGCGGTGCTACGAGGGAATGGATCCCCGCCTGTACGAGGCGGCGCTGGATACCATCGGTAAGGGAACGACTTTCCCGATGTTGTATAACGACAGGGTGAATATTCCCGCGGTGATGGACGCCTTTGGGGTGGACGAGGACACGGCACAAAACTACGTGCCCTACGGTTGCGGCGAATACGTGCTCTATAATCAGAGCATCGGCACCCCCAGCGGCACGGTCAACACGCTGTTTGTGCTGAACGAGGCGATGTACGGCAAAAACGCCCATCTTTTCCTCGACGCCCCCGATTTTGAGACGTTTTACACCGCTTATCTTACCGAAGTGGAAAAGATTGCCACTTGCCTCTCGTTGCAGGAGAAATTAGAATATGACGTAGTGGGACAGGAGTGTCCTTTCTTGTATTACAGCCTGCTCTTTGACGATTGCATAGAGCGTGGAAAGGCGGTTTTGGCGGGTGGTCTGCGCCATTTGGGCGGCACGGTTGAGAATTACGGCAACGTGAACACCGCCGATGCCCTCACCGCCGTCAAGGCGGTGGTATACGACCAAAAGCTGGTGACGGCGCAGGAAGTGTCCGATGCCCTTGCCTCCGATTTTGCGGGGCGGGAGCGTCTGCGGCAGTTGTTGCTTGCCCAGCCCAAATACGGCAACGACCACCCCGATGCGGACGGAATGTTCTGCCGCCTGCACCGCGATGTGTGCACCCGTATCCGCGCTTGCGCCCCTGCCGCTGGGCTGGATTCCTATCTGGCGGTGCTGATCAACAACGAGCTCAACGCCGTCTTCGGTCAGGGCACCGGCGCCTCTGCCGACGGCAGACACGCAGGGGAGTATATGGCCAACGGCAACAATCCCATGAGCGGTCGGGACACCTGCGGTGTCACCGCTATGCTTAACTCGCTGGCCAAGCCCGACACCCACCTCCACGCGGGCGCAGTGCAGAATATGCGCTTTTCCAAGGCCATGTTCACCGCCCACCGCCCTTATCTGAAAACCTTGTTGCGCACCTATTTTGAAGCGGGTGGCGCCCAAGCGATGATTACCGTTCTTTCCCGCGGCGATTTGGAGGCGGCTATGCGCGAACCGGAGAAATACCGCCATCTCATCGTCCGTGTGGGCGGCTTTTCCGCCCGTTTTGTGGATCTCAACCCCGTGGTGCAAAAAGAGCTGTTGGCTCGCACCTTGTATTGAGGTGGCGCTATGGCTGTGATTTTTGATATCGAGCGCAGTGGTATGCACGACGGCCCCGGCATTCGCACCGTGGTGTTTTTCAAAGGCTGTCCTCTGCGCTGTCGGTGGTGTCACAATCCCGAGAGCTGGGACAAAGCGCCACAGGAATTGTTCTATCCCGAAAAGTGCATCTCCTGCGGCGGCTGTGCCGATGGGTGCTATACCGGTGCCCGCTCTTTGTGCGGTCGGGAGATGTCGATAGACGAAGTGATGGTTCCCATCTTGGCCGATAAACCCTACTACGGCGCCGAGGGGGGTGTCACCCTGACGGGTGGTGAGCCTCAGATGCAGGCGGATTTTGCCTTGGCACTCACCGAAGCTTGCCGCAGGGCGGGCATCGGTGTTGCCATCGAAACCTCAATGGCGCTCTACCGCCCCGATCTGCTTTCGCAGATGAGCCTGATCATGGCAGACGTGAAACTGTGGGACGACGCCCGCCATCGGGAATACACCGGCGTGGGCAACGCCGCCATTATCGAAAACATCCGCAAGGCGGATGCTTTGGGGGTGCCGATCCTTATTCGCACCCCCATCGTCCCCACCGTCAACGACACGGTGGAGGAGATCACCGCCATTGGTGATTTTGTGAGATCTTTAAAAAATGCCGTGGGCTACGAATTGCTCCCTTATCATCCCTTCGGGTTGGATAAGGCGCGGGCGATGGGGTTGGCTATGCCCCGCTTTCCCGAGCCCACCAAAGAGCAAATGGCATTGTTAAATGCCTGCGCACGATTGCAACGGAGGTGAGAGTGTGTGCTGACCTACGCCGACCGCTTGGCGGCTTTGCGCCGCAGGAAAATTGAACAGACCTTGCAAAAGAAGGAGCAAAACGGCTACGTGGATATGGACGACTTCGGCACCGTTCCGTTGCCCGAGGGCTATCGCGTCCGGCCGTGGTACAACAGCCAAAACGGCAGCTTCTACGGCTACGACGGTATGTGCGAAAACTTTTGCCGCGTGATGGCGGCCCATCCGCCTTACGTGGACCCCATGGAGCTTCTCTGCGGTCGTTGGCGGGATATGCTGGTCAATTACCGCGGCAATCGCCTCTTCCGCCCTGCGTGGATGAAGGAGGACGAGACCCAAAAGAACTTTGACGAGGACACCACCGATCTGTGGAGCAAATGCTGGGACGAGGAGCGCTTCCCCTACGACCACTTAAAGCCGTTGCAGGAAAAATACAACATCACCTCGGGCATCGACAGCGACGCCCATCTGTGTTGCGATTACCGCATCGGTCTTTCCCTCGGCTTCGGCGGTCTGCTCACGAAGATCGCCCATTATCGTGAGGTGAATCCCGATAAAACTGCCTTCTACGATGCGGAGGAACGGGTGGTGCGGGCTATACAGGATTTTATTGCACGGCACATCGTCGCGATCGAGGAGATGTTGGCCGCTGAAACCGACCCCGACCTGCGGGTGAGTTTGGAGGAAATGCTGGAGGTCAATCGGCGGGTGCTTACCGAACCGCCCCGGACCCTCCACGAGGCGTGTCAGTGGGTGGTGTATTTCAACATCGCCTCCCGTATCTACACCCGTGACGGTGCAGGCTTCCAGCTGGACACCCTTCTGCGCCCCTACTATGAGGCGGATGTCGCCGCAGGCCGCATAGACGATGAAAAGACGGTGTTTTTGTTGGCGGATCTGTTGCTCAACGACCCGCAATATTACCAGTTGTCGGGTGTGGATGTGGACGGCAACGACCTGACCTGTCACCTGTCTTATCTGGTGCTGGAGGCGGCGGACGCATTGAATATCGCCGCCAATCTCACCGTGCGGGTGCACGAAAATTGTGATCCCGCTTTTCTCGAAAAAGCGGTGTGGTACTTGTTTAAGAACAAAAACGGCTGGCCCCGCTTCTGCGGCGATAAGGCCTTGACCGAAGGATATGAGCGCAACGGCTATTCCCACGCCGATGCCAATGCCCGTATCGCGGTGGGATGCAACTGGATGTGTGTCCCGGGCAAGGAATTTCCCATGAACGACGTGGTGAAGATCAATATTGCCAAGGTGTTCGAATGGGCGCTTGCCGATTTACGAAAAGAGGAAGATCCCTCGACGGAAAGACTGTTTGCCCTGTACGAAGCCCACCTCAAGCAGGCGGTGGAGACGGTGGCGGCAGGTGTCAACCTGCACATCGATCACCAGTGGGAGGTCACCCCCGAGCTGGTGATGAATCTGATGATGGAAAACACCATCGAACGGGGAGAGGACATCTCCCAATGCGCGTCGCTCTATTCCATCGGTGTGGACGGCGCCGGTTTGGCGGTGGTGGCGGACTCTTTGGGAGCCATCACCACCCGCATCGAGGAGGAACAGGTGCTCACTTGGGCGCAGCTTTTCGAAGCCTTAGAGAACGATTTTGCCGATCCGCGAATTCACGCGATGATGCAGTCCGCCCCTCGCTACTGTCAGGGCGGTACCGTGTCGGATGAATGGGCGCGGCGGCTCACCGACAGTTGGGTGCGGCACATTAAGGCGCAACCTATGCCCGATGGCCGTCAACTCATCCCCGGCTGGTTTTCGTGGGCGCTGACGCTGGATTTCGGCGCGGCGGTGGGAGCCACCCCCAACGGCAGACGGGCGGGAGAGCCCATTTCCCACGGCGCCAACCCTAACCCCGGCTTTCGTCGCGACGGTGCGGCCACCGCTCAATCCAACGGCATCGCCTCCGTCCAGTGCGGCTACGGCAACACCGCCCCCTTACAGTTGGAGTTTGACCCTCACCTCACGGCGGAGGAGGGGGGCGCGGAGCGTGTCTGTCGGCTCATTCGTTCCCATTTCGAGCAAGGCGGCACCCTCATCAATATCAATATTTTAGACGGCGAAAAGCTCAAAGCGGCCCACGCCGACCCGACACGCTACCCCGATTTGGTGGTGCGGGTGACCGGCTTCACCGCCTATTTTGTGAGTTTGTCTCCCGAATTCCGCCAACTGGTGGTGGATCGTTTCTTGGATTCTTTGTAATAAGCAATCACCATATGAAAGAGAGGAAAAAGTTATGCGTAAATGGAGTGTAAAACTAATCACCATGCTGTGTGCGGTGGCGCTGCTGGCGGCGATGGTGCCGCTGAGCGCTCTGCCGGTGTCGGCAGGGAAAGCTCTGCCTCACCGCAGCGAAACCACCCTGATGGAGAAGATCTTGGAGCGTGACGGCTTCATCGAGGGTATTTGGTTCCCTTGGCTGACCCACACCTATCTGGGTTGCGGCCTCACCAGCAACGAGCTGGCGGCCCAATGGCTCAACGGTTGGAGCGGCGGCACCAACTGCTGGTACGATTTCTCCAAGGTGGGCATTGACGAATACGGCACGGAGAAGATCTATCAGGAAATCTACAATCTCAAATCCTTGGGCTACAATATGATGGGCTATGAAGGCTCGATCTACGGCGAAGGCGTTATCTATGACGACACCGGCGACGTTATCGGCATCAAGAAGGAGTATCTGCACAATGTGCGTCGCCTGCTGGATATCTGCCGCGATGTGGGAATGCCGGTGCTGTGGACGGTGTGCTGCCACACCTCCTCTGTCAACCACTATTACACCAACGGCAAGGCGTTTTCGGATATGGCCACCCGCTTCTATGCCGATCCTGTGGTGGCGGATCACTACGCCGAGCGGTTTGTCAAGCCCTTGGCCAAGGTGCTGGCGGAATATCCCGACGTGGTGGCGATGGTTGCCTCCACCTCCGAGGCGGAGAATGAGATGAACGAGTCTTTGGTGGGCAACCAGTTCGGCAGTGACCGCGATCTGTACGGCGTGTCCCAGGAGAATATGCTCTATTTCGTCAACGCCGTCACCGAGGCGGTGAAGGCGGCGTTCCCCGCGGTGCCCCGTACCATTTGTTGCCAGTTGAACGATATGTCGATGTATTCCGAGGTGGATTTCGACGTTTTGGGCGACCAGAACTACAACTGGGCGGGAAACAGCGCTCCGATTGAGGGCTTCCGTTCTCCCGTTCCCATGATCGTGTCCGAATTCGGTCTGGGCGACGATCTGAGCTATGCCGACGACGAATTGACCCGTCTGCAGCTTACGTTCCGCAAGAATTTCCGCCAGGCCGGCTATAAGGGCTGTTTTATGTGGTGTTGGTCTTCCAACAGCACCTCCGGCAGTGCCTACGACCTGCTGAAAAAGGGTGCTAAGAACGTCACCGATTTCCGTGACACCGCCTACGAGCTGTACCACTACTTTGAAGAGCAGCGGGACGTCCATCGCGGCGACAAGACGGTGCTGGATACCCCCCAACTCTTCTGCAACACCGGCAACGGTATGGTGGAGTGGATCGCTCCCCGTCAGACGGCCTATTACGACTTCTTGCGCTCGGACGACGGCGGCAAGACCTGGATCAAAGAGGAGGATAACAAAAAGATTTCCTCCACCAATGCCGGTCGTAAGATGCAATGCCTGAGCGAGGAGACCCCCACCGCCAACACGGTATATAAAATTGTGGTGCGGGACGGCAAGGGCAACGAAAAATCCTCGCAGGTGTCCAACAAGGCATCTGATTGCAGTCAGTTCAACACGAAATACAGCGGCACCAACGAGGAAAAGACCTATAATTTGAGCAACTATCCCTTGAATTTGAAGAAGGTGAGCCCTGTCGTTCCGATGCTGCTCACCGCTGTCAGCGCCGAGCACAACCGTCCCGCCAAAGCCGAGTCCAATCTGCTGAAAGAAGGTAGCTTTGAGTCCTCCGCAGGCGGTTTCACTACCTCCTCCGTGCTGTCGGTGGTGTCCGACAAGACCGCCCCCGAGGGCAGCAAGAGCCTGTATTTCAACACCTCCAAAACCACCACCGCCAACTGGCATATTGTGTGGGTGGACGTGGCGAAAAACACCGATTATACCTTCTCCGCGTGGGTGAAGGGTGCCCACCTGTCGGCCGACAACCGTGGCTGGGCCACCGTCGGCGTGGTGGACAGCGAAACCAAGCAATTTATTCCTTATATCAGCGGAAAGTTTCCCTTCTTCACCCATGGCAAGCAGATCGTGCCTCCCGGCTGGGACGAGGCGTGGCATCTGCGCTCTGTCACCTTTAACAGCGGCAACCGCACCAAGGTGGGCATCGCCCTCTACGGTTGCTCCTCGCAGATGTGGGTGGACGGTTTGGCGCTGTATAAAAACGGCGAAGGCACCAAATACGTCAGCGACAACATGTCGCATATGGTTGCCACCCGCTTTGACGCGGAGTATGCCTATTGTGCCGAGAAAAACAGCCTGTTCAAAAATCCCACCTTTGACAGCACCACCTTCTGGAAAGGTGGCAGCGGCTGGGACAGCGGCTTCCTCAGCATCGCCAACAACAAATATGAGTATGGCAAATCTCTGAAATACACCGCCACCGCCAATCCGGTGGGTCAGCACTATCTGCGCTATGTGGACGTGCAACCGAACACCTGGTATACCTTCTCGGTGGACGTCAAGGTGCTGAAAAGCGGTGCAGGCCGTCTCATTCTGCTGGATGGCAAAATGAGAGATCCCGCGGAGATCATTTCGGTGGAGTTTGACGGCGACAGCTTTGGTGACGATTGGTTCACCATCTGCTTCCGCCTCAACACCGGCTGCTTTAACCGACTGGCGGTGGGCGTGGTGGATGGCGGCGGCTCCGCCCTCATCGACAACCTGCGTCTGTTTAAGACCTCCGACGGCATTAAGGGAGACGACACCTATAAGGATCCCAACACCGGTGGCACGGGGACACCTCCCACCGCTACGGCGCGTCCCTCGGGGAACGGCTCCGTCACCCCCTCTAAGGACACCACCACGGGCTCTTCCTCTGCGTCTACCGACCCCTCTGCGACCGTGACTACCGATCCTTCCCAGGGGGAGGGCACCGATCCTACCCTCGCGCCGTCCTCTGACCCCTCTCAGGAGAAGAACACCTCCACCTCTGCTCCCGACAAGGATAAAAAGCCAACGGGTGCAGGCACCCAAAAACAGCCCAAGGCCTTCCCGTGGCTGTATGTGGGTATCGGCGGCGGCGTCCTGCTGATTGGCGTGGGCGTGGCGCTGTTCCTCATTTTGCGTAAGAAGAAGCAGGTGTAAAGGATAGGATGAGAGGCCGCAGACGTCTCTGCGGCCTCTCTGTCCTCTTTACAATGTTCTGCTTTTATGGTACATTATTGAACAGAATAACACCCGAAGGGATGTGTTTGAATGAAACTGGCACGCAACCTCCTTTTGCCCCTTTTGTGCGCCGTGGCCGTGCTGGCCACCACCGTGGGCGTGTTGTTGGTGCAGGGCGACACCAACAACACCTCTGTCCCCGATGCGGCGCCTGCGCCGCAGGCTGTGTCCGCTTATCCCACCGCCTTGGCGGTGGCGGACATTTTGGAGCGTGACGGCTATTTGGAGGGCATTTGGTTCCCTTGGCTGACCCACGACAATTTGGGCCACGGCTTTACCGCCAACGAAACCATGGTGAAGTACGTGAGCGACAGTTGGTCCACGGTGGGCATCGACCAATACAGCGACAAATACCTGTTGGAGCAGATCTATAATCTCAAAGCTCTGGGATTTAACATCATGGGCTATGAGGGCTCCATCTACGCCGAGGGTGTGGTGTTTGACGACACCGGTGACGTCGTCGGCATCAAGCAGGAGTATCTGGACAACGCCCGCCGCTTTTTGGACATCTGCCGTGAGGCGGAGATGCCTGTTTTGTGGACGGTGTGCTGTCACTCGACCTCCGCCGTGTCCTACTACAACCTGGAAGTTTGGTACCGTATGACCCAGATGTATGCGGTCAAGGAGGTGGCGGACCACTACGCCGAGCGGTTCGTCAAGCCCCTCTGCGCTATGCTGGCGGAGTACCCCGACGTGGTGGTGATGTGCGCCGCCACCTCTGAGGTGGAGAATGAGATGCACGATCCCGACATGGGCAATTTCACCGAACAACGCGAAACCTACGGCGTCACCCGCGAGAGTATGCTGTATTTCGTTAACAAGGTGGCGGACACGCTGGCAGAGTGCCTTCCCAATGTGGATCGCACCCTCTGCGGCAGCACCGATAATATGACTATGTATTCCGAGACCGATCTGACCTTCCTCGGCCATCAGGAATACAACGCCCACGCCTCGGCAGACGACATCTCCAAGTTCCGTTCTCCTCTGCCGATGCTGGCCACCGAGTTTGGTCTGGGCGATGGCAAATATCCCTCCGAGGACGAAATGGTGAGCGCCCAACTCTTATTCCGCGACAATTTCCGTGCCAAAGGATGGAGCGGCTGGTTTATGTGGTGCTGGCAGCCGAATGCCGGCGGCAGCGCCTATGATTTGATTGCGAAAGACGGTGCCGTCACCGATTTCCGTCTGGTGGCGTATGAGATTCACGATTACATCGAGGAATACCGTGCCGACCATCGCGGCGAGAGCCTCGCCCTCAACACACCGACGATGTTCTTTAATGAGGGTAACGGCACGGTGGAGTGGATCAAACCCACCCAGTCCCACACCTACAAGCTGGAGCGCTCTATCAACGGTGGCGCTTGGGTCACCATCGCCACCTCCGGCGCCACGGTGGACAGCGTCGGCCGCAAGTACGTCTACAAGGACACCACCCTGCCCGCCAGCGGCACGGTGCAATACCGCGTCACCGCCACCTCCGACAGCACGGCGGCGACCTCTGTTTCCAATGTGGCGGAGATCGTGCCGCCCGCTGTCAATCTGGTGCAAAATCACAGCTTTGAAAACGGCTTGACCAACTGGGTCAAGTTTGGTTCCAACGGCACCTATCAGGCCACCGCCGCCACCGCTCACACCGGCTCTTACAGCTTAGAGCTGGATTATGGCAGTGTGGAGTGGGAGGGTGTCAATCAGGTGTCGATTTCGGTCCAGCCCAACACCAACTACACCCTGACCTACTACTATAAGCACGCCGCCGACGATACCGCCAACAACTGCTATTGCTTTGTCCGCGAGGGAGGCACCATCGACGGCACCATCATCGGTCAAGCATATATGAACGGCGGCAACACCACCGAGTGGCGGCAGGACACCATCTCGCTGCGCACCGGCGACACCACCACACTTTGCATCGACTTCCGCGTGGTGGCTGGCACCCACACCTATATCGACGACGTAGAGCTCTACGAGATGCAGTAAAGGGGGAATGACGCTATGAAGAAAATGAAGATCATCGTTCCTCTGGTATTCCTCAGCCTGCTGCTGACTATGGTGTTGGTGCTTCCTGCCGCCCCTACCGTCACCGCCGCCGATAATCTGGCGGCCAACGGCGATTTGGAGCTGGGCAACACCAACGGTTGGGAGGTGGCAAACGGCGCCATCGACACCGCCACGGTGTACAGCGGCAGCTATTCTTTGAAACTCACCGCCACCTCCGCTTACAGCGGCGCGGCGTACAAGACCATTCCCGTGCGCAAAAACGCCACCATTACGGTGTCTTTTTACTATCGCTATGCTTCCGACCCCGGCAGCAATCTGTACCACGTCTTCACCTATCAGGGGGCGGACACCAACACCGGCACGTACAGCAGCGCCGACAAATCCTTTGCCAAGCCCACGGGATGTGACAGCATTTCCACCTGGCAACAGATTTCCTATACCTTCAACAGCGGCAATTATACCGCCATTACTCTGAAATTCTGCCCCGGTGGCAACGGTGGCACACCCTGTTACATTGATAATCTGGTGGTCACCTCCGAAGGAGGCGACACCACCGAGATGGCGCCCTATCTCACCTCCTTCGGCACCAAGATGGGTCGCCCCAAGGATGCCGCCTCCAACCTGATTAAACAGGGTGGCTTCGAGGCTACTGCCAATGCCCAGTGGAACACCTCCGGCTTTTTGTCCGGTGGCGTGCAGGTGGTGGAGGACCCCACCGCCCCCGAGGGCAACCACAGCCTCTATTTCGACAGCTCCGACGTGCAGACGGCGGCATGGCACAGCTTTGCGGTGTCGGTGGAGCCGTACACCCAGTACACCTTCTCCGCGTGGGTGAAAGCTCCGCGTTTGAGCGAGAATAACCGCGCCACCGCTACGTTTGGCGTGGTGAACGCCGCCACCGGCAAGTTTTTGGTGTACGAGCCGTACAACGGCAACGGCCACGGTGCCGCCTCCATTTCCACCGAGACGATGCAGCTGATGGCGACCGCCCCGGACGATGCGTGGCATCTACGGTCGGTGACCTTTTATTCCGGCTCCCACACCACGGTCAACGTCGCTGTCTATGGTGCCGAGAGTCAGCTATATTTGGACGACATCGCCCTGTTCCGATCTTCCAACGGCGTGGAGCACATCAGCCCTCTGCGCACCGAAACGCTGACCGCCGGCAACAACAGCGGCAACAAGTATTGTGCCGATGCGGATTCCCTCATCGAGGGCATCTATATGACCACCAACGACGCGCGTTTGTCTTGGTCGGACAACCCCGCTTGGCGCAACGGCTTTTTGTCCTTTGCCGACGTGGGGGACAGCCACGGCGCGATGCTGCAATATACCGCCTCCGCGCATACGGAGCGGCAACTGCATTACATCAACTGGATCGACGTGACCCCCAACACCTCCTATACCCTTACGCTAGATGTAAAGCGTTTGGTGTCCGGCAGCGGTCGTATTGCTCTGCTGGATGACGATTACGACGCGCCCAAGGAGTTTTACACCATCTCGTTCAACACGACCGATAGCGACTGGGTGACCTACTCCATCACCTTTAACAGCGGTGCCTATTCCCGCATCGGTTTTGCCATCGTGGACGGTGGCGGTCAGGTGCAGATGGACAACGTGCGGCTGTTTGAGACCGCCAAGGGTGTCGCTGTCGCCCCTGCCGAGGGCCAGCCTACCCTCAAACCCGTCGGCACCAACACCAGCGTGATGGAAATGAGCGGCGGCGAAACCCCGCTGACCAACGGCGACTTTGAGCAAGGCTCTTTGGCGGGCTGGGATGTCTATCAGCAGACCGTCCTGTCTGCCGATGCCGCTTATGGCGGCTCTTACGGTGCCCACCTCAAGGGTGACGGCACCTGGGGTGCCATGTTGGAGCAGGTAAACATCCCCGTGGCGGACGGCAAGACCTATACCCTGACCTACCGGTACAAGGCGAACCGTAGCGGTGCCAACGCGACCCTCAAGGGCAGTACCACCGGCACGCAATACGCCTACGAATGGATCAGCAACACCGCGTGGACCTATGTGACCCAGACCTTTACGGTGGAGGGGGACACCTCTCTGGTGCTGAATTTGTGTGGCGGCGGCAACGGTGTGGTAGAGGATGTCTATGTGGACAATTTCCGCCTGATCCCGGAGGATAGCACCGCCCGCTTGGGTGTTGCCTTTTTGATGGAGTTGCAGGGCAACCGTATCTATATGGATAATCGCCATCGGGTGAATCTATCCTCTGCGACGGTGAACCCCTATGAGGATGAGCGTGCGTATCCTCTGTTGCGGATGGGTGCGGTGATCACCAATCAGGCCGCCATCGGCAAGGATAGCAGCGCGATGACCCTTGACGCCGTCAACAACGATACGGTGGCGAACGTGCCGGTGCAGTATCTGTGGGACGTGTCGGATGACGGCTGTCGGTTTGCCGTGCGTGTGGTCAACGTGCCGTTGGCAAACACGACTACCCAAATCTACGCTCGCCCTTATTACGTCTTTGAAAAAGACGGCGAGGAGATTGTGGTCTATGGCGACATTGTCAACCGCAGCTACGATCAATAAACAAATCAACGAAAAAGCCGCCGTCTGCAAACGCAGGCGGCGGTTTTTGGTTATGGTCTTTACTTTCGTGTCGAAAAATGCTATACTTATGAAAACGCTTGGAGGTGTGTTCTGTGTTTTGTAGAAAGTGTGGCAAACCAATGGAGGCGGGAGCTTCCTTTTGCGTTCGTTGCGGTGAGCGCGTGCAGATGAATTGGTCTGATAGACGAGATCTGGAATGGGAAACGATTCCGTTTAGCGAAGAGCTTCGGGGAAATTTTACGCTTCTTCTTCCTGCGGTGTTGTACCTGATTTGCATAGTGGCGATGTATTTTGTGACGGAGGCAAATGAAACCGAAGCCATGGGATTCGTCACGGCAGGATGTGGGCTTGCGCTGTTTGCCTATATGGGTGTGTTGGCTTTCGTTGCGGCACGGTGCACGCTGTTGTTCACGTGTCTGTATCTGGTTCCGTATTTGCTGGGCACATTCATTTTCCCGATTTTGATTGCCGGGGATATGGATTCTATGCTGGTGGACCCCTCTGACATCGTTGGCTTTTTTGGCCTTTTGGTGTTCCCCGTGCTGGCGGCTCTGCTCATTTTTCTGTTCCAGATTGTGTTGACCAGCCGATTGCAGGTGGTGACGGATATATTGGCGCCGCTGATCGTGAGTGGTTTGTTTGTTGTTTTGTTGTATTTGTGTAATACGTTGGCGGCAAGAGAACTTGCTGCAAAGATGGCGGAAATGGGCGTAGAAACGGAGCCGGATGAAACGTTTGAACTGTGGAGTTACGCCATTTACATTTTCATCATCGCACTGTTTGATGTCATGCTGCATTTGCGGAACAAGTCTGCCGCTCCCGCCTTGACTTGCACGGTTTGTGGCAAGGCAAACGTGATTGACAGCCGTTATTGTGTGGGGTGTGGCACCTCCTTCCGCGGTGAGGCGTCGCCGTCGATCGTTTGCGTAGGTTGCGGCGCGATCATTCCCGAAACCAGCAAGTTTTGTATGGATTGCGGTGCGGCGGTGGTTCCGCCGAAGCCGACGTGCTCCGTTTGCGGTGCAGAAATGGCGGCCGGTGCTCGTTTTTGCGGTCAGTGCGGCAGCGTGTATACCCATGTGTGATAAAGAAAGAGAAAACCCCGCCGCCCACGTTTGTGGGCGGCGGGGTTTTGTTATGCAAAGAGGTTATAGGGTGGTTGCCGCAAGGTGATCGCATTCCTTCGGGAATTCAGATTATGACGTGCTATCCGTCTCGGAAGGAACTCTCAAGTTGTCGAGCTTTCCAACCTTAGCGAACGCAACGCTTTTTTGAATTGTATGGCGAAAAGAACGGCGGTAAAGGTTACGGCTATCGCGTCGGCCACCGGCTCCGCCGTGTAAACGCCCATGGTTTGGTCTGTGATCAGTTGCGGCATGACATAGATCAGCGGCAGAAGCAAAACGAACTTGCGCACGACGGCGACAAGGATGGAACACGGCGCGTTGCCGATGGAAACGAAGGTCATCTGGCAGGCGATCTGAATGCCGAAGATGCACAGCACGCCGCAATAAATGCGCAGTGCCTTTGCGGTGAACGCAATCAGTGTGGCATCGGGAGTGAATATTCCTGCAAACATTTGCGGCAGCAGCATAATGGCGCCCCAAATGACAAAGGAATAGGTCAGACAGGCTATCAGCAGAAGACGAAAGGTTTTCTTCACGCGCTCGGTGTTGTTTGCGCCGTAGTTGTAGCTCAAAATCGGCTGTGCCCCCTGTGCAATGCCCTGCATCGGCAGCATGGCAAACTGCATCACGCTGGTGAGGATGGTCATGGCACCCACGGCAATGTCGCCGCCGTATTTTAAGAGGGAGGAGTTAAAGCAGACCGAAATCACGCTTTCGCTGCTTTGCATAATGAAGGTTGCCGTTCCCAGCGCAAGGCAAGGAAAAACGAGCTTTCCGTCTATGCGGAGATTCTGCCTTTTCAGCTTCAAATAGGTTTTCTTGCCGCAAAGGAACAGCAGCACCCAAACGCAAGAGACGGCCTGGGAGAGGATGGTGGCAAGTGCCGCACCCCTTACGCCCATCCGAAAGCCGAAAATGAAAATAGGATCCAAGATAATATTGCTGACGGCGCCGAGCAGCACCGTGATCATGCTGATCTTGGTGTAACCCTGCGCGGTGATAAACGCGCCCATGCCCAGCGTGAGCTGAACGAACACCGTGCCGATGGCATAGAGGTTCATATAATCGGTGGCGTAACCGATGGTGTTCTCGCTGGCACCGAACAGTAAAAGCAGATCGTTGTTCCAGAGTAGCAAAACGGCGGTCAGCACGGCGGAAATGATCAACTGCAAAGAGAAGCAACCGCCCATGATTTTTTCGGCGGAATCGTTGTCACCCTTGCCCATGGAGATGGACGCCTTCGGCGCACCGCCCGAGGCGATCAGCGCCGCAAACGCCGAGATGATCATAATAATCGGCATGCATACGCCGACACCCGTCAGCGCAAGGCTTCCGTCCCCCGGCATGTGACCGATATAGATGCGGTCGACGATGTTGTACAGCATGTTGATCAGCTGGGCCACCACCGTCGGAACCGCCAATTTGAACAGCAGTTTGCCGATCGGCGCTGTGCCGAGCATTTCTTTGTTGTCGCTCATAGTTTCACTCCGTAAAATCAAAAATTCCAATGCATATTATATAACGTTTCAACGGATAATGCAAGCCGTTGGACCACATCTGCCGATTTTCTGCACCGAATCCTCGTAAAGCAACAGATCCGATCAAAGGGCGGATTAAAGGTGACGGATGAGGTGGTCGCAGAGCGTAGCCTCCCTCCCCGAGGGAGGTGGCACGGCGAAGCCGTGACGGAGGGAGTAAAAAGGCAGACTAATGACAGGATTCTGAACCTCGGTTTTGCGCCGAGTTGGTGCTTGGCGTAGTGTGTGCGAGCGCAAAACCTAAGAAAATGCCTGTCGGCATTTTCGAGGTTCATCATATTTGAGCATTACCACCAACAGAAAAGCCACCCACATTCGTGGGTGGCTTTTCTGTTGGTCGAGATGACAGGATTCGAACCTGCGGCCTCTTCGTCCCGAACGAAGCGCGCTACCAAACTGCGCTACATCTCGATATGAAATTGTACTGGTGGCAAAAGGTGCTCGCTGTGTGGGGCGGTGCTGACCGTCAGGGCGGTACAATCCCCAGCTTGCGGTGCCCGAAATGCGCAGGCTCGCTGTTCGCTTCGCCGCATTTCGACCGCTACGCCTTTGCCTCCTCGCTGTATCCGCCACAGGCGGCGCTCGGATGCAAAGCCCGAACGAAGCGCGCCCAACGGTATGCACCTGCTTGGGAGAATGGCTTTGCCATTCTCGTGGGGGCGGCAACGTAAGGTGGGAGATGCAGAGATGAAGGCCGCCCCGCTGCGCTACATCTCGATGTTCTGTTGACAGTTAAATCGGTTTTGTAGGGGCGGGCGTCCTCGACCGCCCGAGAAACCATTTCTAAGTGCGCGGATGAATCCGTGCCGATGTCTGTGACAGCCCATTCATTATAATATGCACCCAACGGTTTGTCAATGCTTTTTTCGGGCAAAAACCGCAACCGGCGGCAATTCTCCATTGACAAAACGGCGGTGTTGGCGGTATACTGATGGGTAACAATGGAGTATGGTGTACTTCGACTTTCCAACCAAGAGGAGTGATGTGAAATGAAGGATATCCCTGAGTTGTTCGGCAGTATGGTGTTTAACGACCAAGTGATGCAAGAGCGTCTGCCCGCCGACACCTATCAGGCGTTGATGCGCACCGTAGAGAACGGTCGTCGTCTGGATCCCTCTGTCGCCGCCGTGGTGGCCTCCGCCATGAAGGATTGGGCCATTGAAAAAGGCGCCACCCATTTCACCCATTGGTTCCAGCCCATGACCGGCATCACCGCCGAAAAGCACGACAGCTTTCTCTCGCCCGTTGCCGGCGGCAAGGTGATGATGGAGTTTTCCGGCAAAGAGTTGATCATGGGCGAGAGCGACGCCTCCTCCTTTCCCTCCGGCGGCCTGCGCGCCACCTTTGAGGCTCGCGGCTACACCGCCTGGGACGCCACCTCCTACGCTTTTATCAAGGACGGCACCCTGTGCATCCCCACCGCCTTCTGTTCCTATGGCGGCGAGGCGCTGGACAAGAAGACCCCTCTCCTGCGCTCCATGGAGGTGCTGGGCAAGCAGGCGTTGCGTGTGTTGCGCCTGTTCGGCAACGAGGACGTGACGATGGTGCGCACCACCGTCGGCCCTGAGCAGGAGTATTTCCTCATCGATCGTGCCATGTACGATCGCCGCAAGGATCTGATCAACAGCGGCCGCACCCTGTTCGGCGCCAAGCCCTCCAAGGGACAGGAGCTGGACGATCACTACTACGGCGCCATTAAGGATCGCGTTGCCGCATTTATGCGGGATCTGGACGAGGAATTGTGGAAACTGGGCGTTCTCTGCAAAACCGAGCATAACGAGGGTGCCCCCTCTCAGCACGAGATGGCTCCCTTTTTCTCCACCGCCAACATCGCCGCCGACCACAACCAGCTCACCATGGAGCTGATGAAAAAGGTGGCGGCACGGCACAATCTGGTGTGTCTGCTGCACGAGAAGCCCTTTGCCGGCGTCAGCGGCAGCGGCAAGCATAACAACTGGTCCTTGCAGACCGACACCGGCACCAACCTGTTGGAGCCGGGTGACACCCCCCACGAAAACGCCCAGTTCCTGCTGTTCGTTTGCGCCGTCATTCAGGCGGTGGACGAGTATCAGGATATGCTGCGTGTGTCCATCGCGTCGGCCGGCAACGACCACCGTTTGGGCGCCGCCGAGGCACCTCCTGCGGTGGTGTCCATCTTCCTTGGTGACGAGCTGACCGCCATTTTGGAGTCCATCGAGAACGGCACCGCCTACGATGCCAAGGAAAAAGTGCAGATGAAGGTGGGTGTCCACACCCTGCCCCGCATCCCCAAGGACACCACCGACCGCAACCGCACCTCCCCCTTTGCTTTTACAGGTAACAAGTTTGAATTCCGTATGCTGGGCTCCTCTCAGGCCGTTTCCGAGCCCAACGTGGTGCTCAACACCGCCGTGGCGGCGGCGCTGGATGCGTTTGCCACCGTGTTGGAGCAGGCGGAGGATTTCCACGCCGCCTTGGACGATCTGATTCGGGACGTCATCCGCACCCACAAGCGGATCATATTCAACGGCAACGGCTATGACGAGGCGTGGATTCGCGAGGCACAGGCCCGCGGCCTGTGCAATTATCCCACCACCGCCGACTGCCTGCCCTGCTACGTCGCCCCCAAGAATATTGCCTTGTTCGAGAAATACGGCGTCTATTCCGAGGCGGAGATGCGCTCTCGCTACGAGATTTATTTGCAGAATTACGCTAAGGTGCTGCATATCGAGGCGCATACCATGGTGAGCATGGCGCAGAAGGACATTCTCCCTGCCGCCCTGCGCTATGGCCGTGAGCTGGCAGATACCATCCTCGCCAAGCGTGCCGCTCTGCCCAACGTGGCGTGTGCCGCCACCGAAGAGGCGCTGCTGAACAAGATAAACGTCCTCACCGACAGCTTGGATCGTTGCCTGGACGCCCTGCGAAAGGCACTCGCGGCGGCCGAATGCCCCACCATGACTGCGCAGGAGCGTGCCGATTGCTATCGCGACGTGGTGATCCCCGCCATGACCGCGTTGCGTGAGGCCGCCGATGGGCTGGAGGTGCTGGTGGCTAAGGATCTGTGGCCCTTGCCCTCTTATGGCGATATGTTGTTCTCGGTTCGCTGATCTATCCGCAAAGCACGGCTTTCTCAACGAGAGAGAGCCGTGCTTTTTTCGGTAAAATTCTCCGCATAAAAAAGGAATTGAAAAACAGAAACAGTTGTGTTATACTTTATCTGTTATATTGCGCGTTAATATGGCGTAGGATACCCTAACTGTGAAAGGAGGCGGCAACCGCATGGACGAGATGGAAAACAAAGAGGTCGTTCACCAAGCTGACGGAGAAACCGCTGAGGCGGCAGACCTGCTCATCGTTTCGGATGAGCTCGCCGTCGGCAAGAAAAAGAAAAAGAAGCGCCGCGAATGGTGGGTGATTCTGCTCATCGTGTTGGCTGTGCTGCTGTTGTTGGGATTGCTGTTCCTCCAATGTGCTTGGTGGTGGTTGCATCGCACCATCGACCAAAACATCAAAAAGGCCCCCGAATATTCTGAGTCCGAGGTGGCCGCCAAGGACGAGGAAGATATTGTGCAGGACATTGTGGAGGCCGCGCCCAGCATGAAGCCGGAAGAGATCGACAAGGTGGAGCAAGCGGTCTCCAACGTGCACAACATTGCTTTGTTTGGTGTGGATCAGGAATCCGGTTCGGTGGGACGTTCCGACACCATGATCATCCTGTCGGTCAACCGGGACACCGGAAAGATCAAGATGACCTCGCTGGCTCGTGACTCGTTGGTGCCCATCGAGGGCCACGGCGAGGAAAAGCTGACCCACTCCTGGGCCTACGGTCACGCCAAGCTGGCGTTGAAAACCATCAACCAGGCCTACGGCATGAACATCACCGACTACGTGTACGTGAATTTCGAGCAGTTTGTCGAGGTGATCGACTATATCGGTGGCGTGGAGGTGCACGTCAACCAGTTGGAGCTAGAAGCCATCAACTACACCGGCGTTGAAAGTGACAAGCTGCCCGGAACCGGCAAGCAACGGCTGGATGGCCGCCAAGCGTTGGTATACGCCCGTTGCCGCAAGGACAGCGACACCAACCGTAACGCCCGTCAGCGCGAAGTGCTCATCGCCATGTACGAGCAGGTGCGCAAGCAACCCATCTCCAAGCTGCCCGACACCCTCAAAAAGGTGTTGCGGCTGTGCCACACCACCCTGGGTGCTGATGAAATAATGGATCTGGCCAAGTGGGCGATTTTGAATCCGCCCGTCATCGAGAGCCTGCGTCTGCCCAACGCCCAGTTGAAGCCGTGGAGCGGCATCTTGGATCGTCAGCACGGTTGGGTATACGTTTACGATCTGGATGCGGCCAAGAAGGTGCTGTATAACTTCATCTACGAGGTGGACGTCAAGGTGTCAGGCGTGACGCAATACGTCCCCGCCACGACCACCACCGCGACAACAACCGCCACTACCGCTTCGGGAGAAAGTGCTGCCGCCACGACCACCACTCCTGCCACTTCGCCTTCGACGGCTACCGTTCCCGAAACAACCACAACCGCTATTCCGTAACACAGAAAGGAAGCGCATTACACTCATGGTATGTAAAGAATGCGGAAAACGTTTAAAGGCCGGTCAAACGGTTTGCCCCTCCTGCGGCGCGATTGCCGCAGAATCGGTGAGCCTTGGCTCCCTTTCCGCCAACCAAAAGAAAGCCCGCGCCAAAAAGCCGAAGAAAAAGCTCAGCGGCACCGATTTGGCGTTGCGTATTGCCTTGATCTCGGTGTCGGTGTTGGCTGTGCTGGGCATCCTGTTCGGCATTCTCTATATTTGGGCGCGTTCTTTTATTGATGACAACGCCAACATCGACGAAAAATTCACCGAGAAAGAACAGCAGGAGATGCACGTCAACACCGATCTGCCCACCCCGAAAGAGGGCATTTTGAACATTGCCCTCTTCGGCTTGGACGAGCGCGGCGAAACCGACGAAAAGCTGACCGCCAACGGTAAGACCAAATCCTTCCATTCCGACGCCATCATCATTTTGACTATCGATCGGCGGGATAAGAGCAATCCTCGGGTCAAAATGTCCTCCCTTGCCCGTGACACCCTGGTGTACGTGGAGGGTTACAACAGCAAAAACAGCATGACCAAGCTGGCTCACGCCTTCCAATACGGCTATAACAAGGCAAAGGCCGCCGACAAGGAAAAGAAATACACCCAGGCGGATTATAAGCGCGAGGGTGCCAAAACCGCCATCAAAACCATAAATTACAATTTCCATATGAACATCACCGAGTATATGTATGTGAATTTTGTGGAATTTATGGACATCATAGACTATGTGGGCGGCGTCACCATCAACGTGCAGCAGCGGGAACTTAACGAGCTGAACAAGCACGTCCGCGCTATGGAGAAAGAGTGCGGCCGCGACCTGACTCAGGTCAAAAAGGCAGGCGAACAGACCTTAAACGGCGGACAGGCGCTGGCGTATTCCCGTATTCGTAAGATCGACTCCGACTTAAAGCGCACCAACCGTCAGCGGGACGTGCTCAAAGGCGTGTTCAATAAGGTGAAGACCACCCCCATCAACAAGTTGCCCGACGTGATCGCCAAGATGCTCAGCCTGTGCCACACCACCCTCACCTCTGAGGAGATTTTGGAGCTGGGCACCTGGGCGGTGACCAATTCCCCCGAGATCATCAACTATACCCTGCCGGATACCAGCGTGAAAAATTGGATCTGGGAGGGAACCCACCCCAACTACAACTGGGTGTGGATCTACGATTTGGACTATGCCTCCGCCCTGCTCATCGATTTCATTTTCGATAAAGAAACGGCGAAGGATCTGCCCAAGCCCACCATGCCCAACGAGCCTAAGGTGACGGCGGCGCCCCAGACCTCCGCCACCGGCGGCGGAAATCCCACCGATCCTGTGGATCCCACCAACCCTGTGGATCCTACCGTTCCCTCGGGTTCTATCACCCTCGGCACAGGTGATCCCACCGCCACCGGCGAGCCCACCGGAGGCACCGATCCTTCCGGCTCGACCGATCCTACCGGCACGGGCGGGTCTACCGGGGGAACCGACCCCTCCGAAACCGGGGTGATCGGCACCGTGAATCCCACCGATCCCACTGTGCCTACGCAACCCACCCAGCCTACTCAGCCGGTTGATCCCACCGATCCCGTGAGTTCAACCACCCCCGGCTTGGGGACGTCAACCCCCACCTCTTCTACGCAGATAGTGATGCCGTAATCTCTGCGTTTCCCTGTATCACTCCGCCGTAACGGAGAGAGGATGAGAAGTATGAGAAAAGGACACAGAAAACCCATCTATCCCCGCGTCAAGCGGGTGCTGGATGTTGTGATCAGCGTGATGGCCTTATTGGTGATTTGGCCGGTGATGCTGGTGATCGCCTTGCTGGTGCGCCGTGACGGCGGCCCGGCTTTCTATGCCCAGTCCCGCGTGGGGCGCAACGGCCGCCTGTTCCGTCTGTATAAATTCCGCAGCATGAAGGTGGGCGCCGACCGCTTGGAGGATATTCTTTCCCCCGAGGAGCTGGAGCTGTACCGTAAGGAATATAAATTGCAGAATGACCCCCGCATCACCAAGCTGGGCAACTTTCTGCGTAAGAGCAGTTTGGACGAGCTGCCCCAGCTGTGGAACATCATCCGCGGGGATATGAGCCTGGTTGGCCCTCGCCCGCTGCTTCCCTCCGAGCTCACCGGTAACTATACCCCCGAGGAGCGCCAACAGCTGATGTCTATGCAGCCCGGTCTGACCGGCTATTGGCAGGCTATGTCCCGCAACGAGTCCTCCTATGCCACCGGCGAACGCCAGCGGCAGGAGCTGTATTATGTGGGACGCGTCAGCTTTGGTATGGATGTCAAAATCATTTTTAAGACCGTTGAGCGCGTAATAACCGGTAAAGGAGCCGTATAAGTGGACAAGCACTACGACTATTTGATTGTGGGGGCGGGTCTGTTCGGTGCTGTGTTTGCCCGTCAGGCAATGGACAGCGGCAAGACCTGTCTGGTGGTGGAACGCCGCGACCACATCGGCGGCAACGTCTACACCGAAGAGGTGGAGGGGGTTACCGTTCATCGCTACGGTGCCCATATTTTCCACACCTCCAACCGAGAAGTGTGGGAGTATGTCAACCGTTTTGCGGAGTTTAACCACTTTATCAACACCCCCTTAGCCAACTACGAGGGCAAGCTGTACAATCTGCCCTTCAATATGCACACCTTTAATCAGATGTGGGGGGTCACCACCCCCGCCGAGGCCAAGGCGATCATTGCCGCCCAGCGTGGCGAGATCACCGGCACCCCCAAGAATTTGGAGGAGCAGGCCATCTCGCTGGTGGGCCGCGACATTTATGAAAAATTGGTGCGCGGCTACACCGAAAAGCAGTGGGGTCGCTCCTGCACCGACCTGCCGCCCTTTATCATTAAGCGGTTGCCGGTGCGGTACACCTTTGACAACAACTATTTCAACGACCCCTATCAAGGCATCCCCAAGGAGGGCTACACCGCCCTGGTGGAGCGACTGCTGGAGGGGGCCGAGGTGCGGTTGGGCGTGGACTATCTGGCTGACCGCGAGGCGCTGAACGCGCTGGCAGACCGGGTGGTGTACACCGGCCCCATCGACGCCTATTACGATTATTGCTACGGTGCGTTGGAATACCGCAGCTTGCGGTTTGAAAAAGAAACGCCTGACACCGACAACTATCAAGGCGTAGCGGTGGTCAATTACAACGAGCGTCAGGTACCCTATACTCGGATTATCGAGCATAAGCACTTTGCCTTCGGCAAGGGGGATAAGACGGTGATCACCCGCGAGTACCCCGCCGATTGGACGCCGGGCGCGGAGCCCTATTACCCCGTCAACGATGAGAAAAATCAAGCCCTCTACGAGCGGTATCGCCTGCTTGCGGAGGGGGAGGACAAGGTGCTGTTCGGCGGCCGTCTGGGTCAGTATCGCTATTACGATATGGACAAGGTGGTCGCTGTGGCGTTAGCGCTGACAAAGGAGATTTTTGGATGAAAGTAACGGTGATCGTGGCGGCGCACAAGCCCTACGCTATGCCCAATGACCCGCTGTATCTTCCGCTTCACGTGGGAGCAGAGGGGAAAGAGTCTTTTGGCTTTGCAGGGGACAACACGGGGGAGAATATCTCCGCCAAAAATCCCACCTTTTGCGAGCTGACCGGCCTGTATTGGGCGTGGAAAAATCTGGACGCCGATTACGTCGGCCTTGCCCATTATCGCCGCCACTTCGGTGGAAAGGGCAAAGGCGAGCCGATTTCCCGCGTGCTCACCGAGGCGGAGGCTGTCCGCCTGTTGAAGGACAAGGACGGCATTTTGCCCAACAAGCGGAAGTATTATATCGAGAATCTCTATTCCCATTACGTGCACACCATGCACCCCGAACCGCTGGAGCTGACCGGTGAGATCATCCGCGAGAAACACCCCGCTTATGCCGAAGCCTTTGAGGGGTTGAAAAAGCGCACGTCTGCCCATATGTTCAATATGATGATTTTGCGTAAGGATCATCTGGACGCCTATTGCACCTGGCTGTTTTCCATTCTGTTCGAGCTGGAAAAGCGGGTGGACGCCACTGCTTACGACGCCTTCCATGCCCGTTTCTTCGGTCGCGTCAGCGAGCTGCTGCTGGACGTGTGGCTGTCGGAGCAACATTTGGAACTGGCGGAGGTGCCGGTCATCGGTATGGAGAAAACCAACTGGATCAAAAAGGGCGGTTCTTTCCTGATGGCGAAATTTTTCGGTAAAAAATACGATAAAAGCTTTTGATTTTGAAAAAAGTACCGATTCTTGCCTCCCCTTGTCAGGTGATTCCCCCGTCAAGCGGGGGAAATGTCTGCGAAGCAGACAAAAGGGGGCCGCTTCGCGGCGAGCGAGAGGTGGTTTTTTGCCGCAGGCAAAAAATCGGAGGGGCAGTCACAGTAATGCGATGAGTGATGTCGCCGTGTAAGTTTTTCCCGAAAGGAGGGGGACAGCAAGTTGAAACAATCGGTTTTGATTAGGGTGAGCAATCAAACCCGAACCCGCCGCAATGCGGGATATTTCGGCGCTTTTTGTCTCGCTCGTGCTCGCAAGGCGCCAGCATTACTTCGCCCGATCGAAACAAAAATCCCTCGAAATTTCCTCGCTTTGCGGTCGGAGATTTTGAAAAGAGCAGATTTTTGTTCAGCCGCGGCAAAAACGCAGCGAATACTGTAT
>JAFQGI010000006.1 GCA_017415515.1 Clostridia bacterium | reverse complement strand
CGTGAGACCAAGGGTATCGGTCGCGGACAGGCCACTGCCCTCATCGAGGTGTGTGCCGAGCGTGACCGCTATTTTGAGGAGACCGGCATCTACGTGCCCGTTTGCTCCGACGGCGGCATTGTGTACGACCACCATATCACCCTGGCGCTGGCAATGGGCGCCGATTTCGTGATGCTGGGTCGCTATTTCGCCCGCTTTGACGAGTCCCCCACCAACAAGGTGAACATCGGCGGCACTTATTATAAGGAATATTGGGGCGAGGGTTCCTCCCGCGCCCGCAACTGGATGCGGTACGATTTGGGCGGTGACAAGAAGCTGTCCTTTGAGGAGGGGGTGGACTCCTACGTGCCCTACGCCGGCACGCTGAAGGATAACGTGGCGCTGTCCCTGTCCAAGGTGAAGTCCACCATGTGCAACTGCGGTGCCCTCACCATCCCCGAGTTGCAGGAGAAGGCGACCCTCACTTTGGTGTCTGCCACCAGCATTGTGGAGGGCGGCGCTCACGATGTTATCCAAAAAGAAAAGAGTGTTTCCATCAAATAATTGTGTAATGTGTAGAAACGTGTAAATTACGCGTCTGCGCCTTGACACTATACCTTGTAATATGGTATAATTTGATGGTCAAAATAAAAGGGTTTTCCGTGACTGACGGATAATTGTGGAGCACCACAGAGGATCAGGAAAACCCGCTGTTTAAGCCGACCGTCTGGGCGCA
Source organism: Clostridia bacterium (assembly GCA_017415515.1). Lineage (GTDB taxonomy): Bacteria > Bacillota > Clostridia > Oscillospirales > Acutalibacteraceae > UBA5905. Next base: position 44,461 of record JAFQGI010000006.1, on the reverse strand, counting down.
GTTTTCTCGTGCGAGATAACTGCGCCCTTTTCTGTTTTTTGATGAGATAAAAGGTAATTTAAAAACCAAAAAAGCCTTCCCCTTGAGGGGAAGGTGGCCGAGCGATAGCGAGGTCGGATGAGGTGGCCGGAGTGGCTTGAAGATAGTACTTGTCGCAGTTAGCGTTTGCCACTCCTCGAGAATGGCTGTGCCATTTTCATAAAATGACACAGAAACAAAATGTACAAAATTAAATAACGCCGCTGACGCGGCTACACCTCATCAGTCAGCCTGTCGGCTGACAGCTTTTCGCTCGCCGCGAAACGGCCCCCCTTTTGTCACCTGCGGTGACATTTTCCCCCGCCATCGGGGGAAATCAACCTCAAGGGGAAGCCTTATACGCCGACTTCGTCGGCTAAATCCCCACTCAAGGAGGTACAAAAATGAAAAAAGTAGGCATCATTATGGGTAGCGACAGCGACTTGCCCATCATCCAAAAGGTCACCGACACCTTAAAGTCGCTGGGTATTCCCTACGAGGTACATATCTACTCCGCCCACCGCACCCCCGAGCAGGCTCGCGACTTTGCGGTGAACGCCCGCGAGGGTGATTTCGGCGTGCTGATCTGCGCCGCCGGTATGGCGGCTCATCTGGCCGGCGCCGTCGCCGCCAACACCACCCTGCCGGTCATCGGCATCCCCTGCAAGTCCTCTGTGCTGGACGGCATGGACGCCCTGCTGTCCACCGTGATGATGCCCACCGGCATCCCCGTGGCCACCGTGGCCATCAACGGCGGCGCCAACGCCGCTCTGCTGGCGGCACAAATTTTGGCAGTGTCCGACGCCGATTTGGCGGCCAAGCTGGACGCGAAGCGTGCCACCGATGCCGCCATCGTGCTGGACAAGGACGCCAAGGTTATGGAAAATCTGTAAGACAAACCCATTCATATATTAGAAGGAGCGATTGATTATGAGCAAGGAACTGATTTACACCGGCAAAACCAAGGACGTGTACAAGCTGGACAACGGCAACTGCCTGCTGAAGTTTAAGGACGACTGCACCGGCAAGGATGGCGTGTTTGATCCCGGCGAGAACGCCGTCGGCCTGACCATCGAGGGCGTGGGCGACGTCAACCTGCGTATGTCCATCTATTTCTTTGAGAAGATCAATGCCGCCGGCATTCGGACCCACTATGTCAGCGCCAATCTGGAGGACACCACCATGGAGGTGTTGCCCGCCAAGGTGTTCGGCAAGGGTCTGGAGGTTATCTGCCGCAATAAGGCGGTGGGCTCCTTCATCCGCCGCTACGGCGCTCTGATCGAGAGCGGTGCCGACCTGCCCTCCTACGTAGAAACTACGTTGAAGGACGATGAGAAGGGCGATCCCCTCATCACCAAGGATGCGCTGGTGGCCATCGGCGTGATGACCGACGAGCAGTATGAGGATCTGAAGTCTATGACCCAGCAGATCACCAAGATCGTGGCGGACGATCTGGCACAAAAGGGTATGGAGCTGTACGACATCAAGTTCGAGTTCGGCTACGACCCCGAGGGTCGCGTGATGCTCATCGACGAGGTTGCCTCCGGCAACATGCGCGTGTATAAAAACGGCGAGTACGTGGATCCCATGACCCTGAACGAGCTGTTTTTCGCTTGATGTTTGAATAGGACGAAGGCTCCCTCTTTGAGGGAGCCGGCAGCCGATAGGCTGACTGAGGGAGTGATCTTGGCACAAATGCGGGAGAATGGCGATAGCCGCTCCGAAACTCCCTCCGACCTCGCTGACGCTCGGCCACCTCCCTCGGGGAGGGAGGCTGTTCACCCCGTGATTTTGAGAGGAGATTCCCCCTATGGGCGGTTATTTTGGCATCGTATCGAAACAAGATTGTATGGAGGACGTGTTTTTCGGCACCGACTACCATTCCCATCTGGGCACCCGTCGTGCCGGCATCGCCGTCTACGACCCCGAGATCGGTCTGCAACGGCAGATCCACAGCATCCAGACCACGCCGTTCCGTGCCCGCTTCAAGGGTATCTTCGAGGAGATGGGGGGCACCTCCGCCATCGGCTGTATCAGCGATTTCTATCCTCAGCCCCTGCTGATTCGCTCCAAGTTGGGCACCTACGCCATCTGCGTCACCGGTGCGGTGAACAACGCCGACGAGCTGGTGGACACCTATTTGGCGGACGGCGGTCACTTTGACGCCATGACCGGCGGTGGGGTGAACGTCACCGAGTTGGTGGGTGCCCTCATCAACCTCAAAAACGATTTTGCCCAGGGCATCCGCTTTGTGCAGCAGCAGGTGGAGGGCACTGCCTCCATCCTTATCTTAAAGGACGACGGCTCCCTCATTGCCGCCCGCGACAAGGTGGGACGTCTGCCCATCTGGATCGGCAAGCGGGAGGACGGTTACAGCGTCTCCTTTGAGCCCTTTGCTCATCAGAAGCTGGGCTTTGAGGACGAGCGGGAGCTGGGACCCGGCGAAATCGTCCACATCACCACCGAGGGGGTCACCACCCTTGCTCCCGCCGGCGAGGAGATGCGGATGTGCGCCTTCCTGTGGAGCTATTACGGCTTTTCCACCTCCGCCTATGAGGGGGTCAACGTGGAGCTGATGCGCTACCGCAACGGCGCGCTGATGGCAAAGCAGGACAACGAAAAGGGCACGGTTGCCGACGTGGATTACGTGTGCGGTATGCCGGACAGCGGCACCCCCCACGCTATCGGCTATGCCAACGAGAGCCATCTGCCCTTCGCCCGCGCCTATATCAAATACACCCCCACCTGGTCCCGGAGTTTTACCCCCAGCAAGCAGTCGGATCGCAACCGCATCGCCAAGATGAAGCAGATTCCCGTTCCCGCTTTGATTGAGGACAAAAACTTGCTGTTGGTGGACGATTCCATCGTCCGCGGCACCCAGCTTAAAGAGACGGTGGATTTCCTTTATGAAAGCGGCGCCAGGACGGTGCATATGCGCTCTGCCTGCCCGCCCATTATGTTTAACTGTAAATACCTGAATTTTTCCCGCAGCAACAGCGAAATGGATCTGATCGCTCGCCGCACCATTGTGGAGCTGGAGGGGGAGGAGGGTCTCGCTTATCTGGACGAGTATTGCGACGGCAATACCCAGCGCGGCAAAAACCTGCGAGCCGCCATGGCAGAAAAACTGCATTTGGGCTCGCTGGACTTTCAGTCTTTGGAGGGGGTCATCGAGGCCATCGGCATCGAGCCCTGCAAGCTGTGCACCTACTGCTGGAACGGAAAGGAATAAAAAGGATGATTATGGATCATAAGAATTCTCAGTCTGCCAGCTATGCGGCGGCAGGCGTGGACATCACCGCCGGCTACAAGGCGGTGGAATTGATGAAATCCCACATCGCCCGCACCAAAAACGAGGGTTGCTTAGACGATGTGGGCGGCTTTGGCGGTTGCTTTGGCCTTTCTCTGGCCGGTATGGAGGAGCCTGTCCTGGTCAGCGGCACCGACGGTTGCGGCACCAAGGTGAAATTGGCGCAGTTGATGGACAAGCACGACACCATCGGCATCGACGCGGTGGCTATGTGCGTCAACGACATCATCTGCTGCGGCGCCAAGCCCCTGTTTTTCCTGGATTACATCGCCTGCGGCAAGAACATTCCTGAAAAGATTGCTGAGATCGTCAGCGGCGTTGCCGAGGGCTGCGTCCAGTCCGGCGCCGCCCTCATCGGCGGCGAGACCGCTGAGCACCCCGGCCTAATGCCGGTGGACGACTACGATCTGGCGGGCTTTGCCGTGGGTATCGTGGATAAGAAGAAGATCATCGACAACACCCGCATGGCGGTGGGTGACGTGGTGATCGCTCTGCCCTCCACCGGCATCCACTCCAATGGTTTTTCTCTGTGCCGCAAGGCTTTTGACATTGATAACAACAACCCCGAGCTGTATGTGGCTCGTGAGGAGCTTTCCGGCAAGACCATTGCCGAGGCTCTGCTGGTGCCTACCCGCATTTACGTGAAATCCATCCTCGCCCTCTTGGAGCAGGTTGACGTGAAGGGCATCTCCCACATTACCGGCGGCGGTTTTTATGAGAATATTCCCCGTTCCATCCCCGATGGTCTGTGCGCCAAGATCGACAAGTCTGCCGTTAAGGTGTTGCCCATCTTCGACCTGATTGCCCAGTGGGGCAACGTGCCCCAGCGGGATATGTTCAACACCTACAATATGGGTGTGGGTATGAGCGTGGTGGTGCCTGCCGAGCAGGTGGAAACCGCCCTGTCCATCCTGCGTGCCCACGGCGACGACGCCTACGTCATCGGCGAGATTATCGCCGGCGAGGAGAAGATCGCGTTATGATAAAAGGAACGATAAACGGTATTTTGGCCGGTATTCTTATTGCCATCGGCGGTAGCGTGTTTTTGGCCTGCGAGAATCGCTATGTGGGCGCAGTGCTGTTTTCGGTGGCACTGCTCTGCATTTGCTATAAGGGCTACGGTCTGTTCACCGGCAAGGTGGGATTTTTGCCCGAACAGCACGATAAGGCCGCTTGGACGGTGGTGCTCACCGCCCTGCTGGGCAACGCCATCGCCACCGTTCTCTGCGGCTACGCCATCCGCTACGCTCTGCCCCAGCTGGGGGATGTGGCACAGACCATCTGCGAGGCAAAGCTGACCCAAGAGTGGCCACAGACCGCCATCCGCGGTGTGTTCTGCGGCATTCTGATGTATCTGGCGGTGAGCATTTTCCGCGACCACAAGACTACGGCGGCGATTTTCTTCTGTGTGCCGGTGTTTATCCTCAGCGGATTCGAACACTCCATCGCGGATCTATTCTATTTCGCCACCTCCGGTATCGTGTCGTGGGAGGCCTTCGGCTTCTTGTGGTGCGTGATTCTCAGCAACGCCGTGGGCGGCGTGCTGTTGCCGCTGTTGACTAGGCTGACAAAGGAGGAAAAGCAGCATGGCAACTAATCCTTGTCGTATCGCCGTCCTCGTCAGTGGCGGCGGAACCAACTTACAAGCACTCATTGACGCGCAAAGCCGCGGTGAAATCCCCCACGGCGAGATTGTGCTGGTTATCTCCAATAAGGAGGGGGCTTACGCCCTCGAGCGTGCCGCTCGTGCAGGTATCCCTGCTGTGGTGATCACCAAGGCGGCCTGCGGCGGTGATCAGGAGGCTTTTGAAGACGTCTTGCTGGCGCAACTGGCCGCTTGCGAGATCGACCTTATTGTGCTGGCGGGCTTTATGTCCATTTTGAGCAAGCATTTCACCGATGCGTATGAAAAGCGCATCTTAAACGTCCATCCGTCCTTGATCCCCTCTTTCTGCGGTGAGGGATTTTACGGTCTGCGGGTGCACCGCGCCGCCCTCGAAAGAGGGGTCAAGGTGACGGGTGCCACCGTGCATTTCGTCAACGAGATTCCCGACGGCGGCGAGATCATCCTGCAAAAGGCGGTAGCCATCGAGGAGGGGGACACCCCCGAGATCCTCCAGCGCCGCGTGATGGAACAGGCGGAGTGGATCCTCCTGCCCCGCGCTGTGGAACTCGTCAGCGAGAAGATTTGCAAAACCGAATAAGCCTTCCCCTTGAGGTTGATTTCCCCCGATGGCGGGGGAAAATGTCACCGCAGGTGACAAAAGGGGGGCCGTTTCGCGGCGAGCGAAAAGGTGTCGCCGATAGGCGACGGATGAGGTGGTAAAGCTTGTACAGACTTCAATAACGCCGCTGACGCGGCTACACCTCATCAGTCACGGCTTACGCCGTGCCAGCTTCCCCTCAAGGGGAAGCCTACCGAAATTCTGCTGATTAATAGAAAAGCGAGGGAACAACCATGGCATTGTTTGATTTAGAAAAATTGCTGTCCGAAAACACCTATCCCGGTCGCGGTATCGTCATCGGTACCTCTGCCGACGGCAAAAAGGCGATGATCGCCTATTTCATCATGGGACGCAGCGAAAACAGCCGTAACCGTATCTTTGAACGGTTTGACGGTGGTATGCGCACCAAGGCTTTTGACGAGGGCAAGCTGTCCGATCCCAGCCTAATCATCTACAATCCCTACCTGTCGGCTAAGGGCGGCAATGTTGATATTGTCACCAACGGCGATCAGACCAACACGATTTTCGATCATTTGACGGGTGATGGTCACGGCTTTGAGAACGCCTTGAATCTGCGCGAGTTTGAGCCGGACTTTCCCAACTACACCCCTCGTATTTCGGGCATTTTGTACTATTGCTTCCCTCGCAACACCTTTGCCTATAAACTGTCGATCCTGAAATCTGCTAACGGTCGCCCCGTATGCAACCGCTATTACTACTCCTACGTCCCCGAGGCCGGTATCGGCCACTTCATCCACACCTATAAGTGTGACGGCAATCCCATTCCCTCCTTCTACGGCGAACCGGAGGAGGTGGCGATGCCGAATACCGCTCAGGAATTGGCGGATTTGGTGTGGAACAACCTGAACGAAGATAACAAAGTGTCTCTCTTTGTGCGCTGTGTGCCGCTGGACGGCTCTGCTCCTGAGGAGATCATCATCAACAAAAATGTGTGAGGTGCTGACAATGAAAGAATTTGAACTGAAATACGGCTGTAACCCCAACCAGAAACCGTCCCGTATCTTTATGAAGAACGACGCCGACCTGCCCATCACCGTACTGAACGGTCGCCCCGGTTATATCAACTTCCTGGACGCTTTCAACGCGTGGCAGTTGGTGAAGGAGCTGAAGGAGGCGCTGGGTCTGCCTGCCGCCACCTCCTTCAAACACGTCAGCCCCACCTCCGCCGCTGTGGGTCTGATCCTGCCCGAGCCACTGAAGAAGGCATGCTTCGTAGAGGACGTGGAGGGACTGGACGAGTCCCCCCTGGCCTGCGCCTACGTCCGCGCCCGCGGCACCGACCGCCTCTGCTCCTTCGGTGACTGGGTGGCGCTGTCCGACGTCTGCGACGTCACCACCGCCAAGTTGATCGCCCGCGAGGTGTCCGACGGCATCATCGCCCCCGGCTATGAGCCCGAGGCTTTGGAAATCCTCAAAGGCAAGCGCAAGGGCAACTACAATATCGTAGAGATCGATCCCAACTACGTTCCCGCACCCATCGAGCAGAAGGACGTCTACGGCATCACCTTTGAGCAAGGTCGCAACGAGTTTAAAATCGGCAATCACCTGCTGGAGAATATCGTCACCGAGAATAAAAATCTGCCCGACTCCGCCAAGCGCGACCTCATCGTGGCTCTGATCACCCTGAAATATACCCAGTCCAACTCGGTCTGCTATGCCATCAACGGTCAGGCTATCGGCGTGGGTGCCGGCCAACAGAGCCGTATCCATTGCACCCGTTTGGCAGGCACCAAGGCGGATACCTGGCTGATGCGCCAGCATCCCAAGGTGCTCTCCCTGCCCTTCCTGCCCACCATGGGTCGCCCGGAGCGGGACAACGTCATCGACGGCTACATCAACGGCAACGAAGAGGACGTGTGCGCCGACGGCATTTGGCAGAATTACTTCACCGAGCAGCCCGCTCCCATCACCGCCGAGGAGAGAGCTCAGTGGCTGGGCGGCTTCAAGGGCTTGGCTCTGGCTTCTGACGCGTTCTTCCCCTTCGCGGATAATATCAAGCGCGCCTACGCCAGCGGCGTGACCTACATCGCCGAGCCCGGCGGCTCCATCCGTGACGATCTGGTTATTGAGGAGTGCGACAAGAAGGGCATGATCATGGCCTTCACCGGTATGCGATTGTTCCATCACTAAAATTATGCAGAGACCTTGTCTTGCCTCCCCTTGTCAGGGGAGGTGGCATTTGCGGAGCAAATGACGGTGGGGTAGTCGAGGTTCGCACAAGACAAAACTACCCCTCAGTCTCACCAACTTCGGCGTTGCGATGTTGGTTCGACAGCTCCCCTGACAAGGGGAGCCGAGGGATTCTGCTCCCATTCAACCCTATGTAACCACCCATTTTTTCGGAGGACACAAAATGAAACTTCTCGTTGTCGGCGGTGGCGGCCGTGAGCACGCCATCATCAAAAAACTGAAAGAGAATCCGCAGGTGGAGCACATTTTCGCGCTCCCCGGCAACGGCGGTATGGCCGCCGACGCCACCTGCGTGGATATCGGCGCCAAGGACATCCCCGCCATCGTGGATTTTGCGGTGGCCGAGGGCGTTGACTACGCCGTGGTGGCCCCCGACGACCCGCTGGTGCTGGGCTGTGTGGACGCGCTGGAGGAAAAGGGCATTCCCTGTTTCGGTCCTCGCGCCAATGCCGCCATCCTCGAGGGCAGCAAGGTGTTCTCCAAAAACCTGATGAAGAAATACGGCATCCCCACCGCCGCCTACGAGGTGTTTGACGATATGGATGCCGCCCTGACCTACCTGGACACCGCTCCCATTCCCACCGTCATCAAGGCGGACGGTCTGGCGCTGGGCAAGGGCGTCATCATCGCCCAGACCCTGGAGGAGGCCAAGGCCGCCGTGGTGTCCATGATGCAGGATAAGGCCTTCGGCGCCAGCGGCGATCACATCGTCATTGAGGAGTTCCTCACCGGTCCCGAGGTGTCGGTGCTGTCCTTCACCGACGGCGAAACGGTGGTGCCGATGATCTCTTCGATGGATCATAAGCGTGCGAGAGATAACGACACCGGCCTCAACACCGGCGGTATGGGCACCATCGCCCCCAACCCCTACTACACTGCGGATGTGGCCGAGGTGTGTATGGACACCATCTTCCTGCCCACCATTCACGCCATGAAGGCGGAGGGTCGTCCTTTCAAGGGTTGCCTCTACTTCGGCCTGATGCTCACCCCTAACGGCCCCAAGGTCATTGAGTACAACTGCCGTTTCGGTGACCCCGAGACTCAGGTGGTGCTTCCTCTGCTGGAGAGCGACCTGCTCACCGTGATGCAGGCCACCACCAACGGCACCCTTGCCGACACCGAGATCAAGTTCGCTGACCGCCACGCCTGCTGTGTGATTATGGCATCCTCCGGCTATCCCCAGTCCTACGACAAGGGTCTGCCGCTGACCATCCCCGCTGAGATTGCGGACAGCGTCTATGTGGCGGGTGCCGCCGTCAAGGATGGCGTGTTGGTCACCAATGGCGGCCGTGTGCTAGGTGCTACCGCGATCGCGGACAGCCTGCCCGCCGCCATCGAGGCTTCTTACAAGCTGGTGGAGCAGATTCGTTTTGACAATGCTTATTACCGCCACGACATCGGGGCGAGAGCCTTGATGGCAAAGGAGGAAACATAAATGGTTTACCGTGTATACGTAGAAAAGAAAGAGGGTCTGGACAACGAAGCTCGCGCTCTGCTGGGCGAGGCTCGTACCCTCTTGGGTGTCGAGGGCTTGGAGACTGTGCGCCTGTTCAACCGTTACGACGCCGAGGGTCTGTCCGCCGACCTGTTTGAGTATGCCAAAAATACCGTCTTCGCCGAGCCTCAGCTGGATGACGTATCCGCCGAGGTGACCGCCGAGGGCGCCATCGTCTTTGCGGTGGAGTATCTGCCCGGTCAGTACGACCAGCGCGCCGATTCCGCCGCCCAGTGCATTCAGATTATTTCTCAGCAGGAGCGCCCCCTCATCCGCACCGCCAAGGTGTATGCGCTGTACGGCACCCTCTCTGAGGAGGAGCTCACCGCCATTAAGCAGCACGTGATCAACCCCGTGGAGAGCCGCGAGGCTTCTTTGGAGTTGCCCGCCACTTTGGCGGTGGAGCATTCCATCCCCGCCCCCGTGGCCACCATCGAGGGTTTTATCGCGATGGACCGTGACGACCTCGCCACTCTGCTGGATAATATGGGCTTGGCGATGGACGTGGACGACCTCGCTTTCTTGCAAGCCTATTTCCGTGACGAAGAAAAGAGAAACCCCACCGTCACCGAGATTCGCGTGGTGGACACCTATTGGTCCGACCACTGCCGCCACACCACCTTCTCCACCCATTTTGATAATGTGGTGATTCACGATCCCGCGGTACAGGAAGCCTACGAGCGCTATTTGGAGGCCCGTGTGGAGGTGTACGGCGAGGAAAAGGCCGCCGCCCGTCCCCAGACCCTGATGGACATCGCCACCTTGGCTACCAAGGTGCTGAAAAAGCGCGGTTTGACTCCCGAACTGGATGAGTCCGAGGAGATCAACGCCTGTTCCATTCACCTCACCGCCACGGTGAACGGCGAGGAGCAGGATTGGCTCCTGATGTTTAAGAACGAAACCCACAACCACCCCACCGAGATCGAACCCTTCGGCGGTGCCGCCACCTGCATCGGCGGTTGCATCCGCGATCCCCTGTCCGGTCGCGCCTACGTCCATCAGGCGATGCGCGTGACGGGTGCGGGCGACCCCCGCAAGACGGTGGGGGAGACCTTGGCGGGCAAACTGCCCCAGCGCAAGATATGCCAGACCGCCGCCGCAGGCTATTCCTCCTACGGAAACCAGATCGGTCTGGCTACCGGTCACGTGGCGGAGCTGTATCACGAAGGCTTTGTGGCCAAGCGTTTGGAGTGCGGCGCGGTGGTTGCCGCCGCCCCTGCCGAGAATGTGCGCCGTGAGCGTCCCGCTCCCGGTGACGTGGTGGTGCTGCTGGGCGGTCGCACCGGCCGCGACGGCATTGGCGGTGCCACCGGCTCCTCCAAGAGCCACAATATGAAATCCCTGACCACGATGGCGTCGGAGGTGCAAAAGGGTAATGCCCCCGAGGAGCGCAAGATCCAGCGCCTGTTCCGCAATCCTGCCGTCACCCGCCTGATCAAGCGTTGTAACGACTTCGGCGCCGGCGGTGTGTCTGTCGCCATCGGTGAGTTGGCGCCGGGCTTGCGCATCGATTTGGACGCGGTGCGTAAGAAATACGACGGTTTGGACGGCACCGAGATCGCCATCTCCGAGTCCCAGGAGCGTATGGCAGTGGTGGTCGCCGCCGAGGATGCTGACAAGTTTATCGCTCTGGCGCAGGCCGAGAACCTGGAGGCCTATCGCGTGGCTGTGGTCACCGAGGAGGAGCGCATGGTGATGACCTGGCGTGACCAGACCGTTGCCGACCTGTCCCGTGCTTTCTTAGACACCAACGGTGCGGTGAAGCACGCCGACATTGAGGTCGCTGAGAAAGATCTGACCGTGCTGAGCCAACCTCTCTATGCCAATCTGCGTGAGATGGCCGCCGATCTCCACACCGCCGACCAGCGTGGCCTCATCGAGCGCTTTGACTCCACCATCGGTGCCGGTAGCGTGGTGTTGCCCTATGGCGGTGCTCGCCAGCTGACCCCCGCCCAGTCGATGTGTGCGACCCTGCCGATGCTGCCGGGTCAGTCCACCGACACCGCCAGCGTGTTCGCGTGGGGCTGCGACCCCGACCGCCTCACCGTGGACCCCTACACGGGGGCTCACGCCGCGGTGTTCTCCTCGGTGGCGAAGCTGGTGGCCGCCGGATGCGACTATAAAAAGACGTACTTGACTTTGCAGGAGTTTTTTGAGAAACTAAAGGACGAGCCCACCCGTTGGGGCAAGCCTTTTGCCGCTCTGTTGGGCGCACTGGATGCCCAGCTGGAGCTGGGCGCCGCCGCCATCGGCGGTAAGGACTCCATGTCCGGCACCTTCCTCGACTTGGACGTGCCTCCCACCGTGATTTCCTTCGCCATCGCTCCCATCAACAAAAATGACGTCATCACCCCCGAGTTTAAGGCGGCGGGCAACCCCGTCTACGTCTTCGGTCCTACCGAGGAGACCGCCGACAGCGTCAAGGAGGCGTGGGACCGCTTCCATACCCTATGTCGCGAGGGCAAAATTCTCTCCGCTTGGGCGGTGGAGCACGGCATCGCCGAGGGTATCATGAAGATGTCCTTCGGTAACCACATCGGCTTCAAGTCCGATGCAGGCCTGAAGGAGAACTGGCACCTGTCCTTCCCCGATTTCATCCTCGCTGAAACCGTCGAGGAGATTTCTCTGCCCGGCGCTCTGCGCTTGGGTGTCACCACCGCCGACGGCATTATCGATTTGGACGGCGACGTCGCCACCATCGACGAGATGTACGCCCTGAACACCGCCACCTTGGAGGATGTCTATCCCACCAAGGCCAAGGAGTCCAAGGATGTGCCTCCCACCTTTCATTACACCGAAAAAAGCACCCTTGCCCCCGCCATTAAGGTGGCACGACCCAAGATTCTGATTCCCGTTTTTCCCGGCACCAACTGCGAGTACGATTCCGCCCGCGCGGTTCAGCGTGCCGGTGCCGAGCCGGAGATCTTTGTGGTGCGCAACCTCACCGCCGACGACGTAGCCGCTTCGGTGGACGCCTTCTCCAAGAAGGTGGCGGACGCTCAGGCCATTTTTGTGCCCGGTGGCTTCTCCGGCGGCGACGAGCCGGATGGCTCTGCCAAGTTTATCACCGCTTTCTTCCGCAACGCCGCCGTCAAAGAGGCGGTCACCGACCTGCTGGACAACCGCGACGGTCTGATGTGCGGTATCTGCAACGGCTTCCAGGCGTTGATCAAGTTAGGATTAGTACCCTATGGCAAGATCATCGACACCGATGAAACCTGCCCCACCTTGACCTTTAACAACATCAACCGCCACCAGTCCCGCATCGTCCACACCCGCATCGCCTCTACCAAGTCTCCTTGGCTGAGCTTAATGCAGGTGGGCGACATCGTCAACGTGCCCATCTCCCATGGCGAAGGAAAATTCCTCTGCTCTCCCGAATTGGCGCTCCGGTTGGCTCAGAACGGTCAGATTGCCACCCAGTACGTGGACTTGGACGGCAACCCCACCAACTCTATCAACTTCAATCCCAACGGCTCTCTGTTCGCCATCGAGGGCATCACCTCGCCCGATGGTCGTGTGTTCGGTAAGATGGGTCACAGTGAGCGCATCGCCGACGGCCTGTACCGCAACGTCCCCGGTGAGTACGACATCCGTATGTTCGAGGCCGCCGTTAAGTATTTCAAAGGATAAAGGAGTGTTTTTTATGTCCTACAAAACCGATATTGAAATCGCCCAGGAATGTCAAATGAAGCACATCCGCGAGATTGCCGCTACCGCCCACGTGGATGAGAAATATTTGGAGCAGTACGGCAACTATAAGGCAAAGATCGACCTCTCCCTGTTGGAGGAGTCCGACCGCCCCGACGGCAAGCTGATTCTGGTTACTGCCATCACCCCCACCCCCGCAGGTGAGGGTAAGACCACCACCACCATCGGTCTGGCGGACGGTCTCAAGCGCATCGGCAAGGACGTCACCGTGGCGCTCCGCGAGCCCTCCCTCGGCCCCGTGTTCGGCGTCAAGGGCGGTGCGGCAGGCGGCGGCTACGCTCAGGTGGTGCCTATGGAGGACATCAACCTGCACTTCACCGGCGACTTCCACGCCATCGGTGCCGCCAACAACCTGCTGGCCGCCATGCTGGATAACCACATCCAGCAGGGCAACGCCCTGGGCATCGACGTGCGCCGTATCACCTGGAAGCGGTGCGTGGATATGAACGACCGCCAGCTGCGCTTCATCGTGGACGGTATGGGCGGCAAGCCCAACGGTGTCCCCCGCGAGGACGGCTTTGATATCACCGTGGCCAGCGAGATTATGGCGGTGTTCTGCCTGGCTTCCTCCATCACCGACCTGAAGGAGCGTCTGTCTCGCATCATCGTGGGCTACACCTATGACGATAAACCCGTCACCGCCGGCGACCTGAAGGCGGTGGGCGCTATGACCGCCCTGCTGAAGGATGCCATCAAGCCTAACCTGGTACAGACGCTGGAAGGCACTCCTGCCTTCGTCCACGGCGGTCCCTTCGCCAACATCGCCCACGGTTGCAACTCCGTGATGGCTACTCGCTTGGCGCTGAAGATGGGCGACTACACCGTCACCGAGGCGGGCTTCGGCGCCGATTTGGGTGCGGAGAAATTCCTGGACATCAAATGCCGTATGGCCGGCCTCACCCCCGACGCGGTGGTGATGGTGGCCACCGTCCGAGCCTTGAAAATGCACGGCGGTCTGGCTAAGACCGAGCTGGCCACCGAGGATCTGGGTGCGTTGGAGCGCGGCATCCCCAATCTGCTGCGCCACGTGTCCAATATTAAGAATGTGTACAAGCTTCCCTGCGTGGTGGCGGTCAACCGTTTCCCCACCGACACCGACGCCGAGATTGATTTCATCATCGCCAAGTGCCGTGAGCTGGGTGTCAACACCGTGCTGTCCACCGTGTGGGCGGACGGCGGCGCCGGCGGCATCGAGATGGCGAAAGAGGTGGTCCGTCTCTGCGAGGAGGAGCAGGGCGATTTCACCTTCTCCTACGAGCTGGACTGCTCCATCGAGGAGAAGATCGAGTCTGTGGTGAAGAAGGTCTACGGCGGCGACGGTATCGTCGTCCTGCCTGCGGCGAAAAAGCAGATCGCCCAGCTCACCGCCTTGGGCTTTGACAAGTGCCCCGTCTGCATCGCCAAGACCCAGTATTCCTTCTCCGACGACCCCACCAAGCTGGGTGCCCCCGAAGGCTTCACCGTCACGGTGAAGAACGTCAAGGTGTCCGCCGGTGCGGGCTTCATCGTGGTGCTGACCGGTGACATCCTCACCATGCCCGGTCTGCCCAAGTCCCCCGCCGCCGAGCGCATCGACGTGGATGCCCACGGCAAGATTACCGGTTTGTTCTAATTGGAAAGAAGACGGCATAGCTTTTTGCTGTGCCGTCTTTTTTGCGCTTTTGGTGTAAAAACCGAAAGTTTATCTTGACAAATGCTGGAAAAAGCTCTATAATACCCTGTGGTTAGCGGAGGCTAACTGATTTTTTGAAGCGTGCGGTTAGCAAAGACTAACCAAAACGGAGGTGACGGAAATGACCCTGCGTCAGGCAGAAGAAGGCAAAGAATACATCATTCAGCGCATTGAAACCGATGACGAGGAGCTGAACGCTTTTCTGTTCTCTCTCGGCTGTTACAGCGGCGAGGGCATCACGGTCATCTCCCACCGCAAGAGCGGTTGCACCGTCTCCATCAAGGATGGCCGTTACAGCATCGACACCGCCTTGGCGGAGGCCATTATCGTTTGATGTTATCGTTTTTTATTATTTTTATCCATCGGTTAGCGGCGGCTAACCCCAAACGTGTTTGATAGATTAGGTATACATAAAGACGGAGGAAAAGTGTTATGAGAATTGCTTTGGCGGGCAACCCCAACTCGGGCAAGACCACCATGTACAACGCCCTGACCGGCAGCAACGAAAAGGTGGGCAACTGGGCGGGCGTTACCGTGGATAAGAAGGAGCACCCCATCAAAAAAGCCTATACCGGAAACCGGACGGTGCTTGCCGTGGACCTGCCCGGTGCTTATTCCATGTCGCCCTTCACCAGCGAGGAGAGCGTGACCCGCGATTACGTGATGGGGGAGAAGCCCGACGTGATCATCAACATCGTGGACGCGGATAACCTGAGCCGCAGCCTGTTCTTCACCACCCAGCTGTTGGAGCTGGGCATCCCCGTGGTGGTGGCGCTGAACAAGAGCGACGTGGGCAAGAAAAAAGGAAACAAGATCGATGCCGCCGCCCTCTCTGCTAAGCTGGGCTGTCCGGTGGTCAAGACGGTGTCCACCTCCGCCGACGGATTGGAGGAATTGATCCGTGTCGCCATCACTCAGGTGGGCAAGGGGCAGATCGCCCCCTATCGCCAGTTGGAGCTGGATCTCACCGACAAAGAGGCGGTGCAGACCGCCGACCGCCGCCGCTTTGCGTTCGTGAACGGCATCGTCAGCGCGGTGGAACGGCGCAAGGTGCGCACCAACGAAAAGAACGTGGGCGACAAGATCGACGCCGTGCTCACCAACAAATGGTTGGGCATTCCCATCTTCGCCGTGGTGATGTTTTTGGTGTTTTATATTTCCCAGACCACCCTGGGTACCTGGATTGCCGAAGGCGTGGAGGTGGGGGACACCTTCCTCCCCGGCCTGGTGCCGCTCTTGGAGAATTTCCAGGGCTGGGTGGGCGGCCTGTTGGTGGGCGCCAACCCCTTGCTTTCCGCCATCCTGGTGGATGGCGTCATCGGCGGTGTGGTGGCGGTGGTGGGCTTCCTGCCGCTGGTGATGGTGATGTATTTCCTCATTGCTCTGTTGGAGGATTGTGGCTATATGTCTCGTGCCGCCGTGGTGCTTGACCCGATTTTTAAGCGGGTGGGCCTCTCCGGCAAGTCGGTGATCCCCTTTGTCATCACGGTTGGTTGCGCCGTCCCCGGCATTATGGCTAGCCGCACCATCCGCAACGAGCGGGAGCGCCGTGCCACCGCTATGCTGGCTCCCTTTATGCCTTGCGGCGCCAAGATCCCGGTCATCGCCCTGTTTGCGGGCGCCTTCTTTGAGGACGCTTGGTGGGTCAGCGCGCTGATGTATTTCGCGGGCATTGCCCTCATCTTCCTCGGCGCCCTGTTGGTGAACGCCGTCACGGGCCACAAAGCGAAAAAATCCTTCTTCATTATTGAATTGCCCGCATACAGGGTGCCCTCCTTCTGGGGCGCGTTCAAGTCGATGTGCAGCCGCGGCTGGGCCTATATCGTGAAAGCCGCCACCATCATTTTGCTGTGCAACATGGCGGTACAGCTGATGCAGAGCTTCACTTGGAGCTTCACCGTTGCCGAGAGCGCTGATCAATCCATTCTCGCCTCCATCGCCTCGCCCTTTGCCTATCTGCTGGTGCCCATTGTGGGCGTGCTGTCCTGGCAGCTGGCGGCGGCGGCCATCACCGGCTTCATCGCCAAAGAGAATGTGGTGGGCACGCTGGCGGTCTGCTTTGTGGGTTTGGAAAACCTCATCGACACCGAGGAGCTGGCTCTGATGGAGGGGGCAGGCACCGAGGTGGCCGGCATCATGGCCATCACCAAGGTGGCGGCGCTGGCGTATTTGATGTTCAATCTGTACACCCCCCCTTGCTTTGCGGCCATCGGCGCCATGAACGCCGAGATGAAGAGCGCCAAGTGGCTGTGGGGCGGCATCGGCTTGCA
Organism: Clostridia bacterium; assembly: GCA_017415515.1. Lineage (GTDB taxonomy): Bacteria > Bacillota > Clostridia > Oscillospirales > Acutalibacteraceae > UBA5905. Next base: position 27,549 of record JAFQGI010000006.1, on the reverse strand, counting down.
GTTGGCGGTGGGCTACACCGTGTCCTATCTGGTGTATACCATCGGCACGCTGCTCGTAGGCGGCACGCTGAACATGGGCGCCGCCGTTGGCGGTTTGATTGCGGTGTTGGTTATGGCCGCCGTTGTGGCGGGTTTGATTCTGAACACCAACAAGAAGTTGAAAACCGGCAAATAATCCCCAACAGTTAGGATGTGGCTTATGGAAAATTGGATCATCGCGCTGATTTTGGCGGCTGTTGTGGCGGCGATCGTCGTCTATCTCGTCCGCGCCAAAAAGCGGGGCGAAAAATGCATCGGTTGCCCTTACTGTAAGCAGTGCGGCGGTGACTGCTCCGCGAAAACGGATCACCGCTCAATCGAATAACGTCAGGACGGCAGGAAGAGGTTTCCTGCCGTCTTGCTCTTTCTTGACGAGAGTCGCGATATATGGTAAAATAACGAACGAACGAAAAATCCCTATTAGGAGGACACTATGAAAACGATGCAGAAATGGCTGGCATTGGTGCTGGCGCTGGCGTTGTTGCTGACCTTCACCGCTTGCGGTAAGGAAGGCGACAAGAAAAAAGGAAGCACCAAGACCACCGCCCCTAAGACCACCCAGGGCGGCACCACTACCACGCTCCCGACTGAGGGCGGCACCACCGACCCCTCCACAACCACCACGGACGGCGGTCTGCTGCCGGATGACGAGCGAAACGGCTCTAAGGAGCTGCCCTTCGAGATCGGCGGCGTGCTGGAATTTGACGCGGTGGTTCAGGCAGGCGGCGTCACCTATTACGACGTCTACCGCGTCGACGGCACCGACCTGCGCATTGAGAGCAAGGACGCCTATGTGGAATACGAGGGCAAGACCTATGAGCCGAAAAACGGTGTGATCACCTTCCCTGTCACCACCGACGATATTCTGAACCCCGTCAAGCTGGCCATCGGCAACAAAGGCACCGCCGACGCCACCTTTAAAGTGACCTTCACCTATCCCAAGGGCACGCTGCCCAACCCCTATGAGTTGGGTACGCTGAAAGATGGCGATGGCAAGGAGTTGAAGGTTCAGATTGAGGCCGGAAACGAGACGGGTGTGGTGTATACCCACACCGCCACCGCCAATGGTGTGTTGCATATTGATGTGATTCACGATACCGATGTGCTTCTCGTGGATGTGGAGGTATACAACCTGACCTCCGGCGTCAGCCGCACGATGGGCGAGGATGGCGAAAAAGGTGGTTTGGAGGTGCCCGTCACCAAGGGTGACGAGGTGCGCATCACCTATATGGTGTTGCCCAACGAGAAAAACGAGTATCCTGCTATGACAATCGAATCCACGGTATCCTTCAGCGAGAAGAAGGAGGTTACTGTGGACGGTCCCGACCGTACCGTGGACTACACGGTCACCGTCAAGGATCAAGACGGTAAACCCATGGCAGGCGTGGAATTACGGGCGCAGGTGGAACTGATTTGGAAGACCGTCACCACCGACAGCAAGGGCGTGGCCAAATTTGTTTTGCCTGAGGGCGATATCGCCATTCTTCTCACCATTCCCAAGGGCTACATCGCGGAAAGCAAGCGTTTCTGGTATCCCGTCGGCACCACCGACATCACCATCACGTTGGAGAAGGAACAGCCCATCGTTCCTCCCGATCCCCCTGCCGACCCCGAGGTCACCACCATGGACTACACCGTCACCCTGCAGGACGGCAACGGCGCTCCCATGGGTGGACTGACTGTCCTTTTCTATAACGGCGACAAGCAGGTTGCCAAGCAAGTGGGCGACAAAAAGGGCGTGTCCAAAGTCACTTTGGATCGGGGCACCTACACCGTCAAGGTGGAGGGCACCAAGTTCTTTTACGACGAAAAGGCCGCCGTGGTGTCGGTGAATAAATCCGCCGTCACCCTGACGCTGGCCGCTGAGATCGACACTTCCAAGACCTTGAAGATCAACGATCCTTTGATTGATAAGATCATCAAAGTTCCGTATTTATCCGAGGGCGCAGCGTACGTGCCGCTGGTTGCAGGTGAGCGCAACTATTTCCTCTTTGAGCCTACCCGCGACGGCACCTATCGCTTCTCCTCCTCCAACACCTACGCCAAGATTGGTTACTATGGCGGCAGTGATTTCGTCATGTCGTTCAATTTGGCGGCGGACACCACCTCCGGCAACGCGTTTAACATCTCGGTGAACGAAACGCAGATCGGAAACGTCTTCGTCATCGGCATCGACGCCGCCACCAACTGCGACGCCGCGGTGCTGCAGGTCACCCGCATCGGCGATCCCGCGTGGAGCATCGAGGACGAGCCCACCGTGGACTATACAGGCAACGGCGCTCCCAAGCCGGTGACCGCTCCCTCGGGGCTGACCAATCTGGACATCTTCTCCTCCACCGGGCACGAGCTGGTGTATAATGAGAAGGACGGGTATTATCATCTGGACAGCAGCACCGGCCCCGTAGTGTATGTGCAGATGGACAACCAATACGCTTCCATCCAGGGCTTGCTCACCGAATTTGGCAATATGACCGCCTATCTTTACAATGCCGACGGCACCTTCAAAAGCAAGGAGCAATACGCTCTTTTGATGCAGCAGTACGTCAACAATATGGATAAGACCCAGAAGGTCTACCCGCTGACCCGGGATCTGAAGTATATGCTGGACAACTACGGCAACAGCCAAAACTGGTGGAATGAGGGCGAGCCCGGCTACCTCTTTGAGGAGGTGGAGGGGGTCAACCCCGCCAACGCCTGGATGTTCCTCTATTGCTACAAGAAGTAAAGCATAAAAAATCCCCGACGGAGATTTCCGTCGGGGATTTTTTGCTTTGTGGGTTATTTCAGCAGAGGAAGAATGGCGTTTTCCAGCTTATCGTAAGTAAGGGGATCAAAGAAGGTGTGGGTGATTACGCCTCTTTCGTCCACAATCACGGTATAGGGATAGGCGCCGCGTCCACCCAGGAGGGTATAATAATCGTTGAGGGTGGCGCCGTAATCGAAAGCGAACACAATGGGGGATCCGGGGTATTCACGGTCAGCGAATTCGCGGGCCGGCTTGTTGCCGTCCGGTAAACAGTGGACGGCTACCACGGTGACATTCTCTTGATAATTGACGGCAATCTCGTTGAAATACGGCAATTCAGCGATGCAGCCGGTGCACCAAGTGCCCCAGAAGTTGATGATGGTCACCTTTCCGGTCTTAACCGGGTTGATGGTGGCGGCATCGGTTCCGACGATCACCTTCAAATCTGCACCGTAGCACAGATTGCCGACTGCGTTGCCCAGGGGGGCATCTACCTCAGGGTTGACGTCCTGCTGGGCGGGGGGCTTGGGCATGGGGACGGCGGCTTTGTTCCAGTGGTAGACGCCGGTACCCACCAGGATAGCCAGCAGCACCACGGTGGAGACGATGCGGGTAACCAGCTTCTTCTTGTTCTTAGCTTTGGCCACCTCGGGGGTGTCGTCCTTAGAGACGACGTTCTTGGGCAGCAGGATCTTCGGTCCCTTCCACTGGATGGCTTCGGTGGGGCAAACGGCAATGCACTCGCCGCAGCTGATGCACTCGGGGTCGCCCACGTGGCGAATGTCCATCTCACAGTGGGCGATGCAGCGGTTGCAGTCCACGCACTTGTCGCGGTTGAGCTTGATGCCGAAGATAGAGAAGCGGTTAAACAGGGCGTACAGGGCACCCAACGGACAGAGGAAACGGCAGAACAGACGGAAGACGAAGATGCAGCCCACCAGAATGCTCACCATCAGCAGGAACTTCCAGGTGAACAGCGGGCCCAACATGGAGAAATAGCTGTCGTTTACCTTGTTGGAAAGCAGTCCGATACCGCCCTCTAACGTGCCGGCGGGACAAATGTATTTGCAGAAAGCAGGTAACGGAACGTTGCGAAATGCGTACATGGTAGGAACAATGATAACGAAGAACGCCAACACCACGTATTTGAAATAGGAAAGCACCTTGGTGATGCGATTTTTCTTCACTTTGGGAGTCTTGATCTTATGTAACAGCTCCTGAATCCAGCCGAAGGGACACAGCCAGCCGCAGATCATACGTCCAAACAGGATGGCATACAGCATTAGGGTGCCGCCCACATAGAACAGGGTGTTTTTCTCACCGATAGCTCCTTGTAACGAGCCTAAGGGACAGGCGCCTACGGCGCCGGGGCAGGAATAGCAGTTGATGCCGGGGACACACATCTTTTTGGTGTTACCCTCATAAATTTTGCCGTTAAAGAGGCCGTCCACGTTGACAAAGCCTTTTAAGTTGGCGTTAAACAACAGGGCAAAATATAGCTGCATCCATTTGCGCTTGGAGGGCCATATTTTTTGGAAGAAACTTTTGATTTTAGCCATTCATTATCACCCCAATCCGATACATTCCGTGCAGATGGCTGCCGCTTTTTTGAAAACCTCGTCGGCACCGCCAATGAGGGCGCCGTATACCAGCATGCCGATGCCGATGGCGACCATGCCGCCTTGCAGGAAGGGCATCCACTTTTCGCTTTTGGGCTGGGTCTTGGGGGCGGGGGAGAGGGCTTCTTTGGGGGCGGTACGCAGCAAGCCGATCTCTTTTTTCACGCTGCGGCGGCAGAAAAAGGCGGTGAAAACGCCGTAGAGGGCGGGCACACCCATGCAGGGCAGCAGCCACCACATGGCGTTAACCATGGAGCCGTTAAAATCGTTGGTATAGTTGCCGCTGTCCAGCGCATACCAAAGGAACACCGCCGTGCCGATGGCCAACAGAGCCAGCGTGATGTAATAATGGCGGTTGCGGGCACGGCGGGTTTTGCACACGGTGCGGGTCAGCTCGGCGGGGCAGGCGGTGAGATCGGTCTTAGCCTGCAAACGGCGCAGGGTCACCACGTCCCGATCGGGCTGGCTGTCGGGGGCCGCCGGCAGGAGAGGGGAGAGGGCGAAGCCTGCCGCCACCAAGCCGAGGCATATGTATACAGGCACCGCGATGGGTGCAAAGTGGGCAGCCACACTTTCGCGGGTGAAAGCGTCGTCGCCTAAGCGATAAATGGCTACGCATTGCACCATCAGCAGCACCGCCACCGTAAGCAAAGCGACGGTGATCAACGCAAAGTAGATCCGCCGCATCCACAATTTCGTGTTTTGGGTCATAAAAACGACCTCCTTTAAGGACATATTACATTTTATAATAACACAATGACGGCAAAATGTAAAGACAAAACGACCATTTGCCTGCCTTTACGCAACTTTTTAGGGCGAAAAAATGCAAAAACCATAAAAAAGACCCTCTTTTTTCGTGTTTTTGGCTGAATTTTGAATAAATGAAAGGAAACACTTGCTTTTTGTTTTGGGATGCGGTATTATATAAGGTGGTTAAATTCGCGTACTATGCGTTTTTGGGTTATGTATGAGGACAAATCGCGTAACAGAAAGGAACTCCGTATGAAGAAGACACACTTTTCCCACATCCTGCGTTCGGCGCTGAGCGTACTGCTGGCTGTGTCCCTGTTGGTGGGCACGGTTCCGGCGGTGTTTGCTGCCGGAACGGCTGTCGGCTCTGTGCCGCGGCTGGAGATCTCTGCGATCAATAAGCTGGATAATAACTCCATTTTGGTGAATTATCTGGACTATTTGAACAGCAACGTGGCCTTCCGTCTGCCGAACGGCGTGAAGGATGACGACGACATTTCGGTCATCATCCGCATCGACCGTTCTTCGCTGATGGACGCTTACGGCCGCACGGACAAAACCATGTCCCTGCAAGAGTTTGCCGTATCCGACGAGGCTAAGACGGTGCTGGATGCCATCTCTGCTCGAAAGGAGGCGCTCTTGACGCTGTTTGACGAGCAGGGCATCGAATACGAGCTGGGTGAGGATTATAACACCCTGTTCAGCGGCTTCGAGATTCTGATCAAGGGACGGGACTATGCCGTCACCTGTCAGTCCTTGGGTGCCGCCGAGTCTGCCGTGATCAGCCAGGAGTACAAATCCCAGGCTGCCGAGCTGGTGGAGAACGAGGTTAACGTCTATGAGACGGGTATTTTCAACGCTTCCGACGTTCCCTATGACGGCACCGGCATGGTGGTGGCGGTTCTGGACACCGGTCTGGACTCCAACCACACCGCATTCTCCCCCAACAATTTCACCTCCACCCAGTTGGGTCTGACCTACGACCAGGTGGCCGCTCTGATCGACAAGACCACCGCCTACGAGTGGGCCGACGGCAACCTGACCGTGGATAACGTCTTCATCAATAATAAAGTTCCTTTCGGTTACGATTATGCGGATAACGATCCCGACGTGTATTCCACCCACAACAACCACGGCACCCACGTGTCCGGTGTGATCGTCGGTAAGGACGATGTGATCACCGGTGTGGCCCCCAATGCCCAGTTGGTGTCCATGAAGATCTTCTCCGACATTCAGGACACCGCCATGAGCTCCTGGATCTTGGCCGCTCTGGAGGATTGCGTTATCCTGGGCGTGGACGTCATCAATATGTCCCTGGGTACCGCTTGCGGCTTTGACCACGAGGGTGAAGAGGAGCTGCTCAACGGCGTGTATCAGCGCCTGCGCGAGTCCGGCATCGCCGTGGTGGTGGCCGCCTCCAACAGCTACAGCTCTGCTTACAGCTCCGAGGCCAACGGCAACCTGCCCCTGACCTCCAACCCTGACTCCGGTACCGTCGGCTCCCCCGGCACCTACCCCGGTACCCTGTCCGTCGCCTCGGTCAACGGCGTGGAGACCCCCTATCTCAAATACGGCAGCACCATTATGTATTTCGACGAGGCCAACGACAACGGCGGTAAGGAGCAGCACTTCTTCGAGAAGCTGTTGGGCGACAAGACCTCCATCGAGATCGAGTACGTCACCATCCCCGGCGTGGGCCGTTCGGTCAACTATACCGGCCTGGACGTGAAGGGCAAGATCGCTCTGGTGCGCCGCGGTGACAACACCTTCGAAGAAAAAGCGATGATCGCCGAGCAGCAGGGCGCTGCCGGTATCATCATTTACAACAACGTTTCCGGTGACATCAAGATGAACATCGGTGACGCGCAGTTGGCGGTCTGCTCCATCTCCCAGGACGATGGTGAGGTGCTGGCCGCCCAGTCCTCCGGTAAGTTACATATCAGCGTGGACCAGACCTCCGGTCCCTTTATGTCCGACTTCTCCTCTTGGGGTCCCACCCCCAGCTTGGGCATCAAGCCGGAGATCACCGCCCACGGCGGTAACATTCTCTCCTCCGTCACCGGCGGCGACTATGACCGTCTGTCCGGCACCTCCATGGCTTGCCCCAATATGGCAGGCGCCGTGGTGCTGATGCACCAGTACGTGGTGGAGAACTTCCCCGAGATCGCGGAGGACACCGGTGCGGTGACCGCCATGGTCAACCGCCTGCTGATGTCCACTGCCGACATCATCATCAATACCAACGGCGAGCCTTATGCCGTGCGTAAGCAGGGCGCCGGTCTGGCTGACCTGCTGGCCGCCACCAAGACTCCCGCTTGCATTATTACCTTTAATAGAGACGGCAACGCCATGGACACCACCAAGTTGGAGCTGGGCGACGATCCCAACAAGACCGGTGTGTACGAGATGACCTTTGCCGTGGATAACTTCGGCAGCAGTGCGCTGTCCTACGCTCTGACCACCAAGGTCATCACCGAGGGGGTCAGCGACACCAAGACCAACTCCGGTAAGACCACTGTCACCGAGCAGGCTTATGTGTTGGAGGGTGCCAAATTGGAGATTCTCTCCGTGGACGGCGGCTCCAACGACGGCAACACCATCACCGTTGCCGCCGGCAAGCAGGCTAAGGTGAAGGTGCGCCTGACCCTGACCGATGCCAACAAGAGTTATCTTGACAAGTCCTTTGAAAACGGCATGTACGTGGAAGGCTTCCTGTCCTTGGACGCCAAGTCCGGCACGGAATACGACCTGAACGTACCCTATCTGGCTTTCTACGGCGATTGGACCAAAGCTCCCATGTTCGATTTGGAGTATTACGACACCAACAAGGATGAGTTGGACGATGGCATCGACGTAGAGGATAAGCTGATGGCCGACTCTTTCGCCACCCGTGCGGTGGGCGGTCTGACCGGCGACTACGTCAGCTATCTGGGCTCCTACTATTTCACCCAGGATCCCAAGGATATGGTGATCGCCGCCAACAAGAATTACATCGCTCTGTCCAACCAGGACGGCGCCGTGCACGCCCTGCGCTTTGTGTGGGCGGGTATGCTGCGTGCCGCCCAGCGCATCGAGATCAAGGTGGTGGACAACGCCACCGGCAAGGTGGTCTACGAAACGGTGGACTACGACGTGCGTAAGGCATACGGCGACGGCGGCCCCATTCGCCCCTCCAACATCGAGGTGGAGTTTGACACCCAGAATTTCGATCTGCCCAACAACGGCCGCTATACCGTGCGGTTGGAAGGCTTTATGGATTACGGTGACGGCGGCGTGGAGACCAACAAGAACAACGTCTTCGAGTTCCCGCTGACCACCGACTATGAGGCCCCCACCGTCACCGGTGTGGAGTACTATTATGAGTACGACAAGACGGAGGAGAAGAACCGTCTGTACGCCAAACTGTCTGTGTATGACAACCACTACGCCATGTGCGGTCAGCTGGGCTATGTGGTGATGGGCCAGGATGCGGATGGCAACGCCACCCCCGAAATGAAGGCCTTTGAGCAGTATATGACCCCCATCTACTCCAAAGAGAACGACACCACCGTCGTCACCGTGGAGCTGACGGATTATCTGTATCAGATCAAGTCCGGTGCGATGAACAAGAATTCCTTCGTGTTCACCACCTATGACTATGCGCTCAACTACGCCACCTATGAAATTCGTCTGCCGGATGAGTTCATTGATTTCTGCCTGTCCGAGGAGATCGAGCAGGAGATCGTTCTGAGCCCCAACGAGGTGTTCACCCTCACCCCCGTGGTGTATCCCGCCACCCAGTGGGGCGAGATGCTGGAATTCTCCACCCAGAACCCCAAGGTTGCCAACGTGGTCAACAACAAGGTGGTGGGTGTGGCTCCCGGCACCACCCGTGTCAAGATTAAAGATCCCAACTCTGAAAAAGCATTGATCCTTCTGGTGAAGGTGCTGTCCGAGGAAGAAGAGGGCTATCGCCGCTACGATAAGCCGGTCACCGACAGCTTTAACCTCTACGGCTACTACACCAACAAGGCCTATTATATGCTGGATAACGAGGACAAGGACATCGGCGACACCGGCAACTACCGGTTCTTCGAGGGCAATTACAGCCTGTCGCTGTATCCCTCCGAGTCTGTGACACTGCTTCATGAGCTGGCCGCCTATTTCCCTGCGGAAACCGAGGTGCTATACGAAACCAGCAACGAAAGCATCGTCACCATCAACGAGGCGGGCAAGGTGACCGCCGTGGCGGAGGGCTTCTCCTCCGTCACCGTCAAGATTTTGATGGACGGCAAAAGCACCTATTATTCCGAAACGGTTTCCATCGAGGTCAAGGATCCCTTCGACGCCGCCAACGGCATTCTGAACCACTATTACGGTAACGGTGGTCTGGTTGACGTGCCCAAGCGTCTGTCCATTAAGGAGATCGGCTCCTTTGCCTTCTCCAACTTCGATTATGTCGAAAAGACCGCCGAGGAATTGGCCATTGACGACCGTGAGCGCAGCAAGCAGTGGTACATCGGTGACAACACCATCACCAAGGTGGTGCTGCCCGAGGGCGTGGAGAAGATCAACGCCTATGCCTTTGCCAATCTGACTGCGTTGGAGGAGATCGTGCTCCCCTCCACCCTGACCGCCATCGAATACGGCGCTTTCTACAACTGCACTTCTTTGAAAAAGATCACCTTCAGTGGTGAAAACAACGTCATCATCATCAACCAGCACGCCTTTGAGGGTTGCGACCTGCAGGGCACCATCGACCTGTCTGCCGCCTGCGTGATTTCCGACTACGCTTTTGCCGGCAACCGCAAGCTGGAAGGCATCGTCACCGGTGACACCCTGCTGTCCATTGGTCGCTACGCCTTTGCCGGCTGCGAAAAGCTGAAGGATGTGACCATCACCGCCGGTTTGGTGAAGTACGGCGAGTTCGCCTTCACCAAGTGCGAGAGCCTGACCTCTTTCGAGGTCAACGCCCTGGTGCTGCCCAAGGCCATGTTCTATGAGTGCGAGAGCCTGTCCTCTCTCGTCATCGGCCCCGCCGTCAACGAGATCGGCGAGCACGCCTTCTTGAAGACTGCCGTGTCCGCATTGGAGGTCAAAGAGGGCAACAAGGCCTATCAGGCCGGCAAGAAGGAATATATCCTTTCCACCGACGGCAAGACCTTGGTGGCGGTGGCTCCCTCGGTCAGCGGTTCCTTCTCCGCCGAGGACATCGGCGGCACTGAGGTGACCGTCATCGGCGAGGGTGCCTTCTCCCACAACGATGCCATCTCCTCCGTCGACCTGCCTAAGGTGACGGTGGTGGGCGCTCAGGCCTTTGCTTCTTCCAAGAACATTGAAAAGGTCACGCTGGGCAAGCTGACCGCCATCGGTGAATACGCCTTCTTTGAGACGGCGATTTCCACTCTGCCCTCCTTCACAAAGGATACCGTCATTGGCCGCTATGCCTTTGCTTTCACCGACATCACCTCCGTGACCGTGCCCGCCGGCATGAACGTGGCGGAGGGTGTGTTCGCAGAGTGCGAGGAGTTGACCACCGTCAAGGTGGGCGACAACGCAGTGCTGGGCAAATATGCCTTCGGTATGAATAAGGACTCCATCTTTAAGGTGTCCCACGAAGACAAGGGTGGCGAGCGTTACTTCTATTACACCTTCGCCTCTGCTCTGCAGAATGTGACCATCGGTGACAACGTCACCGTGGGCGAGACCGCCTTCACCAACGCCGCCAGCCTGAAAAAGGTGACGCTGGGCAAGGGTGTCAAGCTGGGCAAGATGGCCTTCTACAACAACGCTTCCTTGACCGACATCGACCTATCTGAGGTTGTGGAGATCGGCGATTACGCCCTGTCCGGCGACGTGTATTTCAAATGCTTGGACGAGAATATGACGGTGGCCGCTGTGGACAGCGAAGGCCGTTATCTGTACACCTATCACGCCCCCGCCATCAAGACGGCGGATCTGTCCTCTGCCACCTCCATCGGCGAGTATGCCTTTGCCTACTGCCGCGAGATGAAGACGGTGGTGCTGGGCGACGCCATCACCGAGCTGAAGCCCTACACCTTCGCCGGTTGCTCCAAGCTGGAGAGCGTCAACCTGTCCAGCATCGAGACGGTGGGCGAATACGCCTTTACCGAGTGCGGTGCTTTGAAGGCGGCAGACCTGTCCTCTGCCACCTCCATCGGCGATTACGCCTTCGTGTATAACTCCTCTTTGCAATCCGTCACCTTCAAGGAGAAGGAGTCGGTTGAGGAGGAGCCCGCCGAGGACGCAACCACCGAGGAGTCTGCTGAGGCCGAAACGGCTGAGGAGCCCACCGACGAAGAAGCCACCGACGAGAAGCCTGTGGGCGTCACCATCGGCGAGGGTGCCTTCTCCTATTGTGACAAGCTGGTGTCCACCACCCGTTTGGGTGATGTGACCGAGATCGGCGACTATGCCTTTGCTTACTCCGCGCTGACCACGGCGGATTTGACCTCTGCCGTGACGGTGGGCAAGCACGCCTTTATGAAGGAGGAGTACACCCCCTTCAAGGTGACGCTGGGCGACGCCGTCACCGCTATGGGCGACAACCCCTTTGCCATGTGCGTGCTGACCCCCTTCTATCAGGTGGAGGTCACCGAGTTCAACGGCAACAAGTATGAGGAGAAGAACTACACCTACACCGTCAACGACAACGTGACCGTCTATGAGGGCTCTCTGTACAGCCGTGTTCCCAACGGTTGGGAGCTGGTGTCCTATTCCGGCAGCGACAACCGTCCCGTGCTGATGGAGGATACCGTCCGCGTCAGCGCCATGGCCTTCACCGGCGCTTCCGTGGAGATGGTGACGCTGCCCTATACCGTGGCTGCGGTGGGACATAAGGCGTTCTATGAGTGCGACAGCCTGAAAACCGTGACCTTCCAGAGCTACTACGCTCCCGTGATGGAAGAGTCCTTCGACCCCAGCTATTACGAGACTTACGAGCACATTCCCGGTTCCGGTGACTACGGCACCTACACCGATTATGACGGCAACGAGGTTGCCATCGTCGGTGAGGGCATCGTTCCTTTCTTTATGTGGAACGCCACCGGCGGTATGTATTCCAACATTTTCTACGGCGCCAACTTCGTGGATTACGTCGGCTATGTGGATACCAAGCTGACCATGATCCGTCCGGTCAACGGCGTCGGTTATGACAACTATATCCTCGACCATTATTTCGATCTGCGTTTGATGGGCGCCGCCGCCGCGGATGACATCACCCTGGCTGCCATCGCCGCCATCAAGCTGATCCCCGAGCGTGTGACGCTGAATGACCGCGCCACCGTGGAGGCTGCCCGTGCCGCCTACGATCTCATCGCCACCACCGTCCAGCAGGGCTTGGTGGGCGAGGAGCTGTATGGCGTGCTGGTGTCCGCCGAGCTGCGTTTGGCGGCGCTGTCCGCTGTGGATGAGGAGGAAGGCTCTTCCGATGAGTCCGAAAAGGCCCCCGAAAAGACCTCTCCCGCCGCCAAGCAGACCAAAAAGCTCCCCTGGTTGTGGATCGTGATTCTCTTCTTGGTCAACGATGCCGTGATTCTGTGGGCCATCTGGGCTTACAAGAAGGGGTATCTGACCAAAGCATACATGATTGCCTTCTTCAAGGCATTGCCCGGTCGCACCGTGCGCTTCTTTAAGAAGTTGCCCGGCCGTGTTGCCCGCTTCTGCAAGAAGCTGCCCGGCCGTCTTGCCCGTGCAGGCAAGTGGATCGCCCGTGTGGCGGTGAAGGTGTGGGGCTGGCTGGTTGCGTTGGCTCTGGTGATTGCCGGCTTGTTCAAGAAAAAGGGCGACGCCGCGCAGGAGACTGCCGAACAGGAGACCATTGAACAGGAGACTGCCGAACAGGAGACCATTGAACAGGAAACTGCGGAGCAGGAGATCGTCGAACTTCCCACCGAGGAAGCGATGGTGGCTCCCGTGGATGCCGAGCCGGAGATTGAGCCGGTGGAGGAGAGCGAGCCTGCCCCCAAGGTGCGCCGCTCTGTCAAAGAGTGGCTGCGCATCATCGGCCTGGCTGTGCTGGCGTTGTTGGCTGTGGCAGGCATCCTGTGGATGATCTTCAACCCCAACAAGCAGGCCAAGGATCACTATGCCGCCTACGATGCAGACGGCTATACCGTCAGCGTTCGCTTTGACGCCAACGGCGGTCAGTTTGGTGATAACGTCAACACCACCCATATCGTAGACACCTTTAACATCAAAGATCTGCCGAAGGACGCCAACGGAGCGGTATCCCTGCCGCTTCTGGCTCCCGATGCCGAACAGCGTACCGACAAGTTCGAGGCCAAGCGTGCCAAGCACGTGTTGGCCGGTTGGTACACCAAGGATGAGAACGGCAACTATACGCAGTGGGATTTCGAGAAGGGTCGCATCACCCTCTCCGATGGCTATTATACCGCCAACGAGCCGGTGCTGACCCTGTATGCCGTGTGGCTGCCCCTCTTCACCGTGGAGTATTACAATATCGACAAGCCGGATGAGCTGTTGGTGTCCGAGGAGTGTATGATGGGCGACCAGTTCACACTGCCCGCGTGGGACGAGGCCACCGGCACCATGAAGATGAACGACTTCCCCAGAGAGACCAAGAAGGTCGGCTATACCTTCAGCGGCGTTTACTACGACGCGGAAAAGACTAAGCCGGTGACCGGCTCTGTCATCACCCATCCCGGCTCCGCCAATGCCTCCGGCGAGGTGGAGAACGCCGTGCTGAAATTGTATATCGACTATGTGGAGGGCGACTGGTTCCACATCTACAATGCGGATCAGCTGATCGCCAACGCCGACTCCTCCGCCAATTACGTTTTGATGGCGGATCTGGATTTCACCGGCAAGATTTGGCCCTCCGTCTTCTCCACCGCTTCCTTTAACGGTCGCATTGAGGGTAACGGTCACACCATCCGCAACGTGACGGTGGTGCAGGATCAGACCTCCGGCAGCCCTGTGGCCGGCTTGTTCGGCACGGTGGGCAACGCCGCCGTGATGCAGGACGTGACCTTCGATAACGTGATCTATCGCATCGAAAAGGGCACCAAGTCGGTGGCTCCCGCTTTCGGCGTGTTTGCCGGCACCCTGTATGACAAGGCCACCCTGACCAATGTTACCGTAAATGGTAAGCTGCAGATTTCCTCTGCCGCCGCCTTGACGATTACGGACGTGAATGACTACACCTTTGGTTTGCTGTGTGGCCTGGTGATGACCTCCGAGGGCACCGAGGCCCCCGCGATCTCCCACAACATCACCTATGAAGCTGTGGACGAGAACGGTGCCCCCACCGACAAGGTTGTGATCACCCCGGATGAGGACGGCGAAACGCTCACCGTGGTGTTTAAAGAGTAATCCCTAACCCCCAAAACAGAGTAAGGAGAGATAGCTGTGAAACGTAAAATTCTTTGTGTTTTGCTGTGTCTGTGCATGTGCGTCGGTATGATCGCCATGTCCGGCTGCGGCAAAAAGAACAAGCAGGAGGCTGCCGCCGGCAAGCCGGATGCTTTCGTTGTGATGATTGACCAACCCGACGGTCTGTTCAATCCCTTCTTCTCCACCGCCGCCGCTGACGGCACGGTGGTGGCCATGACCCAGATCAGCATGCTGGGTGCCACGTATGACGAAGAGGCCGGCCAGGTTGTGGTGGCCTATGGTGAGGACCAGAACGTGGTGACCAAGGATTATAAGATCGTGGAGAACGCCGACGGCACCATCACCTATGTGTTCGTGCTGAAAAACGGCATCAAGTTCTCTGACGGTCAGCCCTTGACCATGGAGGACGTGCTGTTCAACTATTACGTCTATTTGGATCCCGTTTACACCGGCTCCAACACCCTGTATTCCACCGAGATCTTGGGTCTGAACGAGTATCGCACCCAGTCCATCTCTGCCACCTCCGGCAGCACCGATCTGGTTTCCCAGCAGGCCTCTGCCCGTGCCGAGGCTCGTCTGATGGAGCTGATCAACCTGTATACCGCGATGCAGAAGGCTTCTCCCACCAACGAGGTGTCCTATGAGGAGATGAAGCAGGCTATCCTGGCCCACTCCCTGTCCTCCGGTTACAAGTCTTCTCTGTCCACCAACCCCTCCGAGGTGACCAACGCCCAGTTGTTGGCGGACTATGACAACGCGCTGAAACTGTTTAAAGAGGAACTGAACGCCGACTATCTGGCCGCTCAGGATTCCTACACCGATGAGCCTTATAAGTCCCACGAGGAGTTTAAGAACGACATCTTCCGCTTTATGTATTCCGAGGGCCAGGTGGAGGTGAAGTATCCTGAGGGTGCCGACGGCAAGCAGGATCGCACCAAGATCGAAAAGCTGACCCCCAAATACGACCCCAACGCGATCAAGACCAAGGAAGACGCCATCGAGTACGTCTATCAGATCGAGCTCAAAGAGAGCTTCTCCCGTATTCTCACCATGTGGGGCACCGCCGCCAAGGTGATGAACGAGTACACCGCCAAGGCGAAGGAGATCATCCTGCGCGAGAACAGCGCCGACGGCGATCTGCTGGTTCCCAACATTTCCGGTATCGTTTCTTTGGGTCACACCGACCGTGCCGGTGAGGCGATCACCATCGGCGACAAGACCTACAAGGTTGCCACCGCCCACAACGACGACGGCACCGTGAAGAACAGCGACGAGTACGACGTGTTGGAGATCACCATCAAGGACGTGGACCCCAAGGCTATTTGGAACTTTGCCATCACCGTGGCTCCCCAGCACTATTACGGCGAGGGCAGCTCCGTTGGCGTGGACATTGCGAACAACAAGTTCGGTGTTGAGTATGCCAGCTTCGATTTCATGAAGAACGTCATCCAGTCCACCCGCAACATCAAGCTGCCCATGGGCGCCGGTCCCTACAAGGTCACCGACAACAAGAACTCCGACAAGCCCGCTGAGAGCGCTTTCTTCACCAACAACGTTGTGTATTTCAAGCGCAACACCTATTTTGAGACCGTGGGTGCTGAGTTGGAGAACGCCAAGATCGAGAAGCTGCGTTATCAGGTGGTTCTGTCCAACGACGCCATCGCCAACCTGGAAAGCGGCAAGGTGCACTATATCACCCCCTCTTTGACCAACGACAACTACGATAAGTTGCAGAATTTGAAGAGCAGCGGCATGGTCACTCTGACCACCGACCAGTTGGGTTACGGTTACGTGGGCATCAACGCCGCCAAGGTGCAGAACATCAATCTGCGTAAGGCCATTATGTGCGCTATGAACACCTCTCTGGCTCTGGACTATTACCGTGCCGGTACCGCCAGCCAGATCTACTGGCCCATGTCCAAGGTGAGCTGGGCTTATCCCGACGGCACCTCTGCCGACGACAACGGTAAGGATTATCCTCCTGTCGGCAAGTTTGACGAGGATAGCGCTCGTGTGCTGATCAAGAAGTACATGAATAACGCCAACGTCAGCACCGGTTCCAGCGATCTGAAGGTGAAGTTCACCATCGCCGGCTCCAGCCTGACCGACCACCCCACCTACAAGGTGTTCCGTGATGCCGCCGCCCTGCTGAACAGCATGGGTTGGGAGGTTGAGGTGGTGTGCGACACCCAGGCTCTGACCAAGATCAACACCGGTGCTCTGGAGGTGTGGGCCGCCGCTTGGTCCTCCGCTCTGGACCCCGACCTGTATCAGGTCTACCACAAGGATTCTACCGCCACCAGCACGCTGGCTTGGGGTTATAACCACCTGAAGGTCAGCGGCACTGCCGAGGAGCGGAACCTGCTCAACGAGCTGGCCGACCTGATCGACGACGCCCGCTCCACCAACGATCAGAACGAGCGCGCCGACCTGTACGAGGAGGCGATGGGCAAGATCCTAGATCTGGCCATTGAATTGCCCGTCTATCAGCGCAGCGTGCTGTACGCTTACAATTCCAAGGTGATCAAGACCTCCAGCCTGCCCAAGATCGTCAACCCCTATTCTTCTCCCCTGGACCGCATTTGGGAAGTGGAGTTTGTCGGCTAAGCATTCAAAAATACGCTGCGATCCTCTCCCGTAGGGGGAGGGGATCGCAGCAAAACCCAACGAAATATCGGGGGATATTATGTTTAAGTATATTGTGAAACGACTCGCCTTGGCTGTGGTCATTTTGCTGGGCGTGTCTATGATTATTTACTTCCTCATTCGCCTGATGCCGGTCGATTTTATTCAAAGCAAGATCGACGCCATCAGCCGTGGCGGCGCCACTGTCAGCGACGAAACGGTGAAGGCGATGTATGAGATGTACGGCTTGGGTGACAACACCTTCAGCGGTATTCTCAAAGGCTATTTCAACTGGTTGGGTGCCCTATGTCGCTTTGATTTGGGCACCAGCTTCGTGCACCAGGCGCCGGTGGCGGACATCATCGTGGAGCACATGGGCATTTCCTTTGCCATTGCATTCATTGCCACGGTGTTTGAGTTCCTGATCGCCATTCCGCTGGGCATCACGGCGGCTACCCATCAATACAGCCTGCGTGACTATATCGTCACCGTGCTGGTGATGATCGGTATCTCCCTGCCCTCCTTCTTCTTCGGCAATATGTTGAAGGATCTGTTGGCCCTCAAACTGGGGTGGTTGCCGCCCTCCGGCTTGGTGGATGCCACGGTGATGCAGTCGGGTATGGAACTGCTGCTGGACTATGTGCGCCACATGGTGATTCCCATCCTGACCATTGTCATCCTCAGCATCGGTGCGCGTATGCGTATGACCCGTACCAATATGTTAGAGGTGCTGAATTCCGATTATATCCGCACCGCCCGTGCCAAGGGCTTGAAGGAGCGCGTGGTGATCAACAAGCACGCCTTCCGCAACACCCTGATTCCGCTGGTGACCTCTATGGCGGGTCTGTTGCCCACCCTGTTCTCCGGCGCCATCATCACCGAGCAGGTGTTTGCCCTGCCCGGTATCGGTAACGTGGCTTTGGATGCGATGAACCGCGGCGACATTCCCTTTATCATGGGCTATAATATGTTCTTGGCGCTGCTCAGCGTGTTGGGCGTGTTGCTGGCGGATTTGATGTATGCGGTGGTTGACCCCCGCGTCAAGCTGGAGTGAGGTGAACGAGTATGGAAGAGAATAAAACGTTGTTTGCCGAGCAGACGGAAGAGCTTGACCTGCCCGTCACCGAAGAGGTGGAGACCCCGGCTGTTGAGGACACCGAGGTGCCGCTGGATCGCAACGTCAAGTTGATGTCCCCCACCCGTATGGTGGTGCGCCGCTTCTTCCGCTCCCGTTTGAGCATCATCGGTTTGATCATGGTGGTGGGTCTGTTCCTGTTCAGCTTTGTGGGCCCCCTGTTCCTGGCCGAGTCGATGCACACCGAGGTGATCGACGGCGTGGAGACGGAGGTCTACACCCCCAACAACGGCAAATGGGGCGAGATCGAGCTGGATGAGAGCGGTAAGGTGGACTACGCCACCAGCGAATACACCTACGAGGTGGACGGCGTGACCTATACCGTTCGCCAGACCACCGAAAACCAATTAAAGGATAATTTCCTGTCCCCTCCCTCCAAGGATCATATTCTTGGCACGGACAACGAGGGCTACGACATCTTCGTCCGTTTGATGTACGGTGGCCGTATTTCTCTGATCGTCAGCTTCATCGCCGTGTTCCTCATCACCATTCTGGGTGTGTTGCTGGGCGGCTTGGCCGGCTATTTCGGCGGCTGGGTGGACGATCTGATCATGCGTATCAGCGATATTCTGATGTGCTTGCCCGGCATCCCGATTCTGTTGATCCTCAGCACCCTGTTGGATGCCTCCGGCATCGATGCCAAATACCGCATCTATCTCTTGATGATCTATCTGACCCTGATCTCCTGGACGGGTACCGCCCGTTTGGTCCGCGGTCAGATTCTCTCCCTGCGTGAGCAGGAGTTTATGGTGGCGGCGGAGGCCATGGGCTATTCCACCGGCCGTAAGATCTTCAAGCACCTGGTTCCCAACGTGATGCCCCAGCTCATTGTGCAGATGACCCTGTCCTTGGGAAGCATGATTCTGTACGAATCCACCCTGTCCTATTTGAATTTGGGTGTTAAGGCGCCTTACGCCGCCTGGGGCACCATGATCAACATCATCTCCACCAACCAGGATATTTTGCAGAACCACCTGTATGTGTGGGTGCCTGCCGGCGTGTGCATCGTCATCGCCGTGCTGGGCTTCAACTTCGTGGGCGACGGTCTTCGTGACGCCCTCGACCCGAAAGCGAGGCGATAATTGTGGCCGTCAAGAAAGAGAAAACCAACCGCGGTTATTTGACCGGCCGCGAGATTCGCGAGATCGCCAAGGCCAACGCCAAGGAGATCAAGCGCTTGGAGGCTTACAAGAACCGCAAGGCTCCCGAGGAGGAGTTCCTCTCCGAGCTCAAAGACCCCGACAACATTTTGGAGATCGAGGATCTCCACACCTATTTCTACACCGAGCAGGGTGTGGTCAAGGCGGTCAACGGCGTCTCCTACGATGTGCCTAAGCACTCCGTTGTGGGTGTGGTGGGCGAGTCCGGTTGCGGTAAGTCGGTGACCAGTATGTCGGTGATGCGCCTGATCCAGGGCCCCACCGGACAGATCGTGGACGGCTCCATCCGCTTCCATTCCAAAGACATCAAAAAGGATGCCAAGGGCAAGCCGGTGCTGGCCGAGGACGGCTCCTTCGAGATGGAGGAAAAGGTGTACGACATCGCCAAGATGCCCATCCGTGAGATCCACCGTCTGCGTGGCAAGCAGATTGCCATGATTTTCCAAGAGCCCATGACCTCTCTGAACCCCGTGTTCACCATTGGTCAGCAGTTGGACGAGGTCACCCTCATCCACATCCCCGGCGCCACCAAGGAGCAGGCTAAGGAGAAATCCTATGAGATGCTGCGTCTGGTGGGCATCATCCCCGAAAACGTGTATAAGGCGTTCCCCCACGAGCTGTCCGGCGGTATGCGCCAGCGTGTGATGATCGCCATGGCGTTGGCGGCGGAGCCCCGTCTGATCATCGCCGACGAGCCCACCACCGCCCTGGACGTGACCATCCAGGCGCAGATTTTGGAGCTGTTGCAGGATATTAAAAACAAGATCGACGGCTCCATCCTGCTGATCACCCACGATCTGGGCGTCATCGCTGAGATGGCGGATTACGTGGTGGTGATGTACGCCGGCAAGGTGATCGAAAAGGGCACCGTGATGGAGATCTTCCAGGATCCCCGCCACCCCTATACCATCGGTCTGCAAAAGTCCAAGCCCACCATGACCTTGGACGACGGCACCGAGCTGTATAACATCCCCGGCAACGTGCCCAACCCCACCAACATGCCCAATCACTGCTATTTCAAGGAGCGTTGTGCCCAGTGCACCGCTTGCTGTAACGGTGAGTACCCCGAAATGGTGCAGGTAAGCCCCACCCACTTTGTGGCCTGCCACCTGTACAGAGAGGAGGCTGACCATGGCTAAGCGTAATGCGTCCGAGGACGTCATTAAGAACTTCGAAAACTTGGAGGAATCTCAGGTGATCGCACCGGAGGTTCCCGAGTACGACGACGCGGCGTTGGAGGCAGAGTTTAAGGCTCGCCGCCAGCAGCAGATCGAGGAGGATCTGGCACAGCCCTTTGACCCCGACTGTGTGTTGGAGGTGCGCCATCTGCGCAAGTGCTTCCCCCTGCAAAAGACCATGTTCGGCAAGGTGACCAAAGAGCTGGTTGCGGTGGACGACATCTCCTTCAAGCTGAAGGCCGGCGAGACCCTCGGTATCGTGGGCGAGTCCGGCTGCGGCAAGACCACCGCCGGCCGTGCTATTCTGAAATTGCACGAGCCCACCGGCGGCCAGATCATCTTCAACGGCCAGGACATCACCCACCTCAAATCCTCTCAGATGCGTGAGATCCGCAAGCAGATGCAGATCATCTTCCAGGACCCCTATTCCTCTCTGCCTCCCCGTGACACCGTGGGCGGCCTGCTGAGTGAGCCGGTGTTGGTGCACAACATCGTGCCCAAGGAGCAGGTGAAGGACTATGTGCTGGATCTGATGGACAAGTGCGGTCTGCGGGATTATTATTTCGAGCGCTATCCCCACGAGTTTTCCGGCGGCCAGCGTCAGCGCATCTGTATCGCTCGCGCCCTGTCGGTGAACCCCAAGCTGGTGATTTGCGACGAGCCCGTGTCCGCTCTGGACGTGTCCATTCAGGCGCAGATCATCAACCTGCTCAAAGAGTTGCAGCGCGAGATGAATCTGGCTTACGTTTTCATCTCCCACGACCTGTCGGTGGTTAAGTTTATCTCCGATAAGATCGGCGTGATGTATCTGGGCGGTATGATGGAGTTCGGCTCCAAAGAGGACATCTTCACCAATCCTCTGCACCCCTACACCAAGGCGCTGTTCTCCGCCGTCCCCAACCCCGACCCCACCCAGAAGATGCAACGCATCGCCCTGGGCGGCGATATTCCTTCTCCCGCCAACCCGCCCAAGGGTTGCCGCTTCCACACCCGTTGCCCCTACGCCAAGGAGATCTGCAAGCACGTGGTGCCGGAATATAAGGAGTATGAGCCCGGTCACTTCGCCGCCTGCCATTTGTTGGAAGAGGAAACCTCCAAGGAGGCCTAATCGTGGCTGAGAAGAAAGAGAAAAAGAAAAAAGAAAAGGTAGTGTACGTGGACGACGGCCGCACCATTGCGGATATGTCCAATGTCAAGGGCGGTGCGTCTAAGTATTTTCGCAACGACACCCCCTCTTACAGCACCGGCAAGGAGAAGTGGACCACCTTCTTCGATGCCTTCCGTATGATGCTGCTGCCCACCCTGGTGTTTGGCGGCGCATTGTTGGTGCTGTACGGCATTATGTACCTGCTCTTTAAATTGATGTAATGCCCCCATATAAAACAGCACGCTCTGTCCCCCCGACAGAGCGTGCTGTTTTTATATTTACGCAAAAACGCAAATGGCGTTTGTAGGGGCGGGCGTCCTCGACCGCCCGTGGCCCCCTACGCACCAATGTGGGAATATGGCGTAGCCATATTCGAGAGGCGGCAACGCTAACTGCGACAAGCTCCAACTAAAAGCCGCCAAAAATCTGCACTAATGTGGGAATATGGCGTAGCCATATTCGAGAGGCGGCAACGCTGACTGCGACAAGCTCCAACTAAAAGCCGCCTCATTCTTCCATCTGCTTGCCGAGGAACGCGGCCGCCACCTGAGCCAGCCGCACGTCCCCCTCGGAGGGGACGGTGCCGCTTTCCGGCTGGATGAGGCACACCGCGCCGGTGACGTCACCGCTGGCGAGGATGGGGGCGGCCACGGCGGCATAGCGGCTGAGGGTCTCCACCGGTTGCAGGCGGTTGGCGCCGCCTGCCTGGGCCACGTAGGTCTGCCGCCCCTCCATCACCTCGTCTAAGCCCACGGACACCCGCCGTTCATAGAACTCTTTGCGGTTTTGTCCGGCGGCAGCGATGACGTGGTCGCGGTCGCACACCAGCACCGTCATGTTGCAGGCGCGAGCCAGCACGTCGGCGTATTGCACCGCAAAGGGGGACAGTTCCCCCACGGGGGAGTATTTTTTGAATACCACCTCGCCGTCCTTCTCGGTGAAGATCTCCAGCGGGTCTCCTTCGCGTATCCGCATCGTTCTTCTAATCTCTTTCGGAATAACCACACGACCAAGGTCGTCAATTCTTCTCACAATTCCAGTTGCTTTCATATATACATTTCTCCTTAAAAACCAAAGTGTGTTGTTATTATCTGTATTTTGAGGAGATTTATACTGCAACAATTTACTTTTTGAACCGGTTGTGATATAATAAATCAAAGGCGGTGATTTTGTGAAAAACAAAAAACAAATAATAACTGTTGTTCTTTCTGTTCTTATCACAATAGCGGTAGTTTTGGCTGGGGTTTTCGGAATAAAGTTATTTAAAAATAAACTTGTCGAATCAGGTTATAGCGAAACACCAAACTCTGCCAATCAATATGCCAAAGATGTAACTATGATTCAATTGATTGCTACTCCTGAAAAATATGACGGTCAACTTGTCAGAGTTATCGGTGTGGGTAATCTTGAATTTGAAGGTAATTGCATTTCACTTAGTAAAGAAGATTTAAAATACGGCGTTGGCAATTCTATTTGGATTGAACTTGGCGAAAAAGCAATTCCGTATGAAGAAGCACAACAATATAATGGTGAGTATGTTATTATAGAAGGAATTTTTGATAAAGACGATTGCGGTCATATGGATATGTTCTGCGGTTCAATCAAAAATATTAGTCGGTATGATTTGTGGGATGTATATAAATATTATAATCCTCTTGATATGTATTCAATTACGAAAAACGACGATTTAACATACACGTATACAGTAGTTGATAAAAATGATAACGTTTTGTTCTCAAAAGACAATGCTACCCATGAACCAAAGGTTGAGCAAGTCAACACATATATTTTAGGTTTGAAAGTTCAAACAGGAACGGGGCAGTCAACTAATTGGGCAGTGTATTGTGATGTTGAAAACAGTAAGGTGTCTGAGACCTTTCAATATGTTTTAATGGCACAAGGCAATTATGTTATTTATGCAAATTATGAAAACGGTGAATATAGTGTTATTGTACAAAATATATTTGACAAGTCAGAATATTATAAAAAGCACATTCTAACAAACTGCTCTCCTGTTGCAGGAGATATTGTGATAGGAGCCAAACCGAACGGCGAGGGAATCGCGGTTGTTACATATCTAACCGGCAATGATTACAAGGAAACTGAACTGACAATAAAATTCCCGTAATACAACTACAAAAGCGAGGGAAAATTCCCCTCGCTTTTGTTATGTATAAAAACCGCCCAAAACTCGTTTTTAACACCCTTGTGTTCAATAGGGCAAACTAACAAAAAACCTAGTGTTTATGCGCCTTTCAGGCGGTTTGCCCTATTATAACACAAGCCTCAATTCTTCTCACAATTCCAGTTGCTTTCATATATACATTTCTCCTTAAATTACAAATTGTGTTGTTATTATCTGTATTTTGAGGAGATTTATACTGCATAGATTTACTTTTGAAATGAAATATGATATAATAAATTGATAAAACATTTTTGAAAGTAAGTTGAAAGAAATCTGTTAGATACAAATAAACCGAGAGAGGAATCTTCTGCAGAAAGGCTAAGTGTTATTGTTATGAGAATGTTATCAAAAGTTCAGTTTGCGAAAATGAACGAATGGATGCAGGTAAATGCCCGCCCATATGATCGAGCAAAATGGAATTATCTTTTTAACGGTGGTTCAAAAGGACAGATCGTGGAAGAGATGCTGAAATATCAGAATACAGATGGTGGAATGGGCAGTGGCTTTGAAGCGGATGTGCTTTGCCCATTATCAGCTGCAATTCCGACTGCAGAAGCAATTTTCCAAGCATATGAATATGATCTTGATTGTTCTTCTGAATGGTTTAAAACTATATTGGCTTATTTTGAAAACTCGGTTCAGGATATACCGAAATATTGGGAAGATAGTCCCAAGGAAGCAATGGATTATCCTCACGCGCCGTGGTGGAACTATGCACCTTGTACCGTATTCAACCCTAATCCATGTGCTGTTGTCGCTTCAGCGTTTATCCGTTACGGAACAGAGAGTCAAAGAGAACTCGGATATAAAATAGCGGATGATTGCTTTGCACTCCTTTTGAGCAATGATTTCTGTGGAGATCACGATTCATTGAATATACAAGCATTGGTTCATCAGCTTCTGCAAATCAACTCCCCTCTTATAACTAATGAAATACTGTCATCTATGCGCAGAAGAATTCTTGATAACACTTGCTTTGACACAAACAATTATAATGGATATTATTTTACTCCGCTGGATTTCGTATCATCCCCCTCTTCCATTTGGTATGACGATGTAAAGCACGGAATTGAACAAACTTTCGATTTTTGGTTTGACAATATCAATGAACAAGGTGTATGGAACCCTAATTTCTCTTGGGGAATTGATAGCGATGTTTCTCGGCAGGTTACTGAGAATTGGAAAGGATATATTACCGTGAAGAGAGCAAAGATATTACTTAATTTTGATAGGATTGAAAAGTAATATCCATTATGTACACAATTAATAAACGAATGTCGCAAAAGCGAGGTGAAATTCACCTCGCTTTTGCTATGTATAAGTCAAAATGTGCTGTTTTTTGTAAAAAATATTTCTTAAAAATCACTCAAAACCCTGTATTTATAAGAGTTTAAAGCGCTTGGTGTTATTATACCTCATTCATCTATTCTTCTCACAATCCCAGTTGCTTTCATATATATATTACAAATTGTGTTGTTAGTATCTGTGTTTTGAGGAGATTTATACTGCAATTTTCTTAAAAAGAGAAAAGCCACCCTGTCTCATTTTTCGTTACACCCATCACAAACCGAGACATTGATTGTGCTGAAATTATCCTATATACTATGATTGTAGCTACAAAACACATTTATGGAGGTGTTTATATGAATTTCAATTTTGGTGAAAATATAAAAACATTGAGAAAACAAAAAGGCTTCACACAAGAACAGGTCGCAGAGTTGTTAGATGTTTCAAAACAATCGGTAAGTAGATGGGAAAATAATGCGACCTATCCGGACATTACGTTCCTGCCCGTTCTTGCGTCGTTTTACAATGTCACTGTCGATTTTCTGTTAGGTGCAGACTACGAGACCAGCAAGTCCATTATAGAGAATTATGAAAAAGATCGACAGGAGGCTCATCATCGCGGCAATATTTCTGATGCCTACAGCTTGTCGCAAAAAGTATATGCTTCTTTTCCAAATAACAAGTCAATTATCAATAATGTAATGGTTGATTCCTATCTTATGGGACTTCACAATGTAGACGAAAAAAGAAAATATTATCTTGAATTGTCTATATCTATCGCAGAACGTTTTTTGAAAATGACGGAAGATCTGGAAGAACAGTGCCGTTGCATAAACAATATTTCTGTATGCAACAAGCTGTTGGGAAACGGTGAAAAGGCAATTGGATGGATGAAAAAATTACCGAGCATTTGGTCCGGTATTGAGACCGCCGCTTTGGGTGTATTGGAGGGCAAAGACAAAACAGAGTCCATTCAATGCAGTTTGGATGCAGTATTGCACTTATTGCACCGACTGATATTTGTCTATGCAACAGAAAGCGAATTATCAAAAGGAGATCGTATAAAAGCACTGAAAAAACTTCCTAATATCTTTGAAATTGTCTTTGAGGACAGTGATTATGGATTTTATCATGTTTTTCTTTCTCGTGTGTTTGTGGAACTGGCGAAACGCAGTGAAGGGAACAGCGAACAAGCCACTGCATACGGCAAAAAAGCAGTAGAGCATTCCAAACTATACGATGGTTTGATCGCCCAAATGCACACGTCTTTACTTTTCAAAGGACGACGTATTTCACCTGAAGAATTTACGAGCGTTAATAACCAAACGCAAACAGAACATGTAGCCACACAGCTTTCAGGCGACATTTATAAAACTATTTTGAATTGATTCGGAAAAGCGAACAGCGGAGTGGAATTCCACTCCGCTGTTGCTTGTGTAAGGACAACGTGAAAAAATAAAACAGCGGAATGATTTTGTGTTACCAAAAGGAATTAAAACAAAATTATAGATATATACTATAAATGACGTGACTTCACATGTAAAACGAATAAAAACAAACGCATATTTTTATTTATCAAGAAACAAAAGCAATGTTCAAATAAAAAAACGCTTGATTTTTGATTTGAAATAAGCTATAATGGTTGTCACAAGCAAAAAGGAGGTTGTATTATGCCTTACAGAGAGCTGAAGAAATACTATTATGAAAGTAATGAACGGTATGCTCAAGAGTATACGAATAGATTTAATTCTGAAGAGACAGTCCGAATAGATTTTCAAATCGGCGATAAGCAAGCGTTTTTCACACAAACAGTTGATGTTATGCGACTCGCTTTTGAAATTGCTAAACTAGACAAAAAAATAGGCGATTTGTGCGGTGAACTACCTGGTGTCGCAATACAGCAGTATTCCAAAAAATGTCTAATAGATGAAATTGTTATTACAAATAAAATTGAGGGTGTGCATAGTAGCCGTAAGGAAATTGGAGAAGCACTTGATATTTTGGAGGCACAAATACAAAATCGGGGAAGACGGCAACGCTTCTTGAGTTTAGTTAATAAATATTTAAAACTGATAGCAAAAGAGAAAATTGAACTAAACAGTTGTGAAGATGTACGGAAGATTTATGATGAAATATTTTTAGAAGAAGTGGTGCGTGAAGATCCAGCAAATAAACCGGATGGAAAATTGTTTAGAAAAGATATTGTCACAGTTCATAGCGAGACCGATAAAGTTATCCATGCAGGGTTAATGCCTGAAGAAAGAATAATTGAATCTATGACAGCGGCGTTGGGTTTTTTAAATAACGAAAACATAGAACCGTTG
>JAFQGI010000028.1 GCA_017415515.1 Clostridia bacterium | reverse complement strand
CAAAAATCTGCTCTTTTCAAAATCTCCGACCGCAAAGCGAGGAGATTTCGAGGGATTTTTGTTTCGATCGGGCGAAGTAATGCTGGCGCCTTGCGAGCACGAGCGAGGCAAAAAGCGCCGAAATATCCCGCTTTGCGGCGGATTCGGGTTTGATTGCTCACCCTAACGTGATCAGCTCCGTCTATCGCCAACCGATTGGCTTTCACAATGGCGTATCGATACGGAACGTTTTCCAATCCCTCTGGGTACACAGAGCCGTCAAATCCGTTGGATATTTCCAGACTTCGGTCTGCAGAATAATACGGCAAAAGCAAAATAAGTTGAATACGCGGATAATCTTGTTTTAGCTGCTTAATTGCATGTGCCGCTAAGCAATCAAAATTTCCATAGTGTCCTACCACAAACTGTGTGACATTCCATTTTTCAATCAATCGTTGTGCCAATTCCATAATCTGCGGCAATAACTCTTTTGACGCCTCTGCATGACCCGTCATAAAACACACCGACATAAAATCACCCCTTTTGGGTTATTTTAACTCAAAAGAGGTAACTATTGCAAGGCTTTTCTGTCAGTATGGAAGGGAAAGAAGGTGATCCCTATGACCATTGGCGAAGCGGTTCGACTGCGCATATTGGAGCTGTGCGAATCCGAAAACATCTCCGTTAACAAATTGAGCACATTGAGCGGTGTGACGCAATCCACCGTCAACAACATCATCAGCGGGCGCAATCACAGCACCACCGTCTCCACCATTCAAAAGTTGTGCGATGGTTTGGGCATCACCATTGAAACGTTTTTTCACAGCCCTCTGTTTCGCGGTCTGGAACAGGAAATACATTAATAAAAAACGGTCTGTCCCATCGGACAGACCGTTTTCCATTCACACTGCCACACGCTCTACCGCGGGGGAGCAGGCCGTATACGCCGTCACGTTGGGGATGGTCTCCCCATCGATCTGCAGAGCCACAGGGCGATCAAAAGCCACCGTAACGGTGTGCCCCGTCAGCACCTCGGCGTGTTTTATGTAACGAAGATGTTCCCCCTTGAACAGCGAGGGGAACATCAGCAGCGTTTTCAGCTTACCGCTGCCGTGAAACACCAGGGTGGACAGCGTTCGCTCCTCCCCCAGGCGGTCTTGGTGGGGGGCGGGCATCATCCCGCCGCCATAGCAGCGACCGTTCATGGTGGGGGCCAGCCACACCCTATCGTAGCTGTGAGAAACCCCATCCACCGTCACCGTCGCCGCCGTGGGCTTATAGTGGAACAGCAGACCTTTTATGGCAATGGCGGTATAATTCACCTTTTTACCCAACGCCTTGCGTTTATCCCCTTCCTGACAGCAATAACCGTCAATGCCATAGCCCACGCCGTTGACAAAGCGATAGGTTTTTCCGCTCACCTGCACCGAGGGCAGGTTTTTTAGATAGCGTCCCGCCGAAAAGGGCGCACACTCCCGTTCATAGCCCAGATCGTAGGCAAAATCGTTGCCCGTTCCGCTGGGATAATAGAGGATCTCGTTGTCGAACGCGATGCCGTCGATGGCATTGGCAAAATGGTTCAGGGTACCGTCGCCGCCGGCCAAAACGAGAAAATCCTCCGCTGCCAAGCCCTGTATAAACACCCGATAATCCTTCATGTCATGCACATCTATAAAAACCAGCTCTTCTTGGAACACCAGCTCCAACAACTGAAGATCTTCCTTGCTGTTGTCGTGGCCGGCCTGTGGATTATACAGCACATAACCCGTCGCCATTTGAAACACTCCTTTTTTCTTGCTTGTCATTCTACACTCCGAAAGGGAGCGTGTTTTCCTTTATCCCACACAAACCAGCCCACCACCGCCAGCGTGCCCAGGGTTTCCAGCAGCATATCCCACATGGTGTCGTTGAGCCCGATGTCGATATACCCCTTCACGGGCAGGGGCTTGCCGTTGACCGTCACGGCAGTGATCTCCTCGATGGTGCCGGCCTCTCCGGGGGCGCCGTCCAGCAAATAGGAGGTGATGTGGGTGACCACGGTGTCGTCCTGCATATCCATGCCCAAAAAAGTGTCGGCGCCGTATTCACAGAACTCCCACGCCACCGCCACCGCCATGGAAAGGCACAGGGCAAACACCGCCGCCATCACCCGCTTTTTGCCGGCGGGATCCACAAACTTTTGGAACACAAACAACCCCAACAGGGCAAACGTCACGCCGCCGAACACGTGCAGCATCTTATCCCACCACGGAATGTGGTAATAGAAATTATAGCAATGCCCCAACATCGGCCCCACCGCATAAAAAAGGGTGAACAAATACACCGGCAAAGCCACGTGGCAACGGAACAACCGCTCCACAATAAGGGGCGCCGCCAGCAACAGCGGCGTCAGCACCGCCATGGGCAGCCTTGCGTACCGCCCGCTCACCAGCAGCATCCCTATGGTAAACACTGCAAACAACAGCCCCGCCGTCAGACTGACGACGCGAGCCACCTTTTCTCCTCGTCCCATTCGATAACCCCCTATTTTTTCATAGCGCGCCAATGGCGCAGGGTATACAACACCAGTGACAGCACCATCGCCGCCTCACACACCACCGTCATCGCCACCGACAGGCCGTGGGGGATGTTGTACCACAACAAATGCACACCCATCATCGTATACAGCAACACCGTGGTCAGCTTGCCGTGCCAATCCGCCCCCTGCACCTCACCGGTGCGGCGAATGGTCAAAAGGGCCGTCACGCCGGAAAAGACCTCTTTCACCACCAGCATCACCAAAGAGATCAGCATGTGGGGAAACCGTGACACCAGACAATACAGCATCGCCATTTGGGTGAGTTTGTCCGCCACCGGATCAAAGGCTTTGCCGAAATCGCTCACCATACCGCAACGGCGGGCAATGATGCCGTCTGCCACATCCGTCAGCCCCGACAGCACCAACACCAGCAGGGTCAGGCGAGGGTTTTCCCGCACCACGTACAGCCACACGATGAGGGGAATCAGACACAACCGAAAAAGAGAAAGCAAATTGGGGATCGTCACGATCTTGTTTTTGTAATCCTTTTGCTGTTTCACAGAGCGTCTCCTTTTTCTCATAGTATGAGTGAAAGATACCCCGCTATGTGCAACAAAACTTCAACTGAACCTCAATATTTGTTGAAAAAAGGAGACAAACGTCAAAAAAAGCCTTTTCGCGGAAAAGCGAAAAGGCTTTTTTTGTTTTTTCTTATTGTTTCAAAGGCAGGGTGACCGTAAAGCAACAACCACCCTCGGGGCGATTGGCGGCAACGACGGTGCCGCCTTCAACGGCGAGGATCCGCTTGACCAGCGCCAACCCCAGCCCGTTGCCCTCCCCCTTGTGGGAGGTATCGGCTTGGTAGAACTTATCAAACAGGTGTTTTTCGGCCTCCGGGGAAAGCCCGGGCCCTTCGTCCTCCACGGTAAAACGCACCACGCCGGCTTCCTGTCGCAGGCGCAGAGAAACACAGCCGCCGGAGGGGCTGAATTTGACGGCGTTGCCCAACAGGTTACTCCACACGTGATGCATCGTATTTTTGTTACCCACATAGGTCACCGCGTCCAGCTCCACGTCCCACTCGATATCTTTTGGCTCCCACGCAGATTCCAGCGCCACCACCGCTTCACGGATCTGCTCGTCCAGGCGATACGTCTCCCGCACCGGCTGGATGGATTGATTTTCGATCTTGGACAAGAGCAGTATGTGACTCACCAGAGAGGAAAGGCGATGGGTGTTGGCCAGGATCTTGTCGATGTATTCCCCCTCCACCTCGTCGATGTTTTCGGTGCTTTGCAACAAGGTGGTGTATCCCTCGATGGCGTTGATGGGGGTCTTGAATTCGTGCGAAACGTTGGATACGAAATCCGTCTGCAAGATCTCGGTGGATTCCAGCTCCTGCGCCATCATATTAAAGCCCGCCACCAGCTCTTGGATCTCCAACGAGGAAGAGTTGGTCTCCAACCGGGTATCGAAACGGCCGTCGGCAATCTCCTGCATACCTACCCGCAGATCGCGGATGGGGTCAAAGAAGATCTTGGAGAGAAAGCGGGTGGCCAGCATCGCCACCAGCAAAGCAAAGACGTTGAGCTGAATGAGCATTGGAATGTGCGTTGTGAAAGGAAACACCCAGTTGAGCAAGGCCGTGATGCCAAAGGCCGTCAAAACGCTCACCAACAGCACCGCGCCCACCAACAAGGTCATGCGGGTGGGCAGACTGAGCTTTACCTTTTTTCGCCGCAGATCCTGAAAGCGATCCCATTCCCGCCGGCTCATAGCTTGACCACCTTATAGCCCACGCCCCGCATGGTGACGATCTTGAAATCGGGATTGTCCCGAAAGCGGTCACGTAGACGGCCGATGTGCACGTCCACCGTGTGGGTGTCGCTGTCGGAATCGTACCCCCACACGTCATCCATCAACTGCTGTCGGGTGAAAATGCGTCCGGGATAGGAAGCCATTTTATACAGCAGCATAAACTCCTTTTGCGGCAGGGTGAATCCTTGCCCATTCCCCACCGTCACGGTGAAGGTATCGCACTCCATCACGGTAGAGCCGATGGTCTGGCGACGGTCGTGGATCATCTGGGCGCGGCGCAGCAACGCCCCCACCCGCAGCACCATCTCATTGACGTTCACCGGCTTGACCATATAATCGTCGGTGCCGGATAAAAAGCCCAGCCGCATATCGTCAAAGGCGTCCTTGGCGGTGATCATCATCACGGGGGTGGTGTTGCCCGCGTCCCGCAGCAGCCGCACCAAGGCATACCCATCCACCCGTGGCATCATAACGTCTGAAATCAGAAGGTCAAAATATTCGGCGTCCAATGCGTCCAGCGCCTCCTGTCCGTCCGACACCTCCTTGACCGCATACCCGTTTTTGATCAGAACGTGGGCGAACAAACGCCGCAATTCTCGGTCATCCTCTGCAATCAAAATTTTCAGCATTCGCTCATCTCCTTGGCATTTTTCTCTCTTTTTCATCATAACATAGGCTGTCAACCTCAACCAAACCTCAACGTTTTCTCAACATTTGTTGACATTCCGTTGACACGCAGTTGACATTCACCCTACATAATAGCGACATAGTTCGACAGGCAGAAAGGAGGGGTGCTGTGAAACAGACCGTCAAAAACATCCTCAGTGAGGTGCTGCGCCTGCTGCCGCTTTTGGTGTGCCTGGCGCTTATGGGTTTCTATCTGCTGGGGGAGGGCACCCCCACGGCGGAGGGACTGTTGCACATAGCTCCTAAGCGTCCTCTGATAGCGGCGGGTTTTTTGCTGCTGCTGTACGCCGTCAAGTCGCTGACCATGGTCTTCCCCATCATCGTGCTCAACGTGCTGGGAGGGTTTTTGTTTGACCCGATCCCCGCCCTGCTCATCAACAGTGCGGGGGTGCTCATCGAACTGGCCATCCCCTATTGGATCGGACGGTTTTCGGGGGCGAAATTTGCCGACCGTTTGTGCGAAAAGCACCCCCGCGTGGATGCCCTTGCCAGTCAAACGGCAGGCAACCCCTTTTTCTCTTCCTTCTTCCTGCGGCTCATCTCCTGCCTGCCGGGGGATGCGGTGAGTCTCTATTTCGGTGCCATCCGCATGCCCTTCGGCACCTATCTGTGGGGCAGCTTCCTCGGCACCATTCCGGGGGTCATTCCCGCAACTTTGTTGGGAATGAGCATCGCCGACCCCTCCTCCCCCCTGTTCTGGCTGTCGCTGGGGCTGACCGCCGCCCTGTCGGCGGTGTCCTTTTGGATGTATTGGCAGTGGCAAAAACGAAAAAACGGCTGACCGAAACGGTCAGCCGTTTTTTTATTCATTATTCCGCTTTGGCGTCCAGCTTTTTGCCGCGCATACGCATGAGGAACAGGAAGCCGATCACCATAGCCGCACCCACCGCCAGGCAGATCCAGGCGTTCTGCACAAATCCGGCCAACAGGAAGCAGATCATGCTGATGACCGCCACCGTCACCGCATAGGGCAACTGGGTGGACACGTGGTTGACGTGGACACAGCGAGCACCGGCGGAGGACATAATGGTGGTGTCAGAGATGGGAGAGCAATGGTCGCCGCACACCGCACCGGCCAGGCAAGCAGACATACCGATAATACGCAAAGGATCGCTCACATCAAACATACTGATGACAATGGGAATCAAAATGCCGAAGGTGCCCCAGCTGGTGCCGGTGGCAAAGGCCAGCAAGCAAGCCACCACAAAAATCACCGCAGGTAAGAAATTCTGCAGGTTTTGAGCAACTTCGCTATGCATCAGCCACTCCACATACGTATCGGCGTGCAACACATCGTTGGAAATATTCTTGAGGGAGGTAGCCATAGTCAGAATGATAATGGCAGGCACCATCGCCACAAAGCCCTTAGGCACACAGTCCATCGCCTCTTTGAAAGTGACCAGCTTGCGGCACAGCATCCACAGAACGACCACCGCCAAGGCAATCAAGCCGCCCCAAGGCAAAGCTACGGTGGCATCGGTATTACCGAACGCACCAATCAGATCGCCCTTGGTCTCGCCGGCAGTCCACAGACCGCCCACATACAACATACCCACCACCGAAATCGCAATCAGCGTCACCACCGGCAACAGCAAATCGATCACACGGCCGCGAGGGTTCGACTCGGTTTCCAGCGCGTCCACACGCTCATCGGTAGAGTGAACGTCACCATACAGGATGGCGTTGCGCTCATGCAAACGCATAGGACCATAGTCCGCCTTCATCACCACAACAGCCACCACAAACACAATGGTCAACAGAGAATAGAAGTTGTAGGGAATCGCCTTAATGAACAAATCAAAGCCGGACACACCGGTACCCTTGGCATAATCCGACACCGCCGCCGCCCAAGAGCTGATGGGAGCGATCATACAGATGGGTGCCGCCGTAGCATCGATGATATAAGACAACTTGGCACGGGAAATCCTGTGATTATCCGCCACGGGGGACATCACCGAGCCGACCGTTAGGCAGTTAAAATAGTCATCGATGAAAATGAGCACACCCAACGCAAAGGTGGCCAGCTGTGCGCCCACGCGGGATTTGATATGGGTTTCTGCCCAACGGCCAAAGGCCGCGGCGGCACCGGCTTTATTGATCAGCGCCACGATGATGCCCAGCACCACCAGGAACAGGAAGATGCCGGCGGTGCCGCTGATGGCGGCGATGAAGCCGGTGTTGGTGACGTGGTCCACCGCTGCGGTTACCGAACCGCCGCACGCAAAAATGGCCGCGGTGGTGACACCCAGGAACAGGGAGGAATACACCTCCTTGGTAATCAATGCCAAACCGATGGCAATAACAGGAGGCACCAACGCCCAATACGTGCCGGTAACCTTCACGCCACTGGCGGCTACGCCGACGGCCAAGCACAGCACAGCGACGATCGCCACAATCGTAAGGATATTTTTGATTTTCACTCGTTTCACAACCTCTCTAAAATGCACCAAAAACACTTTAACGCTGTAAAGCGTTTTTGCTGTTTACTATCATCCGCTATTATTGAGCATTTGTCAAGACTTTTCACGAATTTTTATAAAAAAGCGCAGCGTTGAATATAAAAACGCCCCCATCGACCGACGATGGGGGCGTTTTGTGGGCAAATTAGCCGTTCAAAGTCTCATTGTAGGAAGAAGTCTGTGCCTCACCATAAATGGTGGTCTGGACGCCGTCAATCTCCACAACAATGTAGGGAGTAGCGGTGATCTCCACATCCAGCTTATCAGCGGGAATCTTAATGACGCGCACGGCGAAGGAAGCGGAATCCGCCTCCAGATCGCACAAATACACAGCGGGAATGTCCAGAGTGGACACACCGTTGGTGACCACAGCACCCATAGAGATCAGCTTGTAGCCGTTCACGGTGGCGCCCTCGTAGATAGCGGTGGTACCGTTGGTCTGCATACCGTTAACCGCCACGTCAAACTTGAAGGCCAAGCCGGCGCCGGTCTTAATCTCCTCGGTCACGGAGTTGCCGGAGAAGGTGATGGGGGCCTGAGTCGCCTCGCGAACAGCGCCGCACACGTTACAGTCGGCATCGTACTCGTTATCGTAGGTGTGGTCAGCCATAGGCAGCTTGACAGCCATCAGGTTGGTGTTCATGGTGTGGGCTTCGTCCAGCCAAGCCTGACCGCAGGTCTCGCAATACCAGTATTCGATGTTACCCAAAGCGGTGCAGGTGGGAGCCAAAGCCTCCACATGGATGATGTTGCCGTGGGCAACGTCACCCTCGGTCTCGCCGCAAACCTCGCAGTGCTTGGGAGCATAGCAGTCGGCGGCGATCCAGGAGTGACCCAGAGCTTCCTTCAGAACCTCGCCGCAAACGGTACAGACCTGATCGTTCTCGCAATCGGCCTCAGCGCCGGCGGTGTGACCCAGAGCGGCGGTGTAATCGCCCTTGTAGCTGTCACCGCAAGCGGTGCAGGTGTAGGTGGTGTAGCCGCCGTTGACACAGTCAGGCTCGGTCACCACGGCATTGTAGCTGTGGGCGATGACCGGGATGGTCTCGGTGTAGCTGACACCGCAGGAGGAGCAGGTGTAGGTCATCACACCGGTCTCGGTGCAGGTGGGAGCCGTGGTCTGAACGCCCACATAGCGGTGATCGCCCACCTCACGGATCTTGTTACACACGTTACAACGGTTGTCGCAATCGTTGCTGTACTTATGCGCACCGGTGGCGGGGATAGCGGTGATGTAAGAATCGCCGCAGACAGAGCAGGTGTGCTTAGCCATGCCGTCGTAACCGCAGTTGGCATTAGCAACAATGCTCTCCACATACTTGTGGTCAGCAGGGGTACGGGTGGCGCCGCAAGTGTTACAATCGGCGTCGCAATCGTTGTCATACGTATGACCCAGAGCGTCGCCATCGACCTCGCCGCAGACAGAGCAGGTCTTGGGAGTGTCGCAGTCGGCGGCAATCCAGGAGTGACCCAGAGCGTCGGTGCAGTTGCCCACATAGCTGTCGCCGCAAGCGGTGCAGGTGTAGGTGGTGTAGCCGCCGTTGACACAGTCGGGCTCGGTCACCACAGCCTTGTAGCTGTGACCCAGAGCCTCGCCCTCGGTGGCACCGCAGACGGAACAGGTCTTGGCGGTGTCGCAGTCGGCGGCAATCCAGGAGTGACCCAGAGCGGCGGTATAATCGCCCACATAGCTGTCGCCGCAAGCGGAGCAGGTATAGGTGGTGTAGCCGCCGTTGACACAGTCGGGCTCGGTCACCACAGCCTTATAGGCGTGCTCGCCGGTGGGCTCGATAGCCTCGGTGTAGCTGTCGCCGCAACCCCAGTAGCAGGTGTAGGTCTTGACGCCGGGCTCGGTGCAGGTGGGCTGCTTGGTCACCGTGCCCACGTAATAGTGTTCCACGCCGGTACGGGTGAAGCCGCACACGTCACAGGTGGCATCGCAATCGTAAGAATAGGTGTGATTGGCGTTGATCAGCAGACGCAGAGCGCCGCAAACATTACAAGAGGTGTCGCAGGAGCCACTGTAAGTGTGAGTCACGGTGCGGGTGGTACCGCAAACATTACAGGAGGTATCGCAATCGTTGTCATACTTGTGAGCGCCGGTGGCGGGGATGGTCTCGGTGTAACTGTCGCCGCACAAAGAGCAGGTGTAGGTGCGCACACCGGTGGTGCCGCAGGTGGGCTGCTGAGTCACCGCAGCGGTGTAGGCGTGGGTACACTCGTAATCCTCGGTCTTGGTCACCACGATGTCGTCAATGAGGATGGTGCCGGGGTTGGAGGCCTCGGTAGACCATTTCAGAATCATCTCGGCGGCGGAGCCGGAGTTCACCACATAGGTGCCCTGCTGCCAGTCGCCGGTGTAGTTGTTCATATAGTTCTGACCGCCCTCGGCAGTCAGGTTGGCATAACCGGAGGCGTTCATGGTATACAGATTGAACACGCCGGTGCCGGGGGTCGCCTTATACCACCAGGTGATGGTGTAGCTGGTGTTGGGCTCCACCTTGATGGTCTGCTCCGCCGCAGAGCCCCACTGGCCGGGGTTGGTCAGCTGCAGAGCGCCGTTGCCGCCGTGGGCATCGGACACGATGGCGTAAGAGCCGGAGCCGTAGGTCCAGTCGGCGTCACCGTTCTCGAAGTCGCCGTTCTGCACGCCCACGGGCTCTTCCTTCTTATACATCTTCACGTCATCCACGGTGTAGGTGGCGCCGGTGGCACCGCCCATAAAGCCGACGTAAACAGTGGTGTTGGAGCCGGAGTTGAACTCAGCCGTCACCTTGGTCCAAGTAGAACCGGTGGGCAGGGAATAGTTCAGAATGTTCACAGAGTCAGCGCTGTCCTTAACCAACAGGACGGCGTTGGAGCAATCCTTCACCCATGCCTCAATAACGTAGGTGGTATTGGCCTCCACAGTGACGGCCTCACGCACCACGGTATACAGGTTAGCGTTGACCTTCATACCGTAGTTGCTGTCGTGACCGGTCACGACGGTGACGGTGTTGGAGCCCCACACATTCTCCCAGCCGCTGGTAGTGCCGATCTCAAAGTCGCCGTTGATGATGTAGCCGTCGTTAGACTCGGTGGGCTTCACATACATCTTCACGTCGTCCACGGTCCAAGTGGCACCGGCGACGGTGCCCATAAAGCCCAAATGGATCCAAGTATTGGAGCCGGAATTGAACTCCAGCGTGGTCTTGGTCCAGGTGTCGCCGCTGCCCTGCAGAGAGACCTGCTTCAGGTTGGCGTCGGCCATATCCTTGACAATCAGGTTAGTACTAGACACGTTCTTGGCCCACACCTCGATGATATAATCGGTGTCGGGCTCCACGGTGATCTTCTGACGCACCTGAGCGTACTGGCTGTTGGCCGTGCCCTCGATAGCAAAGGCGCTGTCGCGACCGGCCACGATCGCCACAGTGTTGTTATTCCACAGGTTCTCCCAGTTGTTGGAAGAGCCGATCTCGAAGTCGCCGTTGATGATGTAGCCATCGAAAGAGGGGGTGGTAGGCAGCACCACGCTGGCGTCACCCTCATACAGATAGATGTTGTCGATAGTGGCCACGCCGCCCAGGTCCACCACACACAGGCCCAGCTTGTCGTACTTGCCGGTGCTGATGCGGCCGGTGACCGTCTTGGTGCCGGTGGAGGAGAAGGCGGTGGTCACCACCTCGTTGGGCAGCAGCATGGCGTTGTCCAAAAGGGCCACGCGGCCGTTGCCGGCAGAGGTGACATTCACGGTGTAGGAATAATAGTAATCGGTGCCGGGCTTCACGTCGATCCACTTGGTGTAGCGCACACCCACGGGGTCGGAGGAAGCGGTGTAGGTCAGCTTGCCGGAGGCAATGCTCATAAAGCCCTGCTTGTAGCCGGCGCCGGTGTTCCAATAGGAAGCATCGTTCACAAGAGGATCGGACACGGCGTTGGTGGCGCCGGAGGCGGGGCTGTACTCGGTAGAGACGATGGCCTTGGAGGACTCACCGTTCTCGTACTTCATACCGTTGGCGGTCTCGAACAGCGCCAGACCGTCCACCCAAATCTGGGAGGAATAGCCGTACAGAGCGATGGTGGCGGTGGTCAGGGAGCCGGTGTTGAAGGTCACCGAGCGGATGTGCCACTCGTCATCGTAGGCGGTGGGGTACATCTGCTTGGTCTCGCGGGAGGCGCGAGGATAGGAGCGGAAATACTCCCAATAGAACATATACTTACCGGTGTCGGGGTCGATGACACCGATGGAAGCCTGACCCTTGTTGCTGTCGGACAGGTAGGCACCCTTAATGAAGGAGGAGAAGGTGTACTCGGTATTCGCCTTCAGACCGGTAACGGTGAAGGTGTACCAACCCTCGCTGCTCTGGGCGGAGGTGTCGAAGTACAGGCTCTTGCTGCCGTCGGGGGTGGTGGCATCCTCCACCACCTGCGCGTATTGCAGGAAGGAGCTGTTGTTCCACTGGCCGCCGGTGGACTCAAAGCTGCCGTTCTGGATCAGGTTGACGGCGTCGCTCAAGGGGCGGTTCTTCTCCACGCCAAAGGAGGTCAGCTTGGCCTGACTCTCAGTCATGGTGGAGGTGATATAATACTTACCTTTGGTGTAAGTGGGGGCAGTATAGGTTTTCTTAAAGGTCTGGTCCGTACCCGCCAGGTCGTTGGGCTCGGAGGTGACGGTGTTGCCGTTGTCATCGCTGGCGATGATGCGGTAGCAATAGCCGCTGTCGGGGCGGGTGGTGCTGTCGGTGTAGCAGCCCACCAAATCGCTGTTGACGTAATCCGCCTGATTGACGTTGGAGGCCAGCGTCTTCCAGGTGGAGCCGCCGTCATCCGAGCGCTGAACGGTGATCTTGGTGGCCAGCTTAGACGGCAGGAATTTCACCTGGCCGTCACCGGCGTTGGCGTACAGCACGGGAGCCACCAAGCCCAACGTCTCGCCGCGATACTCGGCGCGATACTCATCCATAAAGTACTTCAGCAGAGCCACCGTCTTACGGAACGCCGTGGGATCGGTGGTGGAGGACTGCAAAGCATAGGAAGAATAACGGTTGGAATTGGGCATCCAGCACCACTGGAAGCCACCCTTATAACCGTTGTCGATCATCCACTGACGGAACTGAATGAGCTTATTGGCGTAGGCGGTGTCATCGGTCATCACAGAGCCCACGTTGTACTCAGACAGGATGACGTCGCCATCGGTGATCAAGCTCTCGATGCTCTTGAAAGAGTCGCCGTCGGTGTACTGGTTGTGACCCATCAGATCCAGATCGAAATCACGGTAGATGGTCTTGTTGCCGTTGTTAGAGGCAACAGTGCGGGCCACATTGGGCAGTTCCTCACGAACCACCTCGTTGATCTGCTGCATAAAGTAGATCATATCGTCCTGGTTAACGCCGTACATCTCGCGACCCTTAGTGTCAAAATGGTCGCCCTTGCCCAAATCGTTGATCTGGTTCTCCGGCTCATCGGCGATGGAAACGATCGCCACCACGTCGGGGTATTCAGCCAGCATCTCACACAGGGGACGGACAAAGCGCTCGGCGTAATGATCGGCAATCTCGTTGTTGCCCAGCATCTGGCAGATCACGTGCCAGCCCTCCATACCATAGTAAGAAGGCATAGAGGAATCGTGGAAATAGACGTTCCACATCACAGGCATACCGATCTCACGGCACATGTTCAGCAGGCGACGGGCATTGTTGAGGTACTCCTCTTTGATGCCCAGCACGTCACCGTTTTCGTCAAAGATGACGCCTTCGCCGAAGATGGAGCCGCCGTAGGCCATAATGTTATAGCCCATGGCCTTCAGGTTGTAGATCTCACGGTAGATCTTATCGGCACCGTAATAATCCATCTCAACCCGATCCCAGTTCTTGGTGGAACTGGAATTGTAATAATCGGCCATCAGGTCGTTGCCGGTTAGGTTGTGGCCGGTCTGGCCACCGTTAAACCAAGGGAACCAGATACCATCAATGAGGCCATCGCGCTCGAGGATCTCTTCGATGAGCATCTTCTCGGACGCGTCGGTCCAGGGGAAGTCGCCGCCCATCTCAGCAGACACAGATGCCGGCACGATAGCGGTCATGGGGGTGACCACCAGCAGCAGGGTCGCCAAAAGGGCAATCAGCTTGCGGATTTTCATAGGGGTATTTCCTCCTTACATAAAAATACAGGGTAATTATAGCACAAAACATCAGGCAAAGGCAACCAACGGAAATGTACAAAAGACGGACTTTCTTTTGTGCAATAGATACAAAAGACTGCCACGCGTCAAAAACCGATTGTAACACGCTATCCATTGAAAAACGGTGAAAAGTGTGCTACAATTAGTGGGACAAAAGAAGTATCTTTTGATCCATTCTGACGAAAGGAGTTTTCTGCCATGAAGAAGATCATCTGCAAGGTTGAGTACGATACCGAAGCCTCCCAGCTGATCGGCAAGTTCACCTCCGGTGAGTTCGGCGATCCCGCCGGCTACGAGGAGAGCCTGTACGAGACCGCTGACGGCAAGTTCTTCCTCTACGTCAACGGCGGCGCCGAGTCCATCTATGCCAAAGAGGACATCAAGCGTCTGGCCAAGGACAAGGTGAACGCTTGGAAGGCCGAGCACAACATCTAATCGTAGATACAATGAAAACCGCGTACCGAATGTTCGGTACGCGGTTTTTGCGCGTTGGGGGACTTTCTTACACTTTAATGACTACCCTGCCTTTCTTCACGGCATAATCCAACGCCTGCAACGTTCCGCTTTTGCGGTTGGGCGGCAAACCGCACTCCCGACAATACACCACGCAGAAGCGGCTTTTTTCAATCATAGTGCGGTTACGCTCCACATACACCGCTTTTCCCGCGCCCTTGATCGTTTCGGGGTAATCGGTGCCTTCGTAACGCTCCAATAGATAGGCTTCATAGTTTTCGGTGATGTCCGGAAATTCGGCTCTCACATAAATTCTTTGTATGTGGGGATACGCCTCTTTTAATTTCGTCACTTGTTCATAACAAAGGTCGTTAAATTGGCTCCGACTGCCGAAAAGAAAGGTGTCAACCCTATCTTCCGTAATCAATTTTCTGATAATCCCATTAAGGCTCAAGGTCAATTCTGCGGTTACGTTTATGGTTCTATGACCGAAAAAACAACAAGAATTTGTTTCCATTTTCACATCACCTCAAGTAAAGTTTTCACCAGTCATTATATATTATAATTTACTTGTTGTAAATAATCTTTTACTTTGAAAAAGTTATAAAGTTGCACGCCTCCTTGTAAACTATCAGTGTGAGGGAGGAATTGTGATGAAAACAGAATTTGCTGAAAAGTATATTACATTGGGCTTGAAAATTGCCTACTATCGCAAAAAAGCAGGTTATACGCAAGAGACATTTGCAGAACTGATTGATAAAAGCGTAAATTTTGTAGGACAGGTTGAAGGCACCGGAACCGTTCGTGGTGTTTCTCTCGAAACTTTATTTAAGATGGCAGAAGTGTTAAAAATATCTCCTGCTAAGTTGCTGGAAGAGGATTGATAATGATCACCGGCGCTCCGCCACCCAAATATGGCAAAAGGCTTCCCCTTGAGGGGAAGCTGTCAGCCGTTAGGCTGACTGATGAGGTGTAGCCGTCGCAGACGGCCCACGCCTGTCATCGCTGGTGGTTGTCCTTTCACGACCACCTCATCCACCGCCGTTCGGCGGTCCCCCTTCCCCTCGAGGGGAAGGCTTTCCCCGGTAAAACCGGTTTCTTTATTGAAATAAAGAAAAAAGCGATTGGATTTCAGCTGAAATCCAATCGCTCTTTTTGTTGACATTTCGGTTATTCCCACTCGATGGTGCCGACAGGCTTGGGGGTGAGATCCATCAGCACGCGGTTGATACCCTCCACCTCGTGGGTGATGCGGTCAACGATGGTGTGCAGGATGGCATACGGAATCTCCTCGATGGTGGCGGTCATGGCGTCGGTGGTGTTCACCGCGCGGATGATGGCGGGCCAGCCCTCATAGCGGCTTTCGTCGCGGACGCCCACCGACTTAATATCGGGGATGACCACGAAATACTGCCACACCTTGCCGGCGAGACCGTTCTTGTCGAACTCCTCCCGCAGGATGGCATCCGCCTCACGCAGGGCGTGGAGACGGTCGCGGGTGATGGCGCCCAGGCAACGCACCCCCAGACCGGGGCCGGGGAAGGGCTGACGATACACCATGCCGTGGGGCAGACCCAACGCCTCGCCCACCACGCGCACCTCGTCCTTAAACAATAATTTAATAGGCTCCACCAGCTCGAACTGCAGATCCTCCGGCAGACCGCCCACGTTGTGGTGGGATTTGACCGCCTTTTTGCCCTCGGCGGCCTTGATGGACTCTAAAATGTCGGGGTAGATGGTGCCCTGTGCCAGATAGGTCACGTCCTCTAACTTGCGGGCTTCGTCGGCGAAGACCTCGATGAACTCCTTGCCGATGATCTTGCGCTTGCTCTCGGGGTCGGAAACACCCGCTAACAGGTCGAGGAAGCGATCTGTGGCGTCCACGTAGATGAGGTTGGCGTCCAGGCCGTTTTTGAACAGCTCGACAACACCCTCGGACTCGTTTTTACGCATCAGGCCGTGGTTGACGTGGACGCAAACCAGCTGCTTGCCGATAGCCTTAATCAGCAGGGCGGCCACCACAGAGGAGTCCACGCCGCCGGAGAGAGCCAGCAACACTTTCTTATCCCCCACCTGTGCGCGGATGGCGTCCACCTGTGCGTCAATGAACGCATTGGCTTTATCAAAATCGGTGATGCGCTCCATCTCGGCAGGACGCACGTTAGCGTTGTAATCGATCATCGGTTAAACCTCCCCTGTTAATTGGTATAATTATCGAAATAGCCCTGCACCAGCACCACGGGGGTGCCCTTGTCGCCCGAGCCGGAGGTCAGGTCGCACAGGGAGCCGATGAGGTCGGTGAGCTGACGGGGAGTGGTGCCCTGAGAGGCCATATTGCCCACCAGATTGTCGTCCTTGTGGCGGATGCTCTCGGCGATGGCGGCCTTTAACGCGTCACCCGACAGATCCTTGAAGTCGTTATCCGCCAAATATTTCAGTTTTAACTCATTGGGGGTGCCGATGAGGCCATCGGTAAAGGCGGGAGACACCACGGGGTCGGCCAGCTCCCAGATCTTGCCCTGAGGGTCTTTGAAAGCGCCGTCGCCGTAGACCATCACCTCCACCTGCTTACCGGTGGCGGCCAGGATGCGGCT
The DNA here is from genome assembly GCA_017415515.1 of Clostridia bacterium. Classification (GTDB taxonomy): domain Bacteria; phylum Bacillota; class Clostridia; order Oscillospirales; family Acutalibacteraceae; genus UBA5905. The sequence continues at coordinate 27,994 of JAFQGI010000028.1, read as the reverse complement.
TTGGATGTCCAGCACCAGATCCTTGCACTCACGGGGGAACAGCTTGATGCTGTCCTCGGTGGCTTTGTTGGAGCCCAGCAGGCCGTAGCGCTCGTTATAGCCGCTACCGTCAACAGAGCCGGTCAAAATATCGTCCAGACCGCACACCACCTTGGCCCCTGCCTCGCGGAGGATGCGCTTGGTGCGGGCGCGGGTGTGGATGTCACAGGTGAGGATGCAATCGGCGTATTGCAGGATGGCGCGGGGCTGATTGGCGAAGACGATCTCCACCTCGGCGCCCTCGGCGCGAATCAGGTCGCCGTAGTACTGCACGTAGTCCACGCCGGTGAACTCGTGGACGTTCTCGCCGAACAGCTCGCGGTAGCGCTCCAACGTCAGGACGTCAGAATAGGGGTTGACCCCGGCCTCGTCCAGCTGGTCGAGGGTGATGAGGTGGTTGCCCACCTCGTCGGAGGGATAGCTGAGCATCAGCACGATCTTCTCGGCGCCGCGGGCGATGCCCTTGAGGCAGATGGCGAAGCGGTTGCGGGACAGGATGGGGAACATCACGCCCACCGTGCCGCCGCCCAATTTGGCGCGCACATCGGCGGCGATGGCGTCAACCGAAGCGTAGTTGCCCTGAGCGCGAGCCACGATGGACTCGGTGAGGGCGACGACGTCGCGATCCCGCAGCGAGAAACCCTCGCTCTCGGCGGCGGCCAGCACGCTGTCCGCCACCATGGCGGCCAGGTCATCACCCTGACGGATGATGGGACAGCGGATGCCGCGGGAAACGGTACCCACCAAACGAACAGATTCTGCCATACATACCATCCTTTCACACATGAAGGGGTTTACCATTTTTCACACGTACCATCATACCTTTTATAGTGGTCTGTGTCAATAACACACACTACATTTTGTGAAAATTAGACGGAATTTTCGGCGCGAAAGGCATCGGTTTTTTGCGTATTTTTTGAAGAAAAAAGCGCAGTCTTTGCAGAAAATGACTTTTCTTTCGAAAAATACTGGACAAATCGAAAATTTGCGAGTATAATAGTCGGGATTAAGTGCGTCTTCAAGGAGGAACAAACGCTATGAAAAACACCAAACGCATTCTCTGTGCCATGCTGGCCATGGTGCTGCTGCTGTCGGTTATGCTGACCGGCTGCAAAAGACCTCAGGTCACCTTTAACAAGATCCCCAACACCGCCGCCACCTATGGCGACGGCAAAGAGCTGACCACCGGTCAGTATTTGGCTTATCTGTATTTGGAGTTCGAAAATATGTACTTCAACCAGGGCCTGTATCAGTACGCTTCCTATGGTCTGAACCCTTGGGAGCAGACCTTCCCCTACGGCGAGAGCGGTGAGAAGATCCCCCTTTCCGACTACATCATCCGTTGTGCTCAGGACAACATCAAGCGTCAGATCGTGCTGACCCAGATGATGAAGGACAACGGTCTCAAATGGATCGCCGAGGATGAGGGCGAGGTCAACAAGAGCTTGGCTTCCTTGGAGAAGGACGCCTTCATTGAGCTGGGCTTCAACAACGACAGCTATGCCTATGCGCTGAAGAACGCCAACCTCAACGAGCGTTCCGCTTTCTACGGCCTGTACGGCGCCGGCGGCAAGCGTGCCGTCGCCGAGGACGAGCTGAAGAAATATTTTGAGGAGAATTATCTCTCCTACAAGGCGATCTCCATCGCTTTGACCGACAGCAACGGCAAAGAGCTGGACAAAGAGGGCGAAGCCTACAAGAAGATCATGGACTACATGAACAAGTACATGGAGGTCTATGAGAAGGAAGGCTTTGACGCCGCCTACGAGGTCTATGAGAAGGATCAGGAGGCCATCACCGACCTGAAGAAGACCGAGGCCACCAAGACCACGACCACCACCGGCACCGGCACCAATGCTTCTGCCACCGGCACCGGCACCTCTGCTGCCACCACGACCACCACCGCTGCCCCCACCACCACGACCACCACTGCCACCGGCAGCACCTCCGGCACCGGCTCCGATGCCTCCACCACCACCGGCACCACCGGCGCTGAGGAGGAAGAGGAGCACGAGCACGAGCACAACCATCGTCAGGACGTGGACTCTGCCAGCAAGGACTTTGACGAGGCTTTGAAGGACGCCATCATCGGCAAAACCGACAAAGACGGCAAGGTGGAGCAGGAAGGCATTAAGGAAGGCGAGTGCAAGATCGTCGAATACAAGGCCGGCGGCTCCACCCCCACCATGGCTCTCATCGAGCGTCTGAGCATCGACAAGGACGACGAGGGCAAAGAGGGTGCCGTATACGAGGATGCCAAAGAGAGCATCATCTACACCAAGAAATACGAAGAGTTTGACAAGGAAGTGTCCGAGGCTGTCGCCGCGCTGAAAATCACCTTCAACGAGAAGGTTGTCAACTATGCCGACTGCAAGCCCGAGAAGTTCCTGGAGATCATGGAAAATCTGTAATCTGTGCGAAAGCGCCGACCCAAACGGGTCGGCGCTTTTTTAGCTCGTATAATCTTCCAGCAAAACGGACAACTCCATATCGCTGTATACGGGAACCCCCTCCCGCAGCCGTTGCTGCAACTCCGGCGGCAGGCCGCTCACCGGCATATCGTACACCTGCTTGGGATAGGTCTGTTCCCCCTCAAACACCGCCACCTGTCCCTGCCATTCCCCCACGGTATACATAGGGTCAGGCGACGTGTCCGCCTTGGCGGGGGGCGTCACCACAAACCGAAACAGCACAAACAACACCACCGCCGACAAAAACAACGATGCCGATAAGATCCACAAAAAGGGATGGCGCTTGGTATCCACGGAACACACTCCTTTCCTCCCTCAGTGTGTCCAGCGGCAACGAAATTATGAAAACAAAGGGAATTTTCTTCCTCCCGTGGGGAAAAATCATAAAAAATCTTACCTTTTTCTGACTTTTCTTGAATTAAGGTTTGACTTTTTCGCATTTTTGCAATACTATTATGGTGTATATTTGTAATTAAGATGGGTATATGTTTGTTACCCACTGCATCATTCGGACCGCGGTGTCGGAAAGGAGCACGATATGGCAAACAAGACGCAAAAAAATAAGAAAAAGCGTATGTCTGTGGGCGAGTGGTTCTCCACCCTACCTACGCGTATCGGCCAGTGGTTTGCCTCGGTTTTTCATCCCACCCCCGAGCAAAAGAAGCAACGCAAGGCACGCCGCCAACAGCGCAAAGCCAATCGGCGCGGCAAACCCCTATGGGTGCGGATCATCCGCGGCTTCTTCGCCTGTCTGTTCGGCACCGTGATGGTGGGCATCCTCACCGCCACGCTGGTGGTGGGCGCACTGGTGGTCTTCTGGGTCACCAACTTTGACGCCGAGGCCTACTGCCCCGACCTGAGCGCCCTCTCCCAAAGCAAGCGCTCCATCATTTGGGTGCAGGACGAAAACGAACAGTGGGTGCCCTACCACAATCTGGAAGGCGGCAACTCCGTTTGGGTCGGCTTGGAGGACATTCCCCTGAATATGCAAAACGCCGTCATCGCCATCGAGGACGAACGTTTCCGCGACCACGAGGGCGTGGACTGGAAGCGCACCGCCGGCGCCATGGTCAATCTGGTGCTCAACCGCGCTTTCCACCTGGGCTCCACCGAATACGGCGGCTCCACCATCACCCAGCAGCTCATTAAGGTCACCACCCAAGAAAACGACCACAGCATCAAGCGTAAGGTCAACGAGATTTTGACCGCTTCCTATATGGAATCCTCCAAATATACCAAGGATGAAATTTTGGAGGGTTATCTCAACAACGTGCCCCTCACCGGCGACCTGGTGGGCGTGGGCATCGGTGCCCGTGCCTATTTCGGCAAGGAGCTGCAGGAGCTGTCCTTGGCGGAATGTGCGGTGCTGGCCAGCATCACCAACAACCCCAGTCTGTACGACCCCTATAACCATCCCGACAACGTCCGTCAGCGTCAGCAGCTGGTGCTGTCCAAGATGTACGAAGTCGGCTTCATCACCAAAGACGAGTATCTGAACGCCCTGGACGAAGAGCTGGTCTATCAAAGCAGCGCCGTCAAACAAGAGGTGCAGGACTACTACGTGGATCTGATCATCGAAGACGTCATCAGCGATTTGATGCAGGAATACGACTACACCTACAACTACGCACAGAATCTGGTGTATTACGGCGGCCTCAACATCTACTCTGCCGAAGATCCCGCCATCCAAGAAAAAATCCAGGCCGTCTATGAGGACGAGTCCAACTTCCCCGCCCACATCGAAGGGGACGAGGAAGAACCTCAGGCCGCTTTCTTCTGCGTGGACTATGACGGCAAGGTCATCGCCACCATCGGCGGACGAGGCGAGAAAACCCAAAACCGTGTGCTCAACCGCTCCACCGGTTCGGTGCGCTCCCCCGGCTCTTCCATCAAGCCGTTGTCGGCATACAGCTATGCCATCAAAAACAACATGGTTCACTATTCCTCCGTGTTGAAGGATGCCCCCGTCACCCTAAAAGAAACCAACAACAAACCGTGGCCCAAAAACTACGGTCAATCCAAGCCTACCGATCGCGGCAACGTGCTGTTGGGCGTGGCGCTGCAAAAATCCCTGAACACCACCGTTGTCCGCTTGATACAGGACATCGGCAAAGAGGAAAGCTTTGATTTCCTGCGGGACACCTACCACCTGTCCACCCTGGTCACCAACAAGGTGGTGGGGGGCAACGTCCTGTCCGATATGAACTATGCCCCCCTGTCGCTGGGCGCCTTCTCTGACGGCGTCACCGCCCGCGAGATGGCGGCGGCCTATGCCGTGTTCGGAAACGGCGGCTATTATAACGAGCCTTACACCTATTACTACGTCACCCGCTCCGCCGACGGCGAAAACGCCCCCCATCTGCTGGATAAGGGCAGTTTGGAATACGGCGGCTGCAACACCGAGGTTGCCTTGGATCCCCAATCCGCCTACGTGATGAACCGTCTGCTGCAACGCGTCACCGAAAACCGCAGCGGCAGCACCGGCTGGCTCTATTTGGGTCAGGATTGGAAGGATTGGCAGGTATACGGCAAGACCGGTACCTCCGAGGACGACAAGGACGTGTATTTCTGCGGCGGCACCGCCTATTACTGTGCCTCCAGTTGGTTTGGTTACGACAACAACCAAGAGCTTTCCACCAAGACCAATCCTCGCCAAACCTACTATGCGAAAATTCTGTGGAACAAAGCCATGAAGGTGCTCCACGAAGATCTGCAAATCAAGGACTTTGTCATGCCGGAGGGCGTGGAGGAACTGACCTATTGCACCAAGACCGGACTGATCGCCAACGAAAACTGCAAATCAACCGAGGTCGGCGTGTATAAGTCCACCTTTAAGCCGGACGTGTGCACCTGCGGCGGCACCGGCGGCTCCACCACCGGTTCGACCACCGGTTCGACTGCCGGTTCCACTACCGGCTCCACCACAGGTTCCACTACCGGCTCTGCCGGCAGCAGCACCGCCATCCCCTCCACCGGCACTACGGCGGCTTTGCCCTCCAAACCGGAAGAAACCACGACCCCGTAGGGTGAACAGTGAAACTCGAATTCGCCGCAAAGCGGGATATTTCGGTGCTTTTCGCCTCGCTCGTGCTCGTAAGGCACAAGCATTACTTCGCCCGAACGAAACGAAAATCCCTCAAAATCTCCTCGCTTTGCGGTCGAAGATTTTGAAAAGAGCGGATTTTTGTTCAGCCGCGGCAAAAACGCAGGAAATACTCTATGTATTTCCGAGTATTTTAACAAAGGATGAGCAAAAATCCGCCTTTCCAAAACGGAGTTCGGGTTTCACTCTTCACCCTAAAGAAAAGGAAGATAACACTATGATTTCCATTGCCATTTTAGGTCATGGCGTGGTGGGCAGCGGCGTAGCCGAAGTGCTGGACCACAACGCCAAAGGCATTGCTGCCAAAGCGGGAGACAGCATCCGCGTGAAACGGATCTTGGATCTGCGCTCTTTCCCCGATCTGCCCTATGCCGATACATTCACCACCGATTTCAACGACATCCTGGAGGATGACGAGATCCGCATCGTGGTGGAGACCATGGGCGGTCTGCACCCCGCCTATGACTTTGTCAAAGCCAGCCTGCTGGCGGGCAAGAGCGTGGTCACCTCCAACAAGGAGCTGGTGGCCGCCAAGGGCGACGAACTGTTGGCCATCGCCAAAGAAAACAACCTCAACTTTCTCTTTGAGGCCAGCGTGGGCGGCGGCATCCCCATTCTCCGCCCGCTGGACCAGTGTCTGGCCGCCAACGAGGTGTTCGAGGTGGCGGGTATCCTCAACGGTACCACCAACTTTATGCTCACCAAGATGATCCGCGAGGGCATGAGCTTTGACAGCGCCTTGGCGCTGGCGCAAAAGCTGGGCTATGCCGAGCGGGACCCCTCCGCCGACGTGGAGGGTCACGATGCCTGCCGCAAGATCTGCATCTTGGCCTCCCTCGCCTTTGGCAAGCACGTCTACCCCAACGAGGTGCACACCGAAGGCATCACCGACCTCACCGAGGAGGACGTGAAATACGCCGCCGCCTGCGGTGGCGTCATCAAGCTGGTGGGGCGTGCCACCCGCGTGGAGGACGGCCACCTGTTCTGTCAGGTGTCCCCCATGATTCTGCCAAAGGATAACCTGCTGGCCGACGTCAACGACGTGTTCAACGCCGTGATGGTGCGCGGTGACAGCGTGGGCGACGTGGTCTTTGTGGGCCGCGGCGCAGGAAAGCTCCCCACCGCCAGCGCGGTGGTGGCGGACGTCATCGACGAGGTCAAACACCTCCACGCCCGCAAATACTTATTCTGGGAGGGCAACGAGCCCGGTCACGTCCGTGACCACCGCCTGGCTCCCGCCCGCCTGCTGCTCCGCTTCGCCTGCGAAGAGGACGCCAAGGCGCTGGTGCAGATCGGTCAGGTGTTCGGCGACGTGCGGATGATCTCCATCCCCGATGCCCCCAACAACGAGGTAGCGTTTATTTCTCCCTCCATGCCCGAATATCTGCTGGAAGAGAAGATCGCTTCCTTCACCGGCATGACCCTCGTCCGCCGTTTGCGGATGTATTGATCCAGGTTTCCACAAGCAATACAGTCTATTTTCACCAAAGGGGTTTGACTCGGCTCAACCGCAAGGTGGATAAAATGGATAAGTCTTTTCTCACCAAAGGGGTGTAAAACCCTCGGTGGACCACAATCTACAAAGTTTATTTTTTTACCAAAGGGGTGCAAAACCCTCGGTGGACCACAATCTACAAAGTTTATTTTTTCACCAAAGGGGTGCAACATTAAAATGTTAGTTGTAAAAAAATTCGGAGGTAGCTCGGTGGCAGATGCCGCCAAGCTGATGCGTGTCGCCAAAATCATCACCGATACTTACAAAGAGGGTAACGACGTGGTGGTGGTGGTTTCCGCCCAGGGCGATACCACCGACGATCTGATCGCCAAAGCCAAAGAGGTCAACCAGCGCGCCAGCAAGCGCGAGATGGATATGCTGATGGCCGCCGGCGAGCAGATCTCCATTTCTCTGCTGGCAATGGCCATCGATTCTCTGGGCTATCCCGCCATTTCCCTGCTGGGGTGGCAGGCCGGCTTTGAGACCAACACCAAATACGGTGCCGCCCGCATCAAGCGGGTGAATCCCGAGCGCATCCGCGCCGAGCTGGACAAAAACCGCATCGTCATCGTGGCCGGCTTCCAGGGCCTCAACCGCTATGACGATATGACCACCCTGGGTCGCGGCGGCTCCGACACCAGCGCGGTGGCCATCGCCGCCGCCATGCGTGCGGATCTGTGCCAGATCTACACCGACGTGGAAGGCGTCTACACCGCCGATCCCCGCAAGATCCCCGGCGCCAAAAAGCTGGATGAGATCACCTATAACGAAATGCTCGAACTGGCCACCTCCGGTGCACAGGTACTGAACAACCGCTCGGTGGAAATGGCAAAAAAATACAACGTGGAACTGGAAGTCCTGTCCAGCATTACCGTGGCGACAGGCACCAAGGTCAAGGAGGTAACGAAAATGGAGAAAATGTTGATTAAGGGTGTCGCCAAGGACGACGGCGTGGCTCGCGTGGCTCTCATCGGTGTTCCCGATGAGCCCGGTATTGCGTTTAAGGTGTTCTCCCGCGTGGCGAAGGCCCACATCTGCGTGGATAACATCCTGCAATCCGTGGGCCGTGACGGCACCAAGGATATTGCCTTCACCGTGCCCGCCGGCGACGCCGACGCCGCCGTAGAGAGCCTGCGCGACTATTGCGAGGCGGTGGGCACCAAGGAGTTGCGCGCCGACCAGGACGTGGCCAAGATCTCCATCGTGGGCGCCGGCATGGAGACCCACGAAAACGTGGCCGCCGGTATGTTTGAAGCTCTGGCAGATGCCGGCATCAACATCCAGATGATTTCTTCCAGCGAAATCCGCGTGTCCGTGTTGGTGGACAAGAAGGACGCCGACCGTGCCGTGGCTGCCGTACACCGCCACTTCTTCGGCGAATAAAACGAACGACGTTCAAAAGGAGAGCAGAGAATCCTCTGCTCTCCTTTTTTTGTTAGCAGAGGTACTTCTTGTTAAAAGTTGAACAATCGTTGACAATCCGTTGGGTTGCCTTTATTATATATAATGATGTATTATGGGCAGCAGGGCGATTTTCGGCTCGCTGCTACTTCAACAGAAAGGTGTATGAACTATGGCTTCTTATCTCCACGGCGTACACACTCCCCACAGAAAGAAAACCCGACACAAGCCCGTTCTGCGCATGGACATTCCCAAGACCGTCACCATCCCGATGGCGATGCACATCGGCGCCCCCTCCACCCCCATCGTTAAAGTGGGCGACGAGGTAAAGGTGGGTCAGAAAATTGCCGAAGCAAGCGGCTTTGTATCCGTTCCCGTATACAGCAGCGTATCCGGAAAGGTGACCAAGATCAAAGATCTGCTGGGCGCCGGCGGCAACACCACCGCCGCCATCGTCATCGAATCCGACGGTCTGCAAACGGTGGACGAGTCTGTGACTCCCCCCACCGTGAGCACCCGCGAAGAGCTGCTGGCCGCCCTCAAAGAAAGCGGCATCGTGGGTCTGGGCGGCGCCGGCTTCCCCACCCACGTGAAATTCAACGTGGACCCTGAGCGCATCGACTATCTCATCATCAACGGTGCCGAATGCGAGCCCTACGTCACCAGCGACACCATCACCATGATGGAGCGCAGCGACGACATGGGGGACGCTCTGCGGGTGCTCTGCCCCCTGCTGGGCATTCAAAAGGTGATCGTCGGCATCGAAAACAACAAAAAGCGTGCCGCCGTGGCCATGCGTAACATGGCCGCCTCCGTCACCGAGGCTCAGGTCAGCGTCAAGATGCTGCCCTCCGTCTATCCCCAGGGCGGTGAAAAGGTGCTGATCTACCACACCGTGGGCCGTGTCGTACCCGAGGGCAAGCTGCCCATCGATGCGGGCTGCATCGTCATCAACTGCACCACCCTTGCCACCATCGGAACCTATCTCAAAACCGGTATGCCACTGGTGGAGAAATGCGTGACCGTCGAGGGAAGCGCCGTGGCTCAGCCCCAGAACGTGCTGGCCCCCGTGGGCGCCGCACTGTCCGATCTGTTTGCTGCTTGCGGCGGCCTCACCTGCGACCCTGACAAGATCATCTACGGCGGCCCCATGATGGGCGTCACCGTACCCTCTGCCGACGAGCCGGTGATGACCAACACCAACGCCATCCTGGCCCTGACCAAAAAAGAAGCGTGGCTGCCCAAAACCACCGCCTGCATCCGTTGCGGTGCCTGCACCAACCACTGCCCCTTCGGTTTGGCTCCTGCCGCCATCTCCCACGCCTATAAATACAACGACGTGGAGGCGCTCAAAAAGCTGTCGGTGGACACCTGTATGTTGTGCGGTTGCTGTTCCTTTGTCTGCCCCGCCAACCGTCCTCTGGTTCAGAGAAACAAGCTGTCCAAGGAATTGCTGAAACAAACCCGTGCAAAGGAGGACAAAAAAGTATGAGCAAGCTTGCCATTTCTCCTCACATTCACTGCGGTCAGTCCACCGCCGGCATTATGCTGGACGTGTTGATCGCCCTGTTGCCTGCCTCCATCGCCGGCGTGATCATCTTCGGGCTGCGCTCCCTGTGGGTGATCCTTACCTGCGTGGTAGCCTGTGTGGCCTTTGAGGCGCTGTTCTGCCTCATCACCAAAAAGCCGCAAACCGTTAAAGACCTTTCCGCCGCCGTCACCGGCCTGTTGCTGGCTCTCAACCTGCCCGCCAACATCCCCCTGTGGCAGTGTGTGGTCGGCTCGCTGTTTGCCATCATCGTGGTCAAAAGCCTTTTCGGTGGCTTGGGTCGAAACGTGGTCAACCCCGCCATCGCTGCCCGCGTCTTCATGCTGGTGGCCTTCACCTCTGTGACGCAGGCGGCCTTCCCCATCAACGTGGACGCAGTAGCCGGCGCCACCCCCTTGGCTGACGTCACCCCCAAGCCCGCCATGCCCGGTCTGCTGACCCTGGCCACCGGCTATTACGGCGGCGCCATTGGCGAAACCTGCTCCTTTGCGTTGCTGGTGGGCGGCATCTATCTGCTGATCCGCCGCGTCATCACCTGGCATAACCCCGTAGCTTTTATGAGCACCGTGTTTGTGTTCTCCCTCTTTATGGAGGGCTTTGACCCCGTCAAAGCGCTGTCTATGGTGCTGTGCGGCGGTGTCGTCATCGGTGCCATCTTCATGGCCACCGACTACACCACCTCTCCCCCCACCCCTTTGGGTAAGGTGATCTTCGGTATCGGCTGCGGTCTGATGACCTGTCTCATCCGCTATTTCGGCAGCTATCCCGAGGGCGTATCTTTCGCCATCCTGTTTATGAACATTCTCACCCCCTATATCAGCAAATGGACCCGTCACAAAGTCTTTGGAGTGGGAGGTGGCAAATGATGGCGAAAACCATCCGCCACATCGGCGCACTGCTATGCGTTTGCGCTCTTCTCGCTCTGACGATGATGGGCTGTGGAGATGAGAATAGCAAAGATGAGGAATCCGAGAAATCGTCCAAGTTGGACAAACAACTAGCGGCGGTTATGGAGGGTGGCCGTGACTTTGAAAAGCTAGATTTAACCGAGTTTGTGCTGCCCGACTCCGTCACCGCCGTATATGAAGAAGGACACGGTCTGGGCTACGTTGTGGAACTGACCGTCAATGGCTACGGTGAAGGCATGGTTATTCTATGCGGCGTTTCCGCCGATGGTGTGGTCACCGGTGCCGAGTGTCTCTCCTCCAACGAAGCATTAGGTGAAGAACAAGAATACGGCGAAAGTTTCATCGGCGAGGACATCAACGGTGTAGCGTCAGTGGACACCATTATGGGCGCCACCTTAACCACTAACGGTTACAAAAACGCTGTCAAGGACGCTCTGAATGCCGTGCTGACTCTTGGCGGCGCCGACGTGGACGTCCGTACCCCCGATCAGATTCTGCAGGACAATCTGGCTGCCGCTCTGCCTGCCGGCGAGGGCAAGTTCACCAAGCTGTTCTTCACCGAAAAGATAGAGGGCGTGGACGCCGTCTACTCCGCCCATAACGACGCCGGCTACGTGGCTGTCATCGGCGAGGAGTTTATTGGTATAGAGGCAGGGGCTCCCACTGCCTATCCCGCGATTGCGGACGCCATCAAAGCTATGACAGAATCCAACCCCACCGCCGTGGACCTGACCGCCTATGAGGGTATCGACAAGAACGTACAGAGAGTAACCAAGACCGCCAGTGGCAACTATATCGTTGAGGTCAACGGTTTAGGCTTCGGCTACTTCGGTGACGAAACCCACTATGTCACCGGCCAAAACATTCCGATTGTTATCCGTGTGTCTCTCACTCCCGAAGGTAAGATCATCGACACCCTCACCGTTTCTCACTCCGAGAGCAAGGGCTACGGCGCCGTCTGCGGCGAGGAGTCCTATTACGGTCAGTTTGACGGCAAAACCATCGAGAACTACAAAGACGTGGACACCATCGGTGGTGCCACCATCACCAACAACGGCTATCTAAAAGCCATCGAGCGCTGCTTTGAAGTAGTTGCTATTTTGGAAGGAGGCGCTGAGTAATGCTTAAAAACATCAAAACCGTGGGCGTGCTGGTAGCCATCTGCACGGTGGTTGCCCTGCTGCTGGCCCTCACCAACCAGATCACCGCCCCCATCATCGCCAAGCGCGAAAGCGACGCCGCCAATAAGGCGTTGTTAGAGGTTATGCCGGACGGCACCGGATTTGAAGAGTTGAAGGACATTTCCAAGCTGCCCGACAGCATCGTGGAAGCCTATAAGGAGACCTCCGGCAAAGGCTACGTCTTTAAGATCAACGCCACCGGCTATAAGCCGGATATGATGCTGATGTGCGGTGTTTCCACCGACGGCATCATCACCGGCTCCGTGTGTCTGTCTTCCTCCGAGACCTGGGGCTTTGAAAAGACCCTGGGCGACCAAATGAAGGGCAAGAACATCAAAACCGTGGCGGACGTGGAGGCCGGCGCCACCAGCAAGACCATCAAGGGTTATCGCACCGCCATGAAGGACGCTTTGAATGCCGCCACCATCCTGGGCGGCGGCGAGGCTGACCTGCGCAGCCCCGAGGAGATCTTTAACGACAACCTCAAAGCGGCTCTGCCCGCCGGCGAAGGCGACTTCGTGAAGCAGGCCATCGCCGACGCGACCAACGCCATCGACTTTATCTATGCCGCCAAGAACGGCGCCGGCTACGTGTATATCATCGGCGAGCAGTTTATCGGCGTGGACGCCGAAGGCAACGTGGTGACCAAGGACGTCAGCGCCGAGAACGGCACCCTGGCGCAGAGCAAGGCGGCGTTGGCCGCCGCCCACACCGCCGTCGACACCACCGACAGCGGCATCAACGAAAACATCACCTCGGTGCAGAAAAACGCCGAGGGCAACTACGTCATCGAGATCAACGGCTTGGGCTTCGGCTGGTTCGGCAATCCCAACGAATATCAAGAAGCCAAAAACATCCCCATTCAAATCTGCACCGTGATTTCTCCCGACGGCAACATGCTGGAATGCCTCACCGTCGCACACGAGGAGAGCAAGGACTACGGCGCCGCTTGGGGCACCGAGGAGTACTACGGTCAATTTGACGGCACCACCATCGACACCTACAAGGACGTGGATGTCATCAGCGGCGCCACCATCAGTAACAACGGCTATCTGAAAGCCATCGAGCGCTGCTTCAAAGCGGTGGAAATTTTGGAAGGAGGTGCTGAATGATGAAAAAAGGCAGCAATCTGGACGTATTGACCAGAGGCGTTTTGAAAGAAAACCCCGCGCTGGTGCTCATCCTCGGCACCTGCCCCACCCTGGCCACCACCAAAACGGTGGACGGCGCCTTCGGCATGGGCATTGCCGCCATGCTGGTGCTGATCTGCTCCAACGTGTTCATTTCTCTGCTGCGCAACATCATCCCCGATACCATGCGCATCCCCTGCTATATCGTCATCATCGCCGGCTTCGTGACCATCGTCAAGCTGCTGGTGCAGGCCTATATGCCCGATCTGTACACCACCTTGGGCGTATATCTTGACCTGATCACGGTCAACTGCATCATCCTCGGCCGCGCCGAGATGTTCGCCGGCAAAAACCCCGTGGTCAAATCCGCCCTGGACGGCGTGGGTATGGGCATCGGCTTCACCATCGCCCTGACCATGATGGCGGTCATCCGCGAGGTGCTGGGCAACGCCACCTTTGCGGGCACGCCCATCCCCTTCTTGCAGAATTACAAAATCTCCTTCCTCTCCCAGGCCCCCGGCGGTCTGCTGGTGTACGGTCTGCTGATCGCGCTGGTGTATATCGTCACCAAGGGTAAGGCGCCGCTGAAAAAGAGTTTCTCCTGCGCCGGCTGCCCCAACGCCGCCCACTGCCACACCGCTTGCACCGAGAAAGGAGATGAAGCATAATGTTTAAAACGTTGATTATCATTCTGCTTTCCTCCGTGTTGGTGGACAACTACGTGCTTTCCCGCTTTTTGGGTATCTGCCCCTTCCTGGGTGTATCCAAAAAGCTGGATCAGGCCACCGGCATGGGCATCGCCGTGACGGCGGTGATGCTGATCGCCTCTGCGGTGACCTGGCCCATCCAGTATTGGGTGCTCAACCCGCTGGAGATGGGCTATATGCAGAACATCGTGTTCATCTTGGTCATCGCTGCGCTGGTGCAGATGCTGGAACTGCTGCTCAAAAAGTTCTCCCCCTCCCTGCATAAGGGATTGGGCGTATATCTGCCCCTGATCACCACCAACTGTGCGGTGCTGGGTGTCACCATCCAGAATATCATCGACGACTACACCTTCTTGGAGTCTATGGTCAGCGCCCTGGGCGTTGGTCTGGGCTTCCTGCTGGCCATGGTGCTGTTCTCCGGCGTGCGCTCCCGCATCGACGAGAGTAACATCCCCGCTCCCTTCCGTGGGTTGCCCGTCACCCTCATTGCCGCCTCCTTCCTCTCGTTGGCCTTTATGGGCTTCGGCGGCATCGTTGAAAACATTTTCGCGTAATAGGAGGTAATGAAAATGGATGTTTTGATTGCTTTCCTGGTGGTGGGTGCCATCGCGCTGGTTCTGGGAATTTTGTTGGCTCTCATTTGCCACTTCTTTGCCACCCCCGATGACGCCACCCAAGTGAAAATCCGTGCTTGCCTGCCCGGCATCAACTGCGGCGCCTGCGGCTATAAGGGCTGTGACGACTATGCCGCCGCACTGGCACAGGGCGGCGTCAAGCCCAACCTCTGCATCCCCGGTGCACAGGCTGTGGCCGACGAGATCGGCGCCATCCTGGGCGTCGAGGCCGAGCCTTTTGAAGATAAGGTGGCTTTCGTGGCCTGCAACGGTCACTGCGAGGCCACCCGCAAAAAGGCCGATTACGAGGGTGTGCCCAACTGCAAGGGTGCCGCCATGCTGTACGGCGGCCCCGGCACCTGCACCTACGGCTGTCTGGGTCTCGGCGACTGCGCCAACGCCTGCCCCGCCGAGGCCATCTGCATGATCGACGGCATCGCCCGCGTGGACACCAGCCGTTGCCTTGGTTGCGGTCTGTGCGCCACCATCTGCCCCAAGAAGATCATCCAAATGGTGCCGCAGGAGACCGCCGTGGTGGTGATGTGCAGCAGCAAGGATAAGGGCGCAGACGCACGCAAGGCCTGCCAGAACGCCTGCATCGGTTGTAAAAAGTGCGAAAAGACCTGCCCCCACGGCGCCATTACCGTGGTGGACAATCTGGCGGTCATTGATTATAGCAAGTGCACCGGATGCGGCGCCTGTGCGGATTGCTGTCCCACCGGCTGCCTGAAAAAGGTGGTCTTCCCCAACCTGCCCGAGGGCGTGGACGCGGAAGATCTGATCAACACCCAGTTCGAGGTGCCTCACGGTGAAGAGTAAGCAACGCGTCCGTAACGACGTGATCTTTATCGTCGCATTGCTGGCCGTGATCGCCATTGCCGGCGCTTGCCTCTATTTCTTACGCGGTGAGGGGGATACCGTCACGGTATCCATCGACGGCAAGGTGGTTGCCACCTACCCCTTGGACGAGGATTTGGTCAAAGACATCCACACCGAGGGCGACGGGCTCAATCGCCTGATCATCAGGGACGGCAAGGCTTGGGTGGAAAAAGCCTCCTGCCCCGACGGCATCTGCGCCGCCCACAAGCCGATCCATCGTGAGGGCGAAAGCATCATCTGTCTGCCCAACAAGGTGGTTATTACCGTCCAAACGGCAGATACTACCAACGAACCGGACATTGTGATCTAACAGGTATGAAGGAGGTGTCCGCGATGCATAATAAAGTCAAGGACACCGCCTTTTTAGGGTTGTGTGTATCTCTGGCGCTGGGGCTTGCCTATATCGAGGTGCTGTTGCCGCCGCTGATTGCGGCGGTGCCGGGCATCAAGATGGGATTGCCCAACATCATCCTCATTTTTTTGCTGTATCGCCGCGGATTGCCTGCGGCGGCCACCGTATCGCTGCTTCGCATGGTGCTGGTGACCCTACTGTTCGGTAACTGGATGGCCTTTCTGTACAGTCTGGCCGGCGGTGTGCTGAGCATGGCGGTGATGGTGCTTCTGAAACGGCTGAATTTCCTGTCCGTGGCAGGGGTCAGCGTAGCAGGAGGCGTCACCCACAACGTGGGACAGATCCTGATGGCTATGTGGATGATGAACACCGCCGAATTGGGGTATTACCTCATCGTGTTGGCGGTGAGCGGCACCATCGCCGGACTGCTCATCGGACTGTGCGGTGCCCTGCTGATTCGACGCATCCCGAACAAATGGTAATGAGCTGTTAATATTTTAACAATTAGTGTTGACAACCCTCTTTTGATATGGTATAATATAAAGTGTCCCGAAATCGTGGGACATTTACTGTGTCAAATTATAATTTAGGAGGAAATACACCATGAAGAAGATTCTCTCTGTTGCTCTGTGCGCCCTGATGCTGGTTTCCATGCTGGCTCTGGTCGGCTGCGGCAACGACAAAAAGGACGACAAGACCGACAAGCCCGCCGATGACAACGCTTCCGCCACCGTGAAGTTCGGTGCCGGCACGTATCTGAGCAACATCGCCGCTACCGATGCCACCGAGGATCAGGCCGGTCAGGGCTCTGTGGACGTCACCGTCGCCGCTGTCATCGTAGATGCGGACGGCAAGATCGTCGCCTGCGATCTGGACACCATGCAGAATGCGGTGACCTATACCTTCGAGGGTAAGGCGGTTGCCAAGAACGAGTTTAAAACCAAGCGTGAATTCTACCCCTCCATGGGCGAGAACGTCAAGGCCTGGCACGAGCAGGCCGACGCTTTTGAGACCGTTATCGTTGGCAAGACCATCGCCCAGGTGAAGGCTCTGGTGCTGGAGGACAACAAGGGCTCCAAAGAGGTGGCCGATGCCGGTTGCACCATCAAGATCAACGAATTTGTGGGCGCCATTGAAAAGGCGGTTGCCAACGCCAAGACCGAGGTGGCTGCCGACGCCTCCCTGAAGGTCGCCATCGCCACCGTGCAGACCTGCACCGACGCCACCGAGGATCAGCCGGGCAGCAACAAGGTGACGGTCAACATCTGCGCCGCCGCCCAGAAAGACGGCAAGTTTGTGGCTGCTTCCAGCGATTGCGTCGAGGTCAGCTTCGGCTTTGATGTTGCCGGCAAGTCTTCTTTTGACGCCACCAAGCCCGTGCAGACCAAGCGTGAGTTCTACCCCTCCATGGGCGAGAACACCAAAACTTGGAGCGAGCAGGCGGACGCCTTTGACGCCGCTTGTGTAGGCAAGACCGGCGCCGAGATCGCCGGCTTGCAGGCCGAGGACAGCACGTATGGTGTGGACAGCTTGAAATCCGCCGGCTGCACCATCAAAGTAGACGGCTTCGTGGCCGCCGCCTCCAAGATCTAATTCTGTCTAATCCGAAACGGGAGGGGTTTCCCCTCTCGTTTTTTGCTCTGTGAGTGACTGCGTATGAAACGACTTGTTTGGGTTCTAACGGCGGTGTGTATGCTCTTCTCTTGCACCGCCTGCGGAAAAGAATCGCATAAAAATTTGGAGAAATTTTCTGCCTATTCCTTTGACTATTTCGACACCGCCACCACCATCGTCGGTTATGCCGAAAGCCAAAAGGCCTTTGACGAGATGGCGAACAAAGCGCTGGAACGGTTGGGGGAATACCATCGGCTGTACGACATCTACAAACGTTACGAGGGCTTCGAAAACCTCTGCACCATCAACGACCTGACCGACGGCGCACACCGCACCGTGACGGTGGATCGGCGGATCATCGACCTGCTGCTGTATGCCAGAGAGATGCACGAGCAAACGGATGGCATGGTGAACGTGGCCATGGGCAGCGTGCTAAAACTCTGGCACGACCACCGCACAGTGGGTATGAGCGATCCGGCAAACGCCACCCTGCCCCCCATGGACAAGCTGCAGGAGGCGGCGCAGCACACCGACATCACCAAAATGGTGATTGACGAAAAGGCAAGCACCGTCACCCTTACCGATCCCCAGATGCGGCTGGACGTGGGCGCCATCGCCAAGGGCTATGCCACCGAGCAGGTGGCAAAGTGGTTGGAAGAACAAGGCGTCAGCGGTTGGCTGCTCAACGTGGGCGGCAACGTCCGCGCCGTAGGGGCAAAGCCGGACGGCACACCCTGGACGGCGGGGCTGGAAAACCCCGAGGACACCGAGGCTGACTATTTGGCCTATCTCCAGCTCACCAACGAGGCGCTGGTGACCAGTGGCTCCTACCAGCGATACTATATCGTGGACGGCAAAAACTATCACCACATCATCCACCCCGACACCCTCCTGCCTGCCGAAGGGTATCTGTCCGTTTCGATCATCTGTCCCGATTCGGGGATGGGGGACGCCCTCTCCACCGCCCTCTTCTGTATGTCGATTGAGGAAGGAAAGGCACTCATCTCCCGCCTGAAAGGCGTGGAGGCATCGTGGGTCACCGATGATGGGGTACAGACCGTCACAGACGGCTGGAACAAGTATGTGAAACAATAAGGAGTGTTCCAACATGGATGCTTTTTTAACCAATTACGAGCACATTCTGCATAACATCGCGGAGGTTTCCGCACTGACGCTGGAGCTCATCGGCGTGCTCATCATCATCGTCGGCTCCGGCAAATCCCTGTTTTCTCTGGCCAACGGACTGATCCGCCACCGCGCCATCAACATCGTCATCGAGCTGGGCAAGACCTTAGCCTTGGCGCTGGAATTCAAGATGGGTGCCGAGATCATCAAGACGGTCATCGTCCACGATCTTACCGAGCTGGCGGTGCTGGGCATCGTCATCCTCATCCGTGCGCTGCTGGCCTTCCTCATCCACTGGGAGATGAAGGCAGAGAAAAAGGACAAAAAGGAAGAATAACGCAAAGGAGGAACGGCAGATGCCGTTCCTCTTTTTTGTATTATAATCTTGAAATGTGCGGATGGGTGTGGTATAATTCTTTGTTGTAGTCCAAAAAGACGGAGGAATCGTATTATGTTGGATATGAAGTTTATTCGGGAAAACCCCGAACTGGTGAAAGAGAACATCCGCAAAAAGTTTAAAGACCACAAGCTGCCCCTGGTGGATGAGGTTATCGAGCTGGACGCGAAAAAGCGCGAGGTCAACACCCGCGCCAACGAGCTGCGTGCCAACCGCAACAAGGTGTCCAAGGAGATCGGTGGCCTGATGGCGAAGGGTCTGCGGGAGGAAGCCGAGCAGAAGAAGCAGCTGGTGAGTCAGCAGGCGGCGGAGTTAGCCGAGCTGGAGCAGCAGGAGGCGGAGCTGGCCCGCGAGCTGACCGAACGGATGATGAAGATCCCCAACATCATCGACCCCTCTGTTCCCGTGGGCAAGAGTGACGAGGACAACGTGCAGGTGGAGGTCTACGGCGATACCAAGGAAGCCGACTTCGAGATCCCCTACCACACCGACATTATGGCGAAATTCAACGGCATCGACAAGGCCGCCGCCGGCAAGGTGGCCGGCGAGGGCTTCTACTATCTGATGGGGGACATCGCCCGTCTGCACTCTGCTGTGCTGGCCTACGCCCGCGACTTTATGATCGACAAGGGTTTTACCTATTGCATCCCCCCCTATATGATCCGCTCCAACGTGGTGACCGGCGTCATGAGCTTTGAAGAGATGGACGCCATGATGTACAAGATCGAGGGCGAGGACCTGTACCTCATCGGCACCAGCGAGCACTCCATGATCGGTAAGTTCATCGACACTTTCACGCCCGAAGCCGACCTGCCTCTGACCCTCACCAGCTATTCCCCCTGCTTCCGCAAGGAGAAGGGCGCCCACGGCATCGAGGAGCGCGGCATCTACCGCATCCATCAATTCGAGAAGCAGGAGATGATCGTCATCTGCAAGCCGGAGGAAAGCATGGAGTGGTTCAACAAGATGTGGAGCTATTCCGTGGAGCTGTTCCGCTCGCTGGACATCCCCGTGCGCACCTTGGAGTGCTGTTCCGGTGACCTGGCCGACCTGAAGGTGAAATCCTACGACGTGGAGGCCTGGTCTCCCAAGCAGGGCAAATTCTTCGAGGTCTGCTCCTGCTCCAATCTGGGCGACGCCCAGGCTCGCCGCTTGGGCATCCGCGTCAAGGGTGCCGACGGCAGCAAGTATCTGGCCCATACGCTGAACAACACCGTGGTGGCTCCCCCCCGTATGCTGATCGCCTTCCTGGAGAACAATCTGCAATACGTGGACGGCAAATACAGTGTGCGCATTCCCGCCGCTCTGCGTCCCTATATGGGCGGCAAAGAGGTTATTGAAGAGAAATAAGAGATAGAGCGAAAGCCCGCTGTCCAATCGGACAGCGGGCTTTTTGCGTTCTGTTTATTTCAATGTTGTTTTGCAGTTATATTGGTCGCCATAATCATCAACGGATTTCACAGCCTCACCGTGATTAATTCCTGACGCATCCGAACATGCTGATATAATAAAATTATTAGACACTACTACCATATCGCCATTTCGATAAACAGCTACCGCGCCGCCTTTCCCTGCGGGCGCTACCCAAGAATCTGTATAATACTCATCAATTCCATAACAATCTGTATACAACAAAAAGTCTACAACGTACTCAACGTCTTTCAAATCTTCATAGCCAGCCTTCGTTAGCGTGAACACACGGGTGTTTTTGATTTCAAAATATCGCTCTTTATTTCCATTTTCCTCAAATTCGTCATAGGCATCAACCCAATAGTCTTGCAATACCACAACGGCATCGCTGATCATATCTTCGTGATCACCATTGCCCAAGGCAACGCTATTTTCTTTCTCTGTCTGCCATCCTTCTTCTTTACTCGGATCCAACGTCTTTTTACAATTATATTTATCGCCATAATCGTCGACGTGTTTGACAATATCGTCATCTTCTTCCAAATAAGATAAATAGGCTATTTTTGATAAAATAAAATCTCCTCGACGCACCGTCATTGTTTCATCTTGATCCACGGTCACCTCACAAATATCCCTCCGCATAGTTCCGCTTTCGGAAGACTCCGCAGTATATAATGCGAATTCAACAACATATTCTATACCATTCAAATAATCATTATCATGCAACGTGATGACTCGTGTGTTTTTGATTTCTAAAACCTTTTCTTCATCGCTCCATTCCGCAAAAAAATTTGACCATCGTGATTCCAATTCTACGATAGCTTTCTTAATCATATCGTCGTGAACATTTTCGCGAGCATTGTCACGCTTTCCACAACCGGACAAACATACAGTTATCGTGAATACAACTGCCAAAAGCAAGGCTATCTTTCTCATTTTTGCTTCCTCCCATTCAGAGATCGTAGGTATAGAATAGCACAAAGCGTTTCCTTTGTAAATAGATGGTTTCGCAGGACGATGTGGGCATCGTCACCAACGGCACAACGCGAGGTCGGTGCGCGATTGTAGGGAACGGATTCATCCGTTCCGCAAACGGAATGCATAAATGCGCGCTGCGACCACCTCATCCACCGCCGTTCGGCGGTCCCCCTTCCCCTCAAGGGGAAGGCTTGGTCGGGAATATGGCGTCAGCCATATTCGAGGGGCGACAACGGCATTGACGGCCTGTATTATCTAACAGTCGCCCCGCCCCTCAAGGGGAGGGCTTGGTCGGGAATATGGCGTCAGCCATATTCGAGGGGCGACAACGGCATTGACGGCCTGTATTATCTAACAGTCGCCCCGCCCCTCAAGGGGAAGGCTTATGTGGCTTGTGCGCACAAAAGACCGAGCCTGCGGCAGATGCCGCAGGCTCGGGTTGGTTAAGGATTCTATGCGTCTATCTATGCCTTTGTCGCTCTTACGAAGCGGTGCCGGCGACGCGATTGTAGGAATCGCCCCAGGCGCTGGAGCTAAAGGCTTCCTGCTCGCCTAAGTTGTTCTCAAAGAGGAAATAGGGGGTGAACACCAGCATCGTATCCTTGTGCTCATCGGGGATGTTGATGACACGGACGGCAAAATACAGCGTACCGGTGGTCTCGTCGTAATCGTAAGCATACACGATGGGAACGTCCAGCACGCGGACACCGTCCACGTCCTCCAACGAGGGGGCATACCCCACCTCATCGTAGTTGTTGCTCACCACAGCGCCCAGACCGATCAGCTTATGACCGCCGATGGTGGCGTTGTCGTAGATGATACGAGTGCCTTCAAAGGCGAGCCCCTCCACCTGAGCCGTGAAGATCATGGCCAAGCCGTTCACATCCTCAGAGATAGAAACGCCAAGGACATCCATCGGAACGTCGACGTTGCGGAACTCGTCGCAGACGTTGCAGTACCAGTCAAAGTTGCTGTCGTAGACGTGCTCCTCACAGGGTATATAGTCGCACACGTCGCAGGCGCCGTCGCCATCCTCGTCGGCATGCTCTTCCACGATGGAATCGATCATCTGACCGCAACGCTGACAGGAGTAGTAGATCGCGTGATGGGTATCATCCCGGTCATAGACCGTGCCGGCGTCGCTCAGGTGGTCCGCCTCGGGGAGGGTGGGGAAGCCGCAAAGGCTGCAAGTGGTGGAACAAATGTAATCGTACTGATGGGTGCAACTCAACCACGCGGGGGACTCGCCGCACACGTCGCAAGCACCATCGCCGTCCTCGTCCATATGATCTTCCACTACGGCAGACAGATACCTGCTGCAATACATGCAGTAATAGGCGATGGAGTGCTGCTGACTATTCTGGTCGTAGACCGTGCCGTCATCGCTGACACACGCTGCCTCGGGGCGGGTGGGGAAGCCGCAGATGTAGCAATTGGTGCTGCACCCGTAAGCATAAGTGTGATCGGTGATGGCAGGCATTTCGGTCTGACAGCCGTTTACGCACACACCGTCACAGCAGTCAAAATTGTTGCTGTCGTGGGGCTCGGTGGCGGGCAGATCGATGCCGCAGGCTTTGCAGGTGGTGTCCATACAGGCGTACGGACTGGTGCGATTGTGAACGCCGCTGTCGCAGCCCAACCACAGGAAGCACCGATTGCAGCGATAGTCGCCGTCCTCGTCGTCGTGATCCACGCCGGCGGGCACCATCTCTCCGCAGGCCAAACACTCACTGTCTAAGCAAGGATACCAAGGAGTGTGAGAGGTCAGAGGCTCACGCACCTCACTGCAAAGGTTGCAGACCGTGTCGCAGTCGGAATCGTACTCGTGGACACACGCTATCTCGCGCTCGTCGCCGCAGACGTTGCAATCGGGGTCGGCGGCGTCGTCATAGGTATGGTCGGCGGTGGCGGGTATCCGGGTGTTGCAACCATTGACGCACCAGCCGTCACGGCAAGCAAAGTTGTTGCTGACGTGCCCCTCGGTGGCAGGCATCGCCAACCCGCACGCCGAGCAAATGCTATCCACACAAAGGGTCGTGTGCATACGATTATGAATACCGCTCTCGCAGCCCAGCCAGAGCACGCACCAATCGCACTGGTAGTCGCCGTCACTGTCCTCGTGCTCGCCGGTGGTGGGGATCGTTTCCGTATAGCGATCGTAGCACTGGGTGCACTCATAATACCGCTTGCCGTCGTTTACGCAAGTGAGCTCTTGCTCATAGTAGCATTGATAATTGTGATCTGCAGAGGCAGGAACAGAGGTGCCGCAATAGATGCATTGGTTGTCTACACAAATGGCGGCGCCGCCGATCTCATGATCCTCGGCAGGCATCTCTATGCCGCAATAATAGCACACCGTATCCTGACAGGGCAGGCCGTCACGGGAGTGAACGCTTTGATCGCACCCCAGCCAAGTCCAGCAGACATCACAGTAATAGTCGCCGTCCTCGTCGGTATGGTCCGCAGTGGCAGGAACAACCGCATAGCAGTGCTTGCAAACGTTCTCCACACAGGGAAAGCCATCGCTTTCGTGGGGCACGGTGGTCTCACGCACTTCACTGCAGAGGCCGCAGGTCTCGTCGCAATCGGACAGATAATTTGTATGCTCCATCTCGGGGGTGCGCACCTCTCCACAGAGGGTGCAGAGGGTGGAGCAGGCGTAGGGGTAATTATGGGCGCAATCCTCCGCAAAGGCGGTCAGGGGGGTGACGGTCAGCAGCAACGCCACCGTCAACAGCAAGGAAAGGATGCGTTTTTTCATAGGGGTGTCCTCCTTATATATGTAACTGATTTAGTATATACACGATTTGTTCCGCTGATATCCGCGGAGTTATCGCTTAAGCAGGGTGTGAAAGGCTTGTTCGTTGGCCTGTGCCACGTATTCCTTAAATTCCCGCAGCACCCGAATACCCAAATTGTGGTAGTCCATGGCGAAAACCTTTTGTATCTTGATCTTGCGGGTCTCCTCCGGAATGCCGTAGATGCCTAAGATGTTGGTCAGTGCGCCGGTGATACGAGCCTCCAGCGACACCGGGTCGTCGGCGGTCATCAGGGTGGCGTATTCGATGCCGGAGCAGAGGATCTCCGCCTCGGCAAACTGCTCATCCGTCCAATCGGGGCGGTAGCCGCCGAACACCTGCTTAGCGCGGGCGGTGTCGTTGCGGCGGATGGTCTGCAGGCACAGGGGACTGGTATAGGCCGAGAGGAAAAGGTCCTTGATCACCGGGTCGGCCTCGCTGGCGCTGGCCATACTGGTCAACTCCAAACAGACAGCCATAATCGAGCTGAAGCCCTCGTCGGCCTCTTCCTCCATCAGCTTCCACTGGAAGGCACACAGCAGATCCACCAGCTCCGAGAGCAAATGCTCCTTGGTGGGGAAGTGGAAGGTCAGGTTGCCCGGACTCATTTCCAGTTCCTTGCTGATCGCCGACAGGGTGGTGCGGGAATAGCCCTTTTCCAAGAATTGTTTGGAAGCCTCCTGCACGATCTCGGTCTTGGTCAGGGCGCTTTTATCAATGCGTGCCATCGTTTCATCCTCCTCAATGGATCTTCGATGTGCGGTTCAGGCTTTTGACACTTCCTAAACATTGAACCTACACTATTATAGTGCGCGTACTAAAACTTGTCAAGACCTAAAAAAGAAAATTTTAGGGGATTTTTAAGTTGGTCGGCGACGAGGGTTTATAGAATTGGGTAACTTATTATTAAAGGGGGTGTTCTGAAACAGTCTCCCTCTCTGAGGGAGCTGCCGAGCCTATGCGAGGCTGAGGGAGAGATAACGAAACTACCCCTCCGTCTTTTTGCCTACGGCAAAAATCCACCTCCCCTGACAAGGGGAGGCAAGGGATCGCTCCGCTCTTTTATCTTCCCCCGGTAGATCCGGGGGTTTATTCCCACGCCTTAAGGCGCCAAAAAAACAGCCATCACCCCGTGGGTGATGGCTGTTTGATTAGTTAAATCCTTTTTTCAGTTTATCGAAGAACGACTTGCGCTTTTGGTACTGCTTATCGCCGGTGGCTTCCTCAAAGTCTTTGAGCAGCTTTTTCTGCTCTTTGGAAAGATTCTTGGGAACCTCCACCACGATTTTCAGCAACAGGTCGCCCACGCCGCGGCCACGGAGATAGGGAATGCCCTTGCCGCGGATGCGCAGCACGTCGCCGGGCTGAGTGCCCTCTTTGATGTCGAAAGACATCTTGCCCTCTAAGGTGGGGATCTCCACCTCGGCGCCCAATGCCGCCTGGGCAAAGGTGATGGGTAGCTCGTACCAAATGTTGTAGCCGTCACGCTCGAACAGGGCGTGGGGGCGCACCGACACCTGCACGTTCAGATCACCGAAGGGACCGCCGTTTACACCGGCGTTGCCCTTGCCGGGGATGGTGATCACCTGACCGTCGTCGATGCCGGCGGGTATGTTGACGCCCATTTCCTCCGATTTACGCACACGGCCCTGACCACCGCAGGCGGAACAGGGATGCTCGATGACACGGCCGCGTCCCTGACAACGAGGGCAGGCGGTCTGGGTCTGCATCACGCCGAAGGGGGTGCGCTGTTGGCGGGACACCTGACCGCTGCCGCCGCAATCGGGGCAGGTGGTGGGGCTGGTGCCCTTTTTGGCGCCGCTGCCGCCACACTCCTCGCAGGGGACGATGCGAGGCACCGACACCTTCTGCTTACAGCCCTTGGCCGCCTCCTCAAAGGAGATGAAGATGTTGACGCCGGCGTCGCTGCCCTGTCGGGGGGCGTTGGGGTTGCGCCGTGCGCCACCGCCGCCGAAGCCACCACCGAAGAAGGAGGAGAAAATGTCGCCGATGTCGCCGAAGTCCACATTGACGCCACCGCCGCCCCAGCCGCCGCCACCGGCGCCGAAATTGGGGTCGACTCCTGCGTGACCGAACTGGTCGTAACGGCTCTTCTTTTGGGCGTCGGACAGCACCTCGTAGGCCTCGCCCACCTCTTTGAACTTGGCCTCCGCCTCTTTGTCGCCGGGGTGCAGGTCGGGGTGGTATTCCTTCGCCATCTTGCGATAGGCTTTTTTGATCTCGTCGTCCGAGGCGTTCTTGCTGACGCCCAGCACCTCGTAATAATCGCGTTTATCCGCCATAGGAACTCTCCTTAGAAACACCATTCACCGCCCGGCAAAATCTGTCGGGCGGTGGCAGTGCGGTAAATTAGTTTACGTTACCGTCGTAGTAGCCCTCGCTGTCGGGGGCGGCAGTGCCGTCGGGGGCGACGCCACCCTCAGCGCCCTGCGCGGCAGCAGCGGCCTGATAGATCTTCTCGCTGACGGCGTAGAAGGTCTTGGTCAGCTCCTCCTGCTTCGCCTTGATGGCCTCGATGTCCTCACCCTTCAAAGCCTCTTTCAAAGCGTCGATCTTGCCCTGCAGGTCGGCCTTGTCGTCGGCGGAAATCTTGTCGCCCATCTCCTCGATGGTCTTCTCGGACTGATACACCATCTGGTCGGCGTTGTTGCGGGTATCCACCGCCTCACGGCGAGCCTTATCCTCGGCGGCATACTGCTCTGCCTCGCGGACAGCCTTCTCCACATCCTCCTTGGACATATTGGTGTTGGAGGTGATGGTGATCTTCTGCTCACGGCCGGTGCCCAGATCCTTAGCGGACACGTTCACAATGCCGTTGGCGTCGATATCGAAGGTAACCTCGATCTGGGGCACACCGCGACGAGCGGGAGCGATGCCGTCCAGATGGAACAGACCCAGGGTCTTGTTGTCACGGGCAAACTCACGCTCGCCCTGCAACACGTGGACCTCAACAGAGGGCTGGTTGTCGGCGGCGGTGGAGAAGATCTGGCTCTTCTTGGTGGGGATGGTGGTGTTGCGGTCGATGACCTTGGTCATCACGCCGCCCATGGTCTCCACGCCCAAGGACAGGGGGGTAACATCCAGCAGCAGCAGGCCCTTGACCTCGCCGCCCAGCACGCCGCCCTGCAGAGCCGCGCCCATAGCCACGCACTCATCGGGGTTGATGCCCTTGAAGGGCTCCTTGCCCATAAACTTCTGGATGGCCTCCTGCACCGCAGGAATACGGGTGGAACCGCCCACCAACAGCACCTTATCCACCTGAGAGGCGGACAGACCGGAATCGGACAGAGCCTGACGGACGGGACCCATGGTGGCCTCCACCAGAGAGGCGGTCAGCTCGTTGAACTTAGCACGAGTCAGGGTCAGATCCAGATGCTTGGGGCCGGTGGCGTCGGCGGTGATGAAGGGCAGGTTGATGTTGCTGCTGGTGGAACCGGACAGCTCGATCTTGGCCTTTTCAGCCGCCTCGCGCAGACGCTGGACAGCCATCTTGTCGGCGGACAGGTCCACGCCGGTCTCGGCCTTGAAAGAAGCAACCATCCAATCCACGATCTTCTGGTCGAAGTCGTCGCCGCCCAGACGGTTGTTACCGGCGGTAGCCAGCACCTCCTGCACACCGTCGCCCATCTCGATGATGGACACGTCGAAGGTACCGCCGCCCAGATCGTAAACCATAACCTTCTGCTCGGTCTCCTTGTCGATGCCGTAAGCCAGAGCTGCGGCGGTGGGCTCGTTGATGATACGCTTGACCTCCAGACCGGCGATCTTACCGGCATCCTTGGTGGCCTGACGCTGAGCGTCGGTGAAGTAGGCGGGAACGGT
>JAFQGI010000027.1 GCA_017415515.1 Clostridia bacterium | reverse complement strand
TAACGCGAACTCTGCCAAGCATGAGACGGTGGATATCCCCGCTTCCAACATGAAGAAGGCTATTGCCCAGATTCTTGTTGACGAGGGATATGTCAAAGAGTACAAAGTCATCGAAGATGGCAAGCAGGGTATCATCCGTATTACCCTGAAATATCAGGGTGCTTCCCGCACCCCCGTTCTGCAGGGACTGCGCCGTGTGTCCAAGCCCGGTCTGCGTATCTACTCCAGCTGTGAGGATATGCCCCGTGTGATGAAGGGCATCGGCACCGCCATTGTCACCACTTCCAAGGGCGTTATGACCGATAAGGCCGCCCGCAAAGAGAACGTCGGTGGCGAAGTCCTGGCGTTCATTTGGTAAGGGGGTAGAAGAATATGTCTAGAATTGGTCGTAAGCCTATCGCTATCCCCGCCGGTGTCGAGGTTAAGATCGACAACGGTCTGGTCACTGTGAAGGGTCCCAAGGGCACCCTGTCCCAGCAGATCAACCCCATCATCTCCGTTGCCATCGAGGGCAACGAGGTCATCGTGACCCGTCCCAACGATGAGAAGGAGGCTCGCTCTCTGCACGGCCTGTCCCGCACCCTGATCAACAACATGGTCATCGGTGTCACCGAGGGCTACAAGAAGATGCTCGAGGTTAAGGGCGTCGGCTACCGTGTGCAGAAGCAGGGCGACACCCTGGTGATGAACCTGGGTTACAGCCATCAGGTGTTCGTGAAGGAGATCCCCGGTATCACCATCGAGGCTCCCGGTCCGAACGAGATCATCATCTCCGGCGCCGACAAGCAGCTGGTTGGCCAGTTTGCTGCCGAGGTCCGCGAGAAGAGACCCCCCGAGCCTTATAAGGGCAAGGGCATTAAGTATAGCACTGAAGTCATCCGCCGCAAGGAAGGTAAGGCCGGCGGTAAGGGCAAGAAGTAAGGGAGGAGTGAAGAATTATGGTGAGCAAAAAAGACAGCAATGCAGCTCGTCTGCATCGCCACAAGCGTGTCCGCGGTAAGATCAGCGGTACCGCTCAGCGTCCCCGTCTCGCAGTGTTCCGCTCTCTGAATCACATCTCTGCCCAGGTGATTGATGATGTTAAGGGAGTGACCCTGGTCGCCGCCTCCTCCATGGAGAAGGATTTCGGTATGACCGGTGGTAACAAGATCGCTGCCCGCAAGGTCGGCGAGATCATCGCCGCTCGCGCCGCCGATAAGGGTATCACCGAGGTCGTTTTTGACCGCGGCGGCTATGTCTACCACGGCCGTGTGCAAGAGCTGGCCGAAGGCGCCCGTGAGGGCGGCCTCAAGTTCTAAGGAAAGGGAGGAATCAACTTTGGCCAGAAGAGAAGAAATCGTTAGCGAATACAAAGAAACCGTGGTTGCCATCAACCGCGTCAGCAAGACCGTTAAGGGCGGCCGCGTGATGAAGTTTGCCGCTCTGGTTGTTGTCGGTGATGGCAAGGGCACCGTGGGCTTCGGTACCGGTAAGGCCGGCGAAGTTCCGGATGCCATCCGTAAGGGCATCGAGGATGCCAAGAAACATCTGGTGAAGATTTCCCTGAAGGGCAGCACCATCCCCCATGAGGTGATTGGTAAGTTCGGCGCCGGCGAGGTTCTGATGAAGCCCGCCGCCCCCGGTACCGGTATCATCGCCGGTGGTACCGTCCGTGCCGTGGCTGAGGCCGCCGGCATCAAGGATATCCGTGCCAAGGCACTGCGCTCTAACAACCCCTATAACGTTGTGAACGCCACCATGTGCGGCCTGAAATCTCTGCGCAACGCAGAGGAGGCTGCCGCCACCCGTGGCAAGACCGCGCAGGACATCTTAGGTTAAGGAGGACAATAGTATGCAGATCAAATTGGTTAAGAGCCTCATCGGCTGCAAGAAGGACCAGATCGCCACTGCTGAGTCCCTGGGCCTGAAGAAGATTGGCGATGTCGTCAATCAGCCTGACAACGCCGCTACCCAGGGTAAGGTAGCTAAGATCATCCACCTCATCGAGGTAACCGCTTAATAACAAGCAAGGAGGTGCAATCCCAATGAAACTTCATGAGCTTTCTCCGGCTCCCGGCTCCGTCCGGGACGTCAAGCGTATCGGCCGTGGTCACGGTTCCGGTAACGGCAAGACCGCCGGTAAGGGTCACAAGGGCCAGAAGGCCCGTGCCGGCCGTGGTATCCGCGCCGGTTTTGAGGGCGGCCAGATGCCTCTGCATCGCCGTATCCCCAAGAGAGGCTTCAACAACATCTTCGCAACCCCCTATGTTGCTATCAACGTGGCGGTGCTGAACCGCTTCGAGGATGGCGCCGTGGTGAACACCGAGGCGCTGCTGAATGCCGGTATCATTAATAAAGCCCCCTATGGCGTCAAGATTCTGGGCAACGGTAAGATCGAGAAGAAGCTGACCGTCCAGGTCGCCGCCTTCTCCGAGTCTGCCAAGGCCAAGATCGAGGCAGCGGGCGGGAAGGCTGAGGTGATCTGATTATGTTCCAGATCCTGCGTAATGCGTGGAAGATTACGGATTTGCGTAAGAAGATCCTCTTCACCGTCTTCATCCTGCTGATTTTCCGCGTGGGCTCTGCCATCACCGTTCCCTTTGTGGACACCGCGGTGCTGGCTTCCCAGATGAAGGCCAACACCAACGATTTCATGGGCTATCTGTCCATGATGTCCGGTGGCGGCTTCTCCAATGCTTCCTTGTTCGCTTTGTCCATCACCCCCTACATCAACGCCAGCATTATCATTCAGTTGCTGACGGTGGCGATCCCCTATTTGGAGCGCCTGTCCAAGGAGGGTGAGGCCGGCCGCAAGAAGCTGGGTCAGTTCACCCGCTACGGCACCGTGATCCTGGGCCTGATGCTGGGTATTGCGTACTATTTCATGGTGCGTAACCAGTACGGCGCCCTGACCTATGCTGCCAACCAGCCCGGTTTTGCCCGCTGGTTCGCCGCCATCACGATCGTTCTCTGCTTCACCGCCGGCTCCTCTTTGATGATGTGGCTGGGTGAGCAGATCAACGAAAAGGGTATTGGCAACGGTATCTCTATGCTGCTGTTTGCCGGTATTCTGTCCCGCATCCCTGCCGGTGCGGACTTCCTGTGGAAGAACTTCTGGCACGCCGGCCTCAAGCAGGTCATCGACGGCCAGACTTCCCAGATTTGGAACGCCGTGATCGTGGTTGCGATCCTGGCTCTGTTCCTGGCGATGATCGGCTTCATCGTGTTTATGAGCGATGCCGAGCGTCGCATCCCCGTTCAGTACGCTAAGAAGGTCGTGGGCCGCAAGATGTACGGTGGCCAGAGCACCCATATGCCCATCAAGGTGAATATGTCCGGTGTTATGCCCATCATTCTGGCGGTTTCCATCCTGTCCCTGCCCTCCATCTTGGTCACCTTCTTCGGTGAGCCCAAGAAGGCTTTCTGGCAGGCCGTTGTCGGCGCCTTTGCTCAGGATAGCTGGTTCTACATCATCCTGTACGCGCTGATGATCGTCGGTTTCGCCTTCTTCTATGTGACCATCCAGTACAACCCTGTTGAGATGGCCAACAACCTGCGTAAGAACGGCGGCGCCATCCCCGGTCAGCGTCCCGGCAAGCCCACCGCTGATTTCATCAAGCGTGTGCTGAACAAGGTCACCTTCATCGGTGCTCTGTTCCTGGGCGTTGTGGCTCTGTTCCCCTCTGTGTTCGGTAAGCTCACCGGCATCTACGGCCTGACCATCGGTGGTACCTCCATCATGATCGTGGTCGGCGTTGCTCTGGAGACCGTGCAGCAGATCGAGAGCCAGATGATGATGCGCCACTACAAGGGTTTCTTAGACTAAGTTCTTAGTACGAACGTCAACGCCGTCGGCCCCGGCTTTCGGGCCGGGGCCAGGCGGATCGAACCCGCCGCGGCTTTGTGATTCCGAAAGGAGAAATGAGCTATGAACCTGATTCTGTTGGGCGCCCCCGGCGCCGGCAAGGGCACTCAGGCAGAGATCCTCTGCGAGCGCCTGAACATCCCCACTATTTCCACGGGCAATATGATCCGTGAAGCGATGAAGAGCGGCACTGAGATGGGCCTGAAAGCCAAAGAATACGCCGAGAACGGCAAGCTGGTCCCCGACGAGGTGGTCATCGGTATCGTCGATGAGCGTCTGCGTCAGGACGACTGCAAGAACGGCTTTATTCTGGACGGCTTCCCCCGCACCATCCCTCAGGCCGAGGCACTTGACCGTATGGGCATCA
This sequence comes from Clostridia bacterium, assembly GCA_017415515.1. Lineage (GTDB taxonomy): Bacteria > Bacillota > Clostridia > Oscillospirales > Acutalibacteraceae > UBA5905. The sequence goes on along the minus strand of JAFQGI010000027.1, from coordinate 77,228 downwards.
CCATCGACCGTGTGGTGGACATCAACGTCCCCGACGAGGTGATCACCCGACGTGTATCGGGTCGCCGTGCATGCCTGGATTGCGGCAGCACCTATCACATTGAGACCAAAAAGCCCAATGTGGAGGGCATCTGCGACCGTTGCGGCAGCACCCTCGTTCAGCGCAAGGATGACCTTCCCGAGACTGTTTTGGAGCGTTTGCACGTCTATCACGCCCAGACCGAGCCCCTGAGAGATTACTACGCGGCCGCCGGCAAGCTGCTGGTGGTGGATGGCCAACAGGGCATCCAGGAGATCGCGGAGCAGACTCTGGAGCTGTTGAAGGGTTGATATGATCAGCATCAAATCCAGCCGAGATCTGGGCCTCATGCGTGAGGCTTGTGTCATCTCGGCCAGAGCGCTTAAGCTGGGCGGCGAGGCGGTTCAGCCCGGTGTCACCACCGGCGAGATCGACCGCATCATCCGTCAGTATATCGAGAGCATGGGAGCCAAGCCCAGCTTCCTCGGTTATCAGGACTATCCCGCATCGGCTTGCATTTCAGTCAACGACGTGGTTATCCACGGCATACCCGGCAACCGTAAAATCCGCGAGGGCGACATCGTCAGCATCGACGTGGGCGCCTTCTACAACGGCTTCCACGGGGACAACGCCGCCACCTTCGGTGCCGGCAAGGTTTCCGCAGAAGCACAGGCGTTGATGGACGCCACCCGCGAAAGTCTGTATGAGGGCATTAAAATGGCCACCGCAGGCAACCGCGTGGGTGACATCGGCGCGGCGGTGCAGCGGTATGTCGAGATGCGTGGTTACTCGGTGGTACGGCAGTTCGTCGGCCACGGAGTAGGCACGAATCTGCACGAAGATCCCAGCGTACCCAATTTCGGCACACCCGGACGTGGCCCCAAGCTGCTGCCGGGTATGACTCTGGCTATCGAACCGATGGTCAATGCCGGCACCCATGAGGTGAGTATTCTTGGGGACGGATGGACAACGGTCACCAAAGACGGCCGCTTGTCTGCACACTTTGAGCATACGATTGCAATTACCCCCGGTGGACCGGTGATCATGACCGATCCCGACGGCAAATTGCGATAAACCAACTGTGACGGCACTCATTAGGGAGGTAAATTATGTCGAAGAACGATGTGATCGAACTGGAAGGCGTGGTTGTGGAGGCTCTCCCCAACGCCACTTTCCAGGTAGAATTGGCCAATGGCCACAAGATCCTGGCTCACATTTCCGGCAAGCTGCGTATGAACTACATCCGCATCCTGCCCGGTGACAAGGTCACCGTGGAGATGAGCCCCTACGATCTGACCAAGGGCCGCATTACTTGGCGAACGAAGTAAGCGGAGCGACATCGCTCCATTAACGGAAAATCGTGTAAAGCACGAAGGAGGTATTCTCAATGAAAGTCAGACCTTCTGTAAAGAAAATCTGCGAAAAGTGCAAGGTCATCAAGCGCAAGGGTCGCATCATGGTGATCTGCGAGAACCCCAAGCACAAGCAGCGTCAGGGCTAATCTGCCGACGCGACAGAAAGGAAGGAATATACTATGGCACGTATTGCTGGTGTCGATCTGCCCCGTGATAAGCGTGTGGAGATCGGCCTGACTTACATCTTCGGTATCGGCCGCAAGTCTGCCAATGACATTCTGGCCGCCACCGGCATCAACCCCGACACTCGCGTGCGCGATCTGTCTGAGGACGAGGTTTCTAAGCTGCGTGAGCACATCGACCACAACTACGTGGTGGAGGGTGACCTGCGCCGTACCGTCGCTTTCGACATTAAGCGTTTGATCGAGATCGGTTCTTACCGTGGTCTGCGTCACCGCAAGGGCCTGCCCGTCCGCGGTCAGCGCTCCAAGACCAACGCTCGTACCCGCAAGGGTCCCAAGAAGACCATTGCCAACAAGAAGAAATAAGTAGGAGGGATATAAAATGGCTGCCAAGACTACTGCGCGTAAGGGTGCTACCCGTCGCCGCAAAGAACGCAAGAACATCGAACGTGGCGCCGCCCATATCCAGTCCACGTTCAACAACACCATCGTTACCATCACCGACCTGCAGGGCAACGCTCTGTCCTGGGCTTCTGCCGGTGAGCTGGGCTTCCGCGGTTCCCGTAAGTCCACTCCCTTTGCTGCTCAGACTGCCGCTGAGACCGCTGCCAAGGCCGCTATGGAGCACGGTCTGAAGACCGTTGAAGTTTACGTTAAGGGCCCCGGTGCCGGCCGTGAAGCCGCCATCCGCGCTCTGCAGGCCGCCGGTCTGGATGTCACCATGATCAAGGACGTTACCCCCGTCCCCCACAATGGTTGCCGTCCTCCCAAGCGCCGTCGCGTCTGATTGATAGGAGGTATATTGATATGGCAAGATATACTGGTGCGGTGTGCAAGCTCTGCCGCCGCGAGGGTCAGAAATTGTTCCTGAAGGGCGAGCGCTGCTACACCGGCAAGTGCGCCCTGGACCGCCGCTCTTACGCTCCCGGCCAGCACGGCCAGGCCCGTATGAAGAAGGCTTCCGAGTACGGTAAGCAGCTGCGCACCAAGCAGGTTGCTAAGCGTTACTACGGCGTGTTGGAGAGCCAGTTCTATCACTATTTCGAGCTGGCTGAGAAGATGCCCGGCGCCGCCGGTGAGAATCTGCTCACCCTGTTGGAGAGCCGTCTGGACAATGTGGTGTACCGCATGGGTCTGGCTTCTTCCCGTGCCGAGGCCCGTCAGCTGGTGGGTCACAAGCACTTCTCCGTTAACGGCCGTACCGTTAACATCCCCTCTTTCCTGGTGAAGCCCGGCATGACCATCGCTCTGCGCGAGGGCAGCCGCTCCCTGGATAAGATGAAGGCCATCATCGAGGCCAACGGCTCTCGTCCCGTTCCCGCCTGGCTGGATATGGACAAGGCCAACAGCTGCGCCAAGGTTGTCGCCCTGGCTAAGCGCGAGGATATCGATCTGCCCATCGAGGAGACCCTCATCGTCGAGTTGTACTCCAAGTAAGCATCGCATCCCCTGCAACCGAACACACATCGCGCGTATGGCCGCCTGAGGGCGGCGATACCCGCCAATAATAAAGGAGGGTTTTTGCATGATCGAAATCGAAAAGCCCCGGATCGAAGCATTGGATCTGGCCACCGATGGCACCTACGGCAAGTTCGTATTGGAGCCTCTGGAGCGCGGCTACGGCACCACCATTGGCAACAGCCTGCGTCGTGTGCTGCTGTCCTCTCTCCCCGGTGTGGCCGTGACCTCCATCAAGATCGACGGCATCCTCCACGAGTTCTCCACCATTGAGGGCGTCAAGGAAGATGTGACCGAGATCGTCCTGAACATCAAGGGCCTCATCGCCAAGATCAACGGCGAAGGTCCCAAGGTTGCCTATATCGAGGCTGAGGGTCCCTGCGAGGTGACCGCCGGCTCCATCAAGTGTGACAGCGAGGTGGAGATCCTGGATCCCGATATGCACATCGCCACGTTGGGCGAGGGCGGCCGTTTGTTCATGGAGCTGACTCTGGATAAGGGCCGTGGCTATGTGCCCGCCGACCGTAACAAGCAGCTGATGAACCCTGTCATCGGTGTCATCCCCGTAGACTCCATCTACACCCCTGTGATGAAGGTGAACTACACCGTGGAGAACACCCGTGTGGGTCAGATCACCGACTATGACAAGCTGACCTTAGAGGTATGGACCAACGGCGTGCTGTGCGCGCAGGAGGCCGTGGCTCTGGGCGCCCGCGTGCTCACCGAGCACCTGAACCTGTTCGTGGACCTGTCCGCCGATGCCCAGAGTGGTACCATTCTGGTGCAGACCGACGACAACCCCAAGACCACGGTTTTGTCTATGACCATCGAGGAGCTGGATTTCTCTGTGCGTAGCTTCAACTGCCTGAAGAGAGCCGGCATCAACACGGTGGAGGATCTGATCAGCAAGACTGAGGACGATATGATGAAGGTCCGCAACCTGGGACGCAAGTCCTTGGAGGAAGTTGTCAACAAACTGGAGTCCCTGGGCCTGGCCCTGCGTGACGACGAAGAATAATCCCACATTCCGGCACAACGCCGGATGTAGAACGATAAGGAGTGAATATCCATGCCCGGTACGAGAAAGTTAGGCAGACCTACTGCCTCCCGTATGGCTATGCTGCGTGCTATGGTTACTTTCCTGCTGGAGAACGGCAAGATCGAGACCACCGTCACCCGCGCTAAGGAAGTGCGTTCTATGGCTGAGAAGATGATCACCATCGCCAAGGAGCCCACCCTGCACAACAAGCGTCAGGTGTTTGCTTTCGTGACCAAGGAGTCCGTGAGCAAGAAGCTGTTTGACGAGATTGCTCCCAAGTATGCAGATCGCAACGGCGGTTACACCCGCATCATCAAGACCGGCGCCCGTCGTGGCGACGCCGCCGAGATGGCCATCATCGAGCTGCTGTAATCAGCGGTTAGAAAACGGATTGAAAAGAGCCTACCCGACATCGGGTAGGCTCTTTTTTGCGGTGGGGGAGGAGGAATGAGGAATGAAACCAACCTCGGATAGAATCCGTAGGGGACGGCGTTCACAACGTCCCGTTTTCATATCACGCACCGACCCCAAAAGACACCGTAGGGGCGGGCGTCCTCGACCGCCCGCATCGCCGCAGGCGAAAAGACGGATGAGGTGGTCGTGGAGCGATGGGGTTTGCACGTGCCGCATTAACGCCGACTGCGTCGGCTACACCTCATCACCCGCTACGCGGGAGCTTCCCCTCAAGGGGAAGCCTTTCTCTATCCAACCTCGGATAGAATCCGTAGGGGACGGCGTTCACAACGTCCCGTAAAGAAACCTATCGGGCGGTCCGGAGGCCCGCCCCTACAATCTTCATCCAAGCCTACATCGTGACCGTAGGGGAGGGGTTCCATCCCCTCCCGCGCATATAGCACTTATCTCGGGAGGGCACAGAGACCCTCCCCTACGATAGGGTTATAGGGTTTGTCGTTCGCACAAACCCACCAAGCCCCCCTTGCCTAAAGGTGATTCCCCCGTTAAGCGGGGGAAATGTCTGCGAAGCAGACAAAGGGGGGCCGTTTCGCGGCGAGCGAAGGTGGCCGAGCGAAAGCGAGGTCAGGGGGGATTTAACAAGGCTTTTTCCGTAAAATGTGGAAAAATGTCGAACGAAAATTCCGAAAATTGCCACATATCCGTCGAATGGGGTTGATTTTTGCCCCTCAAAATGCTAAAATATCCTTGCGAGACGAACTTCATATCAACAAATTGGTTGGCAAGCATTTTTGCTTCGGTAAAAATGCTGGCTTATTTACGCTTGCCACCTGGTTTGTTGTAAATAGTTTGTCTCGCAGCAACAAAGCTAAGCATTTTTCGGGTGTGCGGCTTCGGTTGCACACCTTTTTTATTGGGAGGCAAACGAAATGAGCGAGCCATTCACCTTTCACCGCAACATCGACAAGATGGGACGCCTTGTGATCCCGCGGGATGTGCGGCAGGCATTGGGGCTGAGCGCCGGGGACAGCGTTGCCATCCGCATCACGGAGGAGGGGGTTTTGCTGACCCCCACCACGTCGAAATAAGCAAAGCCGAGAGGGGAGGGATCCCCTCTTTTTTTGTTCCATTTGACACCGCTACGGGCGGTCCGGAGGCCCGCCCCTACAATCTCCATCCAAGCCTACATCGTGACCGTAGGGGAGGGCGTCCTCGACCTCCCGTGAAGAAATCGATCGGGCGGTCCGGGGGCCCGCCCCTACAATCTCCATCCAAGCCTACATCGTGACCGTAGGGGAGGGCGTCCTCGACCTCCCGTGAAGAAATCGATCGGGCGGTCCGGAGGCCCGCCCCTACAATCTCCATCCAAGCCCACATTGTGACCGTAGGGGACGGCGTTCACGACGTCCCGCAAAGAAATCTATCGGGTGGTCCGGAGGCCCGCCCCTACCATCTCCATCCAAGCCCACATCGTGACCGTAGGGGACGGCGCCCACGACGTCCCGCATCGCCGTAGGCGATGACAAATGGACGACTTACTGTCTCCCTTGTGGTCCTACAAGCCTACACATCCCCTTGCTTTGCTCTCAAAAGCGTGCTATAATAAACCTGTTGAGCCTTTTTTGGAGGTGACTTATGAAAAAACTGCTGGCTTTGATCGACATCAAGTTTTGGAAGTTCATTCTGGTGGGTGTGCTCAACACCCTGGCGGATGCGGGCCTGTCCTTTGCCCTCATCAATCTCACCAATTTGAATTTGTGGTGGTGCACCGCCGTTCCCTGCGCCCTTGCCAGTGTGCTGAGCTATTTTCTCAACAAACACTTCACCTTTAAGAACACCGAAAAGGGATGGAAACCCGTGTTCCGCTTTGCGGTGAACATTGCCGCCTGCTATCTGTTAGCCTACGGCATCGCCATCCCCGGTATGCAGTGGGCGCTGTCGGGTGCCTCCGCCGTGTTGCGGGATAACGTTACCAAGGTGGCGGGTATGTGCCTGTTCACCGGCTTCAACTACCTTGGTCAGCGCTTGTTTGCTTTCCGTGATCAAACGTAAGTTGTGTAACAGAAAGGAGATTTTCTTATGCAAAACATCGACCCCAAGTACGAATCCCTGTTCACCCCGTGGAAGATCGGCAACGTGGAGATCAAAAACCGCATCGTGCTGTGCCCCATGGGCGGCACCTCCCTCTTTGGCTGGTTTGAGCTGACCGGCTGCCATTTTGACAAGGAGGCGGCCAAGTTCTTCCTGGAACGTGCCAAGAACAACGTGGGTCTGATCATCCCCGGCATCGCCCCTCTGCGGGACACCTTCTGGGGCAAGTGGCTGTGGCAGAACCCCAAGATGTTTGAGGATCTCAAAGAGTTTATGGACGAGATCCATAAAACCGGTGCCAAGCTGTTTGTCCAGCTCACCGCCGGCATGGGTCGCAGCTGGGCCATCACCGATCTGATTGCCCCCTTACATAAAAACAAGTTCACCCGTGCCATTTTGAAGCCGGTGCTGGACACCAACCACGAGCTGGCATCCCCCAGCCCGCTGCCCAATCGCTGGGATCCCGAGATCATCACCCCCGAGATGACCCGTGAGCAGATCCACGAGATCATCGAGGCCTTCGCCAAGACCGCCAAGCTGTGCAAGGACGCCGGCGTGGACGGCGTGGAGGTCCACGCGGTGCACGAGGGATACCTGCTGGATCAGTTCACCATGGAGCTGACCAACCACCGCACCGACGAATACGGCGGCAACTTTGAGAACCGCTATCGCTTCCCCGTGGAGGTGGTGCAGGCCATCAAGGCCGCCTGCGGCGACGATTTCCCCGTGTCGGTGCGCTATTCCGTCCAGTCTAAGGTCAAAGAGTTCTGCTATGGCGCTCTCCCCGGCGAGGAGTTTGAGGAAAAGGGTCGCGGTATGGCCGAGTCGGAGCGTGCCGCCCGCTATCTGCAGGAGGCCGGCTACGATATGCTCAACGCCGACAACGGCACCTACGATTCTTGGTATTGGGCGCACCCGCCCCTCTATATGCCCCAAAACTGCAACTTAGAGGACGTGGCCCACATCAAGCAGTTTGTGGACATTCCCGTGGTGTGCGCCGGCCGTATGGACCCCGAGGTGGGTGCCGCCGCCGTGGCCGAGGGCCGCATTGACGGTGTCGGTATCGCCCGCCAGTTCCTCGCCGATCCTGCGTGGATCACCAAACTCATCGAGGACCGTTTGGAGGACATCCGACCCTGTATCTGCTGTCACGCAGGCTGCTTTAACTTCTCCTCCGCCAAGGGTCACGCCAACAGCCAGGACCTGTCCGACACCATGGGTTTGGCCCGCTGTGCCATCAACCCCGAGACCATGCAGTCCAAGAAATACCACATTGATCCCGCCAAAAAGGCGAAAAAGGTGGCCGTCATCGGCGGCGGCATCGGCGGCATGGAGACCGCTCTGGTGGCCGCCAAACGGGGTCACTCCGTGACGCTGTATGAAAAGAGCGGTGAGATGGGTGGCGTGTTTATCGCCGCCGCCGCCCCTGATTTTAAAGAGAAGGATAAAGAGCTCATCGCCTGGTATCGCCGCGAGATGACGAAATATCCCATCGAAGTGAAGCTGAACACCCCCGTCACCGACCTGTCCTCCATCGAGGCTGACGAGATCGTGGTGGCGACGGGCGCCACCGCCCGCCGCATCCCCGTGGCAGGCGCCGACACCGCCGTGGAGGCCATCGACTATCTGCTGGGCAACAAGACGGTGGGGGACACCGTCGTGGTGGTTGGCGGCGGTCTCACCGGCTGTGAGATTGCCTACGACCTGTACCGCAAGGGCAAGACGCCCGTTCTCGTGGAGATGCAGGACGATCTGATGCACGGCAGCGGCGTGCCGCTGCCCAACACCAGCTATCTGCGTGACTTCTTCAAGACCAACAAGGTGGCGGTGCATTTGGAGACCAAGCTGAACGCCATCACCGCGGGCGGCGTCACCGTCACCCACGCCGACGGCACCACCGAGGATGTCGCCGCCGACAGCGTGATCCTCTCGGTGGGCTACACCCCCGCTCCCATCGCCAAAAAGAAGGCTCACGTCCACATCGTGGGCGACGCCTCCAAGGTGGGCAACCTGCGCACCGTCATCTGGCAAGCCTGGGACGTGGCGATGAAGCTGTAATGACGGCAGATGCTAAAAAGCCTTCCCCTTGAGGGGCGGGGCGACTGTTAGATAGTACAGGTCGTTGGTTTCGTTGTCGCCCCTCGAATATGGCTGACGCCATATTCCCGAGAAAGCCTTCCCCTTGAGGGGAAGGTGGCCGAGCGAAGCGAGGTCGGATGAGGTGTTTTATGAATGAACGAAACAACTCAAAGTTAACTCACAACGCACAAATATTGCGCAAAAGTATGACCAAAGAAGAACGGCACTTGTGGTACGATTTTTTGAAAAGATTACCAGTGACATTCAATCGTCAAAAAGTGATGGGACAATACATTGCTGATTTTTATTGTGCGGAAAAGAAATTAGTCATTGAGCTGGACGGCTCACAACATTATATGGATGAAGGACAACAAGCGGACAAGGAGAGAGATGCGTATTTTGCCTCGTTGGGGATGGTGGTTTTACGCTATTCCAACCGAGAAGTCAACCAACAATTTGACAGAGTATGCAACGATATTCTGCACCACCTTGCCACCTCATCCGTCACGGCTAACGCCGCGACACCTTCCCCTCAAGGGGAAGGCTGACGTGGACACCAAACACACAAGAAAGGATGATTTTCAATGTTTCTGACCGACGAACAACAGGCCATACTGAATGGCTCCCAGGGCGAAACCATGGCGAAAGTGTGGAAGACCTTGGTGATGTACGGCGACACCTTCGGCGCAGACAAAATGGTGCCGGTCACCTCTGAATATAACCACCTGGTCACCTCTTTCGGTCTGAAAATGATGACCCCCGTTTTTGATCTAATGCAAAAGCTGATCGACGACGGCGCCATCTCTCAGCAGAAATTTTCGGTGGACCCCCGCCCCGTGGACAAGAACGTCCCCGCCAATTTTCTGCAAAATTTCATTTTCAACAAGATCATGTACGCCACCCAGGAGTCCTATGAGAGCCAGCTAAAGGAGTTGGGTCTGATGGACGACAACGCCTTCACCTGCGCCTGCTATCTGGACCAGATGGGCAACAAGCCGAAAAAGGGCGAGGTGCTGTCTTGGGCGGAGTCCTCCGCCGTGGTGTACGCCAACTCGGTGCTGGGCGCCCGTTGCAACCGCAACAGCGGCATTATGGACATTATGGGCTCCATCGCCGGCTACGTGCCCCATTTCGGTCTCTTGACCGATGAGGGGCGTAAGGCCACCTGGATCATTAAGGTTCAGACCACCAAAAAGCCCGAGGCACAGCTGCTGGGCTCCGCCATCGGCATGAAGGTGATGGAGGACGTGCCCTATATCTACGGTATGGACAAGTGGTTGGGCGAGGAACTGACCGACGAGGCCTGCGCCTATCTCAAAGACTTTGGCGCCGCCACCGCCTCCAACGGTGCGGTGGGTCTGTATCACATCCACAACCTCACCCCCGAAGCCAAGGAGCAGGGGGAGAGCCTCATCGCCGAGGGGGCACAGGTGTACGTCATCGACGACGCCGAGCTGCAGCGTGTGCAGGACAACTATCCCGTGATGTGGAAAAACCCCGCCGCCAAGCCGAAGCTGTGCTTTGTGGGTTGCCCCCACATGAGTTTTCAGCAGTTGGTGGATTGGACCGAGCGTGTAGAGCAGGGGCTCAAGGAGTCCGGCCATAAGAAGGTGCTGGTGCCCACCGTGTTCACCACCGCCCCCGCCGTCAAAGCGGAGTTTGAAAAGACCGAGTATGCCGCTCGTCTGGCGGCTACCGGCGTCATCCTCTCCTATATCTGCCCCTTGATGTATATGAATAACCCCTTGTGTAAGGCGATGCCGGTGATGACCAGCAGCAACAAGCTGCGCACCTATACCACCGCCCGCTATTACACCGAGGATGAGATCCTCGAAAAGATCACGAAGGGAGGCAACTGAAATGAAAGAGTTTAAAGGACGCGTGGTTGCCCCCGGCACCGTCACCGCCGAGGCGGTGGTGTCCCACGGCGGCTTCAACACCCTGGCTTCCTTGCAGGGTGCTTTGCAGTTCGGCGACAAAAAGGCTACCTGCGGCGACCAGAACAACCCCGACCTCCACGGCCGTGAGCTGGCGGGCAAGGCGGTGTGCCTGCCCCAGACCATCGGCTCGACTACGGGCGGTCTGGTGCTGTATTGCGCCTGCGCCATGAATCGTCAGCCCGCCTGTATGCTGTTCTCTCAGCCCATCGACTCGCTGGCGGCGGCAGGCTCCATCCTGGCCTCCGTGTGGCTGCCGGACGTGCAGATGCCGGTGGTGGATAGCTTGGGCGAGGAATTCCTCGACTATGTCAAAGAGGGTATGACCGTCACCGTCAAAGAAGACGGCGTTGTGGTGGTTGAGTAAGACACGAAAAAGCCTCCCCTTGAGGGGCGGGGCGACTGTTAGATAGTACAGGTCGTTGGTTTTGTTGTCGCCCCTCGAATATGGCTGACGCCATATTCCCGAGAAAGCCTTCCCCTTGAGGGGAAGGTGGCCGAGCGAAGCGAGGTCGGATGAGGTGTTATATGAACGAACGAAACAACTCAAAGTTAACTCGCAACGCACAAGAATTGCGCAAGAGTATGACCAAAGAAGAACGACATTTGTGGTACGATTTTTTGAAAGGGCTATCCGTGACATTCAATCGTCAAAAAGTGATGGGACAATACATTGCTGATTTTTATTGTGCGGAAAAGAAATTAGTTATTGAGCTGGACGGCTCACAACATTATATGGATGAGGGACAGCAAGCGGACAAGGAACGAGATGCATATTTCGCCTCGTTGGGGATGGTGGTTTTACGCTATTCCAACCGAGAAGTCAACCAACAATTTGACAAAGTATGCAACGACATCCTGCGCCACCTTGCCACCTCATCCGTCACGGCTGACGCCGCGACACCTTCCCCTCGAGGGGAAGGCTGACGAGACGAGAGCGTATCCCAAACAGAAAAGCCTATGCAACCATTGGTTGCATAGGCTTTTCTCTTTCTTACAGCTCGGGATCGGGCAAAACCTTCTCCGGCGGCTCTTCCAGCAGGGCAGGATTTTTGAGATACTCCTTCACGCGGCGGAAGGCACAGGCGAAATAATAACCGCTGGCGATGCGCTCGTCCATCACAAGGCCCAAGGGCAAACACTTTTCGTGGACGATCTCGCCCTCACGGGTGCGGCGGGGCACCTCGCGGGTGTTGCCGGCGGCCATCACCAGGCTGGTGGTGCCGAAATCGTAGGCGTGATGGTAGATGTGGTTGGTGCGGATGGAAGCCAGGTTGGTGAACACCATGGTGTTGTGCATGGGGCTGGCGTTGATGATGGCCTTGGGCAGCAGGTTGTGCCAGTCCATCCATTTGAGCAGCGCTACCGCCACCCGCATCAGACCGGGCAGACCCACCAGGGTGTTGATGATCTTGTCGGTGGCGTTTTCGCCGCCGGTGTCCCGGTTGTCCTCCACGTATTTCTGGATGCGGTTTTCCACGTCGATGATGGTGTCCTCGGGTTGGAGATAGATCTTGCCCATGGTTTCGGCGCCGGTGGCGCCGGCACGCAGCACCACCATACCGATGGCGATCTCGTTGCGGGCATAGATGCGCTTGTTCACCACAAAGCGGTTGAGGGCGGGGTATTCGCAGATGGTGCGGTTGACGGCGGCAAGAATCACCGCCATGTGGCTCATGCTTTGGCCCTCTTTTTTCTTCATGCGGATGTATTTGTCAATCGGGTCTAACGGAATGTCTAAGGTAATGGAATTCAAAGAGTCGCTGCGCTTTTTCATAATGTGCGCTGCTAAGCGGTACATAGGGTCGGTGTGGCGCAACAGTTTGCCGTCGGCTCGTCCCATAAGTGTCCTCCTCGGGTGTTGGATTGTGGTTTTCGCTTGTTAACAAATCGTTCACAATTAAGGAGTATATCACAAATTCCGACCAAAAGCAACAAAAAATTGAAAAATTAATCAAACTCTACGACTTTCAGCACCCCATCCGCCACCGTAAAGCGTACGTTGTGCCCGGCAAATTCCATGCCGTAGACCCGTTCGGGGTCGTTTTGATAGGTGGGGCGGGGGTCGTGAGCCAGCACCGCCAACAGGCTTTTTCGGGTGTCCTCCGGCAGGCCGTTCAGCAGGGCGGTGTCGCAATCCACCCGCACAGAGCGATCGGTGAGCCCCTCGACAAAGCCGCCCTTGGCATCGGGGTGGCTGTCGGCATAGGCGAGATAGGGCTTCAGGTCAAAGATGGGGGTGCCGTCCATCAGGTCGGCCCCCGCCACGGTGATGACGGGACCTTCGGGGGTGTGCAGGTCGACGCCCACGATCTTCACCGCCGACAGGCCGATGGGATTGGGGCGATAGGGGGAACGGGTGGCAAAAACGCCCATGCGGGTGTTGCCCCCCAAGCGAGGGGGACGCACCGTGGGGCTCCAGCCCTCCTGTTTCACCTCCGAAAAATGCCACAAGATCCACAAATGAGAAAAATCTTCCAGCCCTCGCAGGGCGTCGGGGTTGCGGTAGGCGGGCTCAAAGACGATGCGGGCTTGCAATTCTTCCACTACACCGCTTTGACGCGGCACGCCGAATTTGGACCCAAAATCCGTGCGGATGTGGGCGATGGGGGTGATTTCCATAGCCATTCCTCCTAAAAGGTATCGTTTACAAAGGGATTATAGCACAATTTAGGGAAATGAGCAATGAGGAATTAGGAATGAGTAATGAGAGAGGTGCTTGGAACAAATTCTTGTCGGTGCACAAAAAACCTCTTGTTTTTTGTAAAAAATGGGATATAATAAAAATAACCGAAATTTCTATCAGGAGGTATCATTATGGAACTGAAAGGCACCAAAACCGAGCGCAACCTGGCCGAGGCGTTTGCCGGCGAGAGTCAGGCTCGCAACAAGTACACCTATTTCGCATCCGTCGCCAAGAAGGAGGGTTATCAGCAGATTGCCGCCATCTTCGAGCAGACCGCCAACAACGAAAAAGAGCACGCCAAATTGTGGTTTAAGGCTCTGCAGGGCATCGGCGACACCGCCGCCAACCTGAAGGCCGCCGCCGAGGGCGAATACTACGAGTGGACCGAGATGTACGACCAGTTCGCCAAGGACGCCGAGGAGGAGGGCTTCACCGCCCTGGCCGCCCAATTCCGTATGGTGGCCGCCATCGAGAAGACCCACGAGGAGCGCTATCGCAAGCTGCTCTCCAACGTGGAAATGCAGCAGGTGTTTGAAAAGGCCGGCGAGGCCATCTGGGAGTGCCGCAACTGCGGTCACCTGGTTATGGGCAAGAAGGCTCCTCTGGCCTGCCCCGTCTGCGCCCATCCCCAGTCCTATTTCGAGATCCGCAAAGAGAATTATTGATTGCTGCCCTTGCGGAATTCACGCAAACGTACCGCCTGCCTCGGTTGAGGCAGGCGGTTTTTGTATGTCAAAGGGACAAAATAGTGTATATATACATAAAACGTGTATATTTTCATAAATCTATACATTCTTATACAAAAAAGACTTGACAAAACGGCGGGATTAGCGTATGATTGCAAGTACACCTTATAATATTAAGAAATAAAGGAGTGTATATTTATGAAAAAGATTATTTCCCTGTTGCTGGTTGTGGCTATGCTGGCTACTCTGGCCTGCAGTTGCGGCAAACCCAAGGCAGCTAAGGTCATCGAGATCGACCTGACCACCGAGGAGTACGCCTTCGGCGTGGACAAGAACCAGCCCGAGCTGTTGGAGAAGACCAACGCCTTCATCGCCAAGATCATGGAGGACGGCACCTTCGACGACATCTGCGCCCGTTACTTTGACGACGAGGACGGCAACGAGAAGGCCGTTGCCTCTGCCAAGCAGGGCGACCGTGACAGCCAGCTGTGGGTTGCCACCAACGCCGAGTTTGCCCCCTTCGAGTACAAGAAGGGCAGCTCCTACTACGGCATTGATATGGAGATCGCCGCCGCTCTGGCCGAGTATCTGGGCAAAGAGCTGGTTATCCTGGACATGGAGTTTGACGCCGTGTGCGTCTCCGTGGGTCAGGGTAAGGCAGACATCGCCATGGCCGGTCTGACCGTCCAGGAGGATCGTAAGGAGCACGTCACCTTCTCCACCACCTACTACCAGGCTTCTCAGCGCATCATCGTTGGCGAGAACGACAAGACCTTCAAGGATTGCAAGGACGCCGACGACGTGCTGAAGGTGCTGCAGGGCATGAAGAAGAAGGTCAAGATCGGCTACCAGAACGGTACCACCGGTCAGCAGTACGTGAAGAGCGAGGGTGACTATAAGAGCAACAAGCTGAAGGTCACCGGCAAGGGTTATGCCAACGGCGTTCTGGCCGTGCAGGATCTGCTCAACGGCAACATCGATTACGTGGTGATCGACGCCGCTCCCGCCAAGGCCATCGTGAAGGCGCTCAACAAGTAATTCGGCCGATAAGCAAAGATTTGACAATACCTCACCGCCTTTGGGCGGTGAGGCATTGTTGTGTTTTGGAGTGAATAGCAAATGGGCGATTTTAGAATCAAAGTAGATACGTTCTACGAATATTTTGTCACATACGAGGGCTATCGGGACGTGCTGGAGGGCTTGAAGAACACCCTGATCATCGCCGTCTTGGGCTTGATCATCGGCACCGTCATCGGCACCGCCATCGCCGCCGTTCGTGTGATGCCGAAGTATAAGCGCCTGCCCCGTATGCTCAACGGCTTCTGCAACGGTTACGTGGCCTTGTTCCGCGGCACCCCTATGGTGGTGCAGCTGCTGGTGTTTTACTACGTGCTGTTGCCCCTAATGGGCTTTAATCTGCGTTCGGTGCCGGTGGCTATCATCGTGTTCGGCCTCAACAGCGGCGCCTACATCTCTGAGATCATGCGCGGCGGCATCCAGTCGGTGGATCCCGGCCAGATGGAGGCCGGTCGTGCGGTGGGTCTGAGCTTTGGCACCACCATGATGAAGATTGTTATCCCCCAGGCCATTAAGAATATCCTGCCCACCATGGGCAACGAGTTTATCGCCCTGATCAAGGAGACCTCGGTGGTCAGCTTCGTAGGTGCGATGGACCTGTGCGTGGCGTTCAAGGACATTGCCACTAACAGCTACGAGTTTATCGTGCCCTATATCGCCATGGCCATCGTCTATATCGTGCTGGTGGCGCTGATTTCCCTGGGTGTCAAATGGATGGAAAGGAGCTTGAGGAAGAGTGATCGACGTAATTGATTTGACGAAGGTCTATGGCAAACTGGTGGTGCTGGATCACATCACCGAGACCATTCACGAGGGCGAACGCGTGGTTATCCTCGGCCCCTCCGGCAGCGGCAAAAGCACCTTTCTGCGGTGTCTCAACTGTATGGAAGATCCCACCTCCGGCTCCATCATCTTTGACGGCGAGGATCTCACCGACATGAAGGTGGACATTAACCTCCACCGTCAGAAGATGGGCATGGTGTTCCAGCAGTTTAATCTGTTTAACAACAAAACGGTGTTGGAGAACATCACGCTGGCGCCTCTGCACATCGGCCTTAAGAAGATTAAGGGTCGCGAGCAGCGTGCCGCTTTCAAGGCGGAGGTGGAGGCGAATGCCCACCGCCTGTTGCAACGCATTGGTTTGGACGATTGGGCGGATAAATACCCCTCCACCCTGTCCGGCGGTCAAAAGCAGCGTGTGGCTATTGTCCGCGCTTTGGCGATGAACCCAAAGGTGATTTTGTTTGACGAGCCTACCTCCGCCCTGGACCCCGAGATGGTGGGGGAGGTGCTGGATCTAATCAAACAGCTGGCTCACGAGGGCATGACCATGGTCATCGTCACCCACGAGATGGGCTTTGCTCGTGAGGTGGCATCCCGCGTGCTGTTTATGGACGGCGGCCATATTGTGGAGCAGGGCACCCCTGAAGAGGTGTTTGACCACCCCAAGCATCCCCGCTTGCAGGAGTTCCTATCCAAGGTGCTGTAAACAAACAAAAAGAAGGTTTGGCATTTGCCAAACCTTCTTTTTTTAATCGTACTGTTTCGCGCTGCGGAAATCCAGCGGACCTTGATACCGTCCGCCGCCAAAGGGGCGGGCCACGATGTCGGCGGTGTTATTCGCAAAGCCGTAATAGCGGCAGGGGAAGCTGATGGGGATGGCGGGGCAGGCCTCCCACAGGGCTTGTTCCAGCGCCGTCACGGCGTCGTTGCCGCCCTGTCGGGCCGCGAGGATGGCGTCGTCGATGGCGTCGGCTTTCAGGCGGGAGAAATTATCGGGGGCGGTGGAGGCGAACAGACTCAGGTTTTCCGCCGCCGTCAATCCGGAGGGGGTGTGGGTGTAGAGAGCCACCTGATAGTTGCCGCTTTTCACCCGCTTGGCCAATTCCGTCTCGCTGACCAGCGTCAGGGTGAAGGTCAGCCCCAAGTTCTTTTGCCAGGATTGCAGAATATACCGTGCCAGATCGGCGCTGACCGGGTCCTCGGACGCCAGCACCTCGATTTTTAGCTGGGCGGGGTTGGTGACGGTGGCACCGCCACGGTTGAGTGCGTCGATGCCCTTTTGCAGTGCGGCTACGGCGGCGTCGGCGTCGGTGACACGGTTGAGGGTGGCATCCCCTCGGCGGGAGGCGGCAGGGGGCGTATAGGCGGTGGCCACCGCCTCGCCGGATTGTTTTAAGTAGGCGTCCACGCTGCCCCATTGGATGCTGTCACGCAACGCTTGCCGCATTTCTACGGGGTAGAGGGGGTATTTGTTGGTGTTAAACCACAGATAGCGGGCGGCATCGTCCAGTTTGGTGGTGCGGATGCCGTCAGCGTCGGCTGCCTGCGTCGCCGACAGGGGGGCGGCGGAAAGGTCGCCCTCTTTGAGGGCGGCCACGGGATCCTCCACTCCGATGACAAACCGCACCGCGGCGGGGGAGATGGCGTCGGCGTCGTGATAGGTTTCGTGCTTATACAGCAGCAGATCCTTGTCGTGGTTCCAAGCCGCCAAGCGGAAGGCACCGTTGGAGAGCACGTATTGCGGCTCTAAGCCGTACCGCCCTGCGGTGTAAGCGAAAAAGGCCCGATGGCAGGGGAAGAAGGGGCTGGTGGCCAAACGGGCGGGGAAATCGCTGTCGGGGGCGGTGAGGGTGATGGTCAGGCGTTTGCTGTCTATCGCCTGTATTCCCAGCTCCTCCACCGGCATTTCGCCGGCGATGACCGCCTCGGCGTTTTGAATGCCATACAGCTCTGCCGCTAAGGGGGAGCCGGTGGCGGGATCGGCCACCCGTTGCAGGCCAAACACAAAGTCATCCGCCGTCACGCGGATGGGCTCATCCCACGGGTGGGTCTGCCCCTCCACGGGATTGGGACTCCAATAGGATTCCCGCAGGGTGAAAGTGTAGGTCAGCCCATCCCCCGACACGGTCCAGTCGGCGGCGGCAGGGATCGCCTTGCCGCTGTTGTCCAGACGGGTCAGCCCCTCGAAGAGGGCGCACAGTGCGGTCACCGCGCTGTCGTCCTGCGCCATTTGGGGATCTAGCATGGTGGGCTCGGCGGCGATGGGGAAGCGGAATCCGCCGCCGCTGCCGTCGTCTTTCTGCTTTTTCTTGCAGCCGCACAGGCAGGTGGCGACCAAACAAACCGCCAACAGCCCACAGAGCCATCGCTTTCGCATATCCGCTTCCTCCTTTCCGAGCGTGTAAGCTTATTATAGCAAAATCCCCGAAGGGAATGCAACCCTTCGGGGACTTTTTCTCGGTTTTCTTTTACACTCTTTCGAAATGCCGCTCGATGACCCGATGGCAACCCTCGGGGGAATAGCGCCAATGGGTGAGGGGGCCGTCGGTGATGAAATATTCCGGCGGTGCAGGGGGCTGGTCGCTGTCTTGGGCGTCGATGAGCGCCAGCTTGATCTTCAGCTTCTCCGGCTGAACGCTCTTGATATACACCGCCGCCTGCTGACCCACCCGCACACCGGGATGGGGCTCGGCCAGTCCCGCCAAATTGGGGGACAGCTCCACAAAGATGCCGTAGGGCTCCACCGAGCGGACGATGCCCGCCACCGTTTCCCCCACGTGAAAGCGGGATGCGTTTTCTTCCCAGGTGCCCAGCAGCTCTCGGTGGGAAAGGCAGATGCGGTCGTTTTCCAGCGAGGAAACCACGCCCAAGATCTCCATGCCCACCCGCAGGCGGTCGGAGGGGTGGAGAATGCGGCTTACCGAAATATCGGCGATGGGGAGAAGGGCAGGCAGCCCGCACCCGATGTCGCAAAAGGCGCCGAAGGTTTCCAGGCGGGTGATTCTGGCGGGGATAATGTCCCCCAGTTGCAGATGGTCCAAAAACTCCTCCCGGCACCGCTGTTGGGCGATGCGGCGGGACAGCACGGGGCGACAGCCGGTGTCGGTGTGCTCAAACCCGATGACGGTGAAGCACACCGGCTTGTTCACCCGTGTGATCAGCACAATATCCTTGGTGGTGCCTTCGGCGATGCCCAAGGCACCCTCACGGTGGGGGATGATCCCTTCGCCACAGGGCAGCTTCACGTATAGATTGTGATCCACGTCACAGCGGACGGCCCGCCCCTCCAGCAGACGGCCTTCGGATTGGGCCTGCATCAGGGCGGTGAGGCTGGCGGTGGCGGCCTGATTTTCGGGGGTGTCGATGAGATCTCCTTCGGGAAGATACAGTTTCTCCATAGCGGTGTCATTCCTTTCCTTTGACTGATGGATATATATGTGTCCTTTGCTTCAAATAGAACAGAACCCCATCAGAAAGGCAGGCTTTCCGCTATGCGTGTATCAGGCGAACAGCGCAAGAATGCTTCCCAGCAAGCCGTAGGAAATGGCGGACATGATCACCGTGGCGATGAGAATGCCCAGCAGGACGGCGGGGAAGGATTTTTTGAAGGGGATGTCCAGTAGGGCGGCCAGCAGCGAGCCGGTCCATGCGCCGGTGCCGGGCAACGGAATGCCCACGAACAGCGTCAAGCCCCAGAAATAGCCTTTTTCCAATCTATCCTGCTTGCCCATGGCTTTGGCCTCCAGCTTTTCCACCATGGGGCGGAACAGGCGGGTCTTTTTCAGCCAGGAGAAGAGGGGGGTGATGAACCACAGGATAAAGGGGACGGGGATAAGATTGCCGATGATGCAGATGGGCACGGCGGTGAGAATATCCACGCCCATCAAGGAGGCGGCCAGCAGACCGCCGCGCAATTCCAAAATCGGCACCATGGAAATAATAAAGGCAACCCACTCACCGGGGATGCCGCCCAGGGTGTCTATAAACCAATTTACCAAACCGTTCATTTTCCATTCCTCCGCATCGTTGTTGGGGGGATTTGCGTTACGGTTGTTATTGTATCACATCAAAAAGGAAATATCCACCGTTTTTTGTCGATGGTGCGGGAGAATTTTATTTTCCCTGTGCCAAGGGCTATATTACACCGAAACCCTTTCAAAAACCGCCGCATTTTGTCGAGAAGGACGCATTGGGAAACAGAAAATTTCATTTACAAACGGGGACGACTGTGTTAAAATGAGGATACAGTAGAAATGAGGTGTTACACTATGCGTGTCTATGATATCATTCGCCGCAAGCGGATGGCGGAGGAGCTGACCGAGGAGGAGATCCGCTTCCTCATTGCGGGCTATACCGACGGCAGTGTGCCGGATTATCAGATGGCGGCCTTTGCCATGGCGGTGTGCCTCAACGGCATGACCCCCGCCGAGACCGCCACCCTCACCGATGCCATGATGCATTCCGGCGATACGGTGGATCTGTCCTGCTTCGGCACCCTGTCGGTGGATAAGCATTCCACCGGCGGCGTGGGGGACAAGACCAGTCTCATTGTGGCTCCCATCGTCTCCGCGTTGGGCGGCAAATTGGCCAAGATGTCCGGCCGTGGCTTGGGTCACACCGGTGGCACGGTGGACAAGTTGGAGTCCATCCCCGGCTTTCAGACCGAGCTGTCTGCCGAGGCGTTTCTCGCTCAGGTGGAGCAGGTGGGCGTGGCGGTCATCGGTCAGTCCGGCGACCTCGCCCCTGCGGATAAGAAGCTGTACGCCCTGCGTGACGTCACCGCCACGGTGGACAGCGTGCCGCTGATCGCTTCCAGCATTATGAGCAAGAAGTTGGCGGCAGGCTCCCACTCCATCGTCTTGGATGTCAAGGTGGGTAGCGGCGCCTTTATGAAAACCCGTGAGGACGGCGAAGCGCTGGCTCGTCAGATGGTGGATATTGCCGCCGCCTGCGGTCGTCAGGCCGCCGCATTGGTGACCAATATGGACATTCCCCTGGGCAGTGCCGTGGGCAACGCCATTGAGGTGATGGAGGCGGTGGAGATCCTGCAGGGTGGCGGCGATCGTCGCCTGCGCAGCCTGTGCGAGGCGCTGGCTACCGAGATGCTGTGTCTGTGTCAGGGCTGGAGTCCCGAAGAAGCCGCCGCCCGCGTCACCGAGGCGGTGGACAGCGGTGCGGCTTTCGAGCAGCTCTGCCGTTGGATTGCCGCCCAGGGCGGCGACGCGGACTATCTGCGTGACCTTTCCCGCTTCCCTGCCGCCCCTGCCTATGAGGTGTGCGCCCCCGCCGACGGCTATATCGCCGCCATGGACGCCGAGCGCATCGGCATCGTGGGTGTGGCGCTGGGCGCAGGCCGCGCCACCAAGGAGGAGGCCATCGACTTTGCCGCCGGTATCCGCCTGCTGAAAAAGACCGGCGACGCCGTCACGGCAGGCGAGCCGATTGCGGTGCTGTATACCAACCGTGAGGGTGCCGTGGAGGGGGCCAAGAAGGCTTATCTGGACGCGGTCACCATAGCCGCCGACGCCCCTGCCCCGCAGGAACTGATTTACACGGTTGTGCGATAAAGAGAAAGAGCAACGGAAATCGTTTCCGTTGCTCTTTTTTGCGTAGGATGCTTATTTAGTAATGTAGGGGAGGGGTTCCATCCCCTCCCGTAAAATCTGCACAGATTGGCGGGAGGGCACAGAGGCCCTCCCCTACGATCTTCCCGAAAATTATTGCGCACCTTTTAACAGCTCGTCCACCGCAGTCTCAAAAACGTGAGCAAACCCCAATAACTCGATATCTGTTACAAATCGTTTGCCGCTCTCAATGCGTTGCACGGCATTTTTGTCTACATCCAAGCCTACCAACTGCAAGCGGTCAGCCACCTCCCTTTACACAAAGGAGGCTTTGTTCTATCACACCTTGGATAGGGCTTGTAGGGGCGACCATCGGTCGTCCGTTCTTACCGGACGGGCTATGCCTGTAAATGAAATACCCCCCATGCGGGGGGATATTTGTTTGTGCGCACAGGTTGACAGAGGAAAAAACCTCCCTTGCCTAAAGGGAGGGGGACCGCCGTTAGGCGGTGGAGGGATACGTGCGAAGCCTTTTTGTTCTCCTACACAAATTTTCGATTGACATTCTGTGCGTGTCGACTGAACGAATAAACCTGCTATACTGATACCGAAACAGATTGTGCCAACGAACAATGCTTTACTTTGTTGTTGCGAGACAACAAAACAGCCGATGCAACTCTCGTTGCATCGGCTTTCTCCGTTGCTTTTTTGTTTGTGCGCACAAACCCGTCTTGCCTCCCCTTGTCAGGGGAGGTGGCATTTGCGAAGCAAATGACGGAGGGGTAGTTTAGATTTGTGCTAACTTTGACTACCCCTCAGTCTCGTCGCAAGCGACTCGACAGCTCCCCTGACAAGGGGAGCCGAGAAGTGGTACGTCCTGCGAAGTTACGGCACATCCTCACGTCTTGTCCCCACTCTTTCCCACCAGAGCCGCAATCAGTCCCAGCGTCACCGCGGTGGTGACTCCTGCCGCGGTGGCGGTCAGTCCGCCGGTGATGGCACCCATCAGCCCCTTCTCCGCCACCGCTTCTTTCACACCCTGCGCCAAGGCATAGCCAAACCCGGTCAGCGGGATGGTGCCGCCGCACCCCGCCCATTCCACCAGCGGGTCATACACCCCGATGGCGGTGAGCGCCACCCCCGCCACCACGAACCCCACCAAAATTCGCGCAGGGGTCAGCTGGGTATAGTCGATGAGCAGTTGTCCCACCACGCAGATGCCGCCACCCACCAAAAACGCCTTACCAATCATCCAAACGTTCACAAAAGCACCCCTTTTCACGGTTATTCTGCCTGCGTCGGGGGCGGATATGCAAATAATGCTGGACTTTTTTGCATTTTCTGCTATAATGTGTGCCAGTGAGTCCTATTTTAATCAAATAAGGAGTTGGAACAACACAAATGGACCCGGATAGTATACGAACGTTGTTATTTATGCTGATTTTGCTGGCGCTGTCTGCCTATTTCTCTGCCACCGAGACCGCTTTCTCCACCTTCAACCGCATTCGGATGAAGGGTTTGGCGGAAAACGGCAACAAGCGGGCACGGCTGGTGCTGGATCTGGCGGACGACTACGACCGCCTGCTGTCCACCATTCTGGTGGGCAACAACATCGTCAACATCGCCCTGACCACCTTGGCGACCATGTTCTTTGCGGATCTGATCATCCACAGTGAGAATCTGGCCGCCACCGTTTCCACCATCGTCACCACCGTGGCGGTGCTGATCTTCGGCGAGATCTCCCCCAAAAGCTTGGCTAAGCAATACGCCGACGGCTTTGTGATGGCCACCGCCCCCGTGTTGCGGGTCGTTACGTGGGTGTTGACCCCCATCAACTGGGTGTTTTCCGGTTGGAAGTGGTTGTTGCGCCTTGTTTTCAAGACCAAGGGTGAGGATGTGGTCACCGAGGAGGAGGTGCTCACCATGGTGGACGAGGCGGAGGAGGACGGCACCTTGGGCGAGCAGGAGAGCGAGATGATCCGTCAGGTCATCGCCTTTAACGACCGTGAGGCGGTGGACATTCTCATCCCCCGCGTGGACGTGGCGGCGATTTCCGCCGACGCCACCTCTAAGGAGCTGGCGCAGGCCTTCCTTGAAACCGGCTTCTCCCGTTTGCCGGTGTATGAGGAGTCCATCGACCATATTGTGGGCGTGGTGTATCACAAGGATTATTACAAGCGAGCCGGTGAAAAACCCACCCCCACCGACCTGATGAAGGACGCGGTGTTTATCCCCCCCACCATGAAGATTCGCCTGTTGCTCAAACAGTTGCAGGCGGAGCAGTCTCACATCGCCATCGTGGCGGACGAGTACGGCGGCACGCTGGGCATCGTCACCATGGAGGACATTTTGGAGGAGCTGGTGGGCGAGATCTGGGACGAGCACGACGACGTGATCCGCAACATCATCCCTCAGCCGGACGGCAGTGCGGTGGTGCTGTGCTCCACCGAGCTTATCGACCTAATGGAGTATTTCGACACCGAGACGGAGTGCGACGCCACCACCGTCAGCGGCTGGGTGATGGAGGCCACCGGCCGTATTCCCGCGGTGGGGGACACCTTTACCGCCGACGGCTTGTCGGTGGAGGTCTTGCAGGTGGAAATCACCCGCCCCGACCAGATCCGCGTGTGGAAAGCGGAAGAAACCGAAGAATAAAACAAAAAAAGAGCCTGTGCAACATTGGTTGCACAGGCTCTTTCGTTCGTTTATCAATCCTCGTAGGGGTGGAGGAAGCCGAGGCCACGCACCTCGTCGGTGGTGAGCATCATCAGGAAGGCATCGGGGTCGATGTCAAACACCGTTTTACGCAGGCGATACACCTCGTCCTTGCGGACAGCCACCAGCATGGTGTTCTGATCCTGACCGGAATAGCCACCCTGGGATTTCAGCAGGGTGACGCCGCGATTGACCTTGGTCATGATGGCCTGGGTGATCTCCGGCTGCTTTTTGGACATGATCATGATCATCTTGCCGCTGCGACCGCCGTATACCACGCGGTCGATGATCTGGGAGCCCACAAACACGAACACCACCGCATACAAGGCGTTTTCGATCTGACCGTAGACGATGGCGGACAGGGTGATGACAATGGCGTCCACGCCGAGGATCAGGGTGCCCACCGACATGTGGGGATATTTTTTCTCCAACAGACGGGAGATGACCTCACTGCCGCCGGTGGTGCCGCCTCGGCGGAGGATCAGACCCACGCCCAAGCCCAGCAACGCACCGCCGAAGATGCACACCAGCAGCGGATCCTTGCCGTTTTCTACCACAATGCGGCTCAAAAACAACTCGTCCACATAGGGGGACACCACGTCGGTCAGCACGCTGGAAATGACGATGCCGCACAGCGTGCGCAGCACCATAGACTTGCTCAGCACAAACCAGGAAACGATGAGCAACGGCACGTTCATCACGATGGTGGCGGTACCGATGGGAATCCAGTCAAACAGGTGATTGAGCAACGTGGCAATACCGGTCAGACCGCCGGGGGCGATGTTGTTGGGGGCACTGAACATGCCGATGGCCACCGCGTAGCAGACGCTGCCCACCGTGATGAACAGCAGGTCGATGATAAAGCTTTTCACGATATCTCTTTTCAGCATACTCATTCCTCCACGCACAGGGCAAATAATTCCCGCACCCGATCGATGCGGCCCGCCAAATACAGATAGCCAAATAGGCATTCAAAGCCGGTGGAACGGTGATAGTCTGCGCCGGTGCGGGCGGTGTGGGCGTTGCGCCCCCGCTTGAACACCGCCTCTTCCTCCTCGGTGAGCAGGGGAAGCAGCTTTTCCATCGCCGCAGACTGGGCCTCGGCCCGCACCGCCTTCACCGCCAGCTTGTGCAGGTCGTTGACGGGGCGGTTGGCTTCGCTGAGCAGTTTTTCCCGCACCATCAGGCTGTATACGCCGTCCCCCACAAAGGCCAGCGCCAACGGGCTGAGGGTGTGCAAATCCAATTCCTGAGGGTATAATCGTTCCATTTTTATACCTCCCGTAGCGAAAAAAACAGGTTTTCGCCACCGATTAGTCAATGAAATCAAATTCAAAATCGTAGATGCTGACGGTGTCCCCCTCGCCGCAACCTGCCTCACGCAGGGCGTCGATGACGCCGGCACCGTCCAGCAGGCGCTCGAAATACAAGAGCCCGTCGGGGTCGTCGAAGCGGATGCCCCGCATGACGCGGAACAGCCAGTTGGCCTCCACGAAATAGACGCCGTCCCGATTGGTGATCTGCACCGAGTGGTCTTTGAGATCCTCGGGGGTGGGGAGCACGGGCGCCTCTGCCTCAAAGCGGCGGATGGGGGGCAGCTTGCTCAGCAGCTCGCCGCACCGCAGCGCCAGCTCCTGGGTGCCGTGGGCGATGGGAGCCATGATGGGGAAATATTCCAGACCACGCTTCTCCATTTCGGCGGCAAAGGCCTCTAACTGCTCGTCGGTGGCCAGGTCGCACTTGTTGCCCGCCACGATCATGGGGCAGGAGGCCATCTCGGGGTTGAATTTTTGCAGTTCTTCGTTGATGGTGTCAAAGTCGGCGATGGGGTCGCGTCCCTCGCTGCCGGACACGTCCACCACGTGGACCAAGAGGCGGCATCTTTCAACGTGCCGCAGGAAATCGTGACCCAGACCGATGCCCTCGGATGCGCCCTCGATGACGCCGGGGATGTCCGCCATGACGTAGCTGACACCGGGGGTGGGGCGCACCACGCCCAGCACGGGGGTGATGGTGGTGAAGTGGTAGTTGGCGATCTCGGGCTTGGCCTCGCTGACCACCGAGATGAGGGTGGACTTGCCCACGTTGGGGAAGCCCAGCAGACCCACGTCCGCCAACAGTTTTAACTCTAATCGCAGCTCGTATTCCTCGCCGGGGGTGCCGGGCTTGGAGAAACGGGGCACCTGACGGGTGGCGGTGGCAAAGTGGCTGTTGCCCCAGCCGCCGCGACCGCCCTTGGCCGCCACAAAATCCTCGTCACCGGACATATCCGCCATCAGGCGGCCGGTCTCGTTGTCGTAGATCAGGGTGCCCCGGGGCACGCGAATGACGCAGTCCTGACCGGACTTGCCGTTTTTGCGGTTGGTTTGGCCGTTTTCGCCGCGGGTGGCGGTGTATTTCCGTTGATAGCGGAAATCGGCCAGGGTGTTCAGCCCGTCGTCGGGGCGGAAGATGATGCTGCCGCCGCGGCCGCCGTCGCCGCCGTCGGGACCGCCCGCCGCCACGAACTTTTCGCGGTGGAAGGCAACGGCGCCGTCGCCGCCGTTACCGGCCCGCACCTTGATGATGGCTTTATCCACAAACATTGGGGAATTTCCCCCTTTCTAATCCGTTAGTATACGCACATACACATCTATTATATAATAATCTTTTTTAGATAGCAATAAAAAGTTTATGAAAAAGGGAGGATAGGGCAAAGGCTCCCTCTATGAGGGAGCTGTCAAATGCGAAGCGTTTGACTGAGGGAGTTATCTTTGCACAAACCCGGGAGAATGGCGATCGCTATTCGCAAGGCGTGGCAACGCAATCCACGATAAGAACAAACCAAAAGCCACTGCAAAACTCCCTCCGTCTTTTTGCCTGCGGCAAAAATCCACCTCCCTCATAGAGGGAGGCTGACGGGGACTGCATTTTCGCACGCAAAAAAATCCCACCTGCACGGCAGGTGGGATTTTTCTCAGCAATTACTGCTCGGCAGGGTAAACGCTGACGCGCTTACGATCCTTGCCCCAACGCTCGAAACGAACGATGCCGTCCGCCTTGGCGAACAGGGTATCGTCAGAACCGATGCCCACGTTGTTACCGGGATGGATGTGGGTACCACGCTGACGCACCAGGATGTTGCCGGCCAGAACAAACTGACCGTCGGCACGCTTGACGCCCAAGCGCTTGGACTCGGAGTCACGGCCGTTCTTGGTGGAGCCGACGCCCTTCTTGTGAGCGAACAGCTGGATGTTCAGTCTTAACATAGGAATTACACCTCCGTATTCATTAGGTGTACCCGCTTCGGGTACTGTTCTTGCATTGCCTCCAGATGAAGTCGAAAACCGGAAAGGATATCCTGACAGTCAGCGATCTTATCGGTGAGGGTCACCTGCATATAGCCGTCGTGGACGGTGATGTCTGCGGTGGCGCCGATAATCTCGGTGACGGTGTTGGCCGCCATATAGGCTGCGCTGGATACCGCCGCGCACACGATGTCCTGACCGCTTATCCCTGCGCCGGCGTGGCCGTCGAGGGTGAAGCCTACAATCTTATCGCAGGCGGTGTGAAACCGGACCCGAATCATAATCAGGCGTTGATGGTGTCGATCTGCACCTTGGTGTAGGGCTGACGGTGACCCAGCTTACGGGCCTTACCCTTCTTGGGCTTGTAGGTGAAGACGGTAATCTTCTTACCCTTGCCGTTTTTCAGCACATTGGCGGTGACGGTAGCACCCTCCACATAGGGAGCGCCGACCTTCAGGCCCGCATCGTCGTGCAGAGCGATCACCTTATCGAAGGTGACAGAGGCTTCCTCAGCAACATTCAGCTTTTCAATGAACAGAACGTCGCCGTTCTGAACCT
Organism: Clostridia bacterium; assembly: GCA_017415515.1. Lineage (GTDB taxonomy): Bacteria > Bacillota > Clostridia > Oscillospirales > Acutalibacteraceae > UBA5905. The sequence continues at coordinate 49,299 of JAFQGI010000027.1, read as the reverse complement.
TGTACTGCTTGCCGCCGGTTTCGATAATTGCGTACATTAGGCGTACCTACCTTTTCTATAGACTCGCTGTTATAGGGCGGATGTTGCCATCGCTTGTGCTCCCGAAAGAGCGCCCGTTACATGCGGCATCAGCCATTTTATCATATAAAATAAGGGTTGTCAATACAAATTTCACAAGTTTGTAAAGGAATTTCCTTGACATTCGGGATGGTTTTGACCGTGCGAAGATTGCCAATCATCGTTGCCACCCCTTTGAGAATGGCGACAACCAAAATTCCACACTTGTGCATTTGGTAAAAGAGGTGTATAATGATAAGCACGTGATAAACCTTGTCAAAGGAGCATATAGATATGAAGCATCCAAGAACGGTCGCCCTGTTGTTGGCGGGGGTGCTGGCGGTGGGCACCCTCACCGCCTGCGGCGCGGACAGCAAAAAGCCTGTTTCCAAGCCCACCGACCTCTCTACCACCACCGCAACCGCCCAGCTCATCCATCTGATCACCGCCGACGTGCTCAACGTGCGTCAGGGACCCGGCAGCGACTATGACGTCGTCGGCAAACTGACCTACGGCGACGTGGTGGAGATCCTATCCGAGGAGGGGGATTGGTATGGCATCCTCTATAATGGGCAGGAGGCCTATATCCACAAGGATTACGTGGAGACCCGAACGGAGATCCCCACCATCGGCTCCACCACCACGACCGAGGAGGTGACCACCACGACCACCACCCAAACCGTCGGCACCACCAGCCCTCAATACACCGACCGCTACATCGACGAAAATGGGATGTTGCAGTTCCTGCCGGCAGGCAACTATGTGCAGAAGAACAGCTATGGCTCTGCCGCCATCCCGTGGAATCTTCTGCTGGTCAACGATTGGAACGCCATGCAAGAGGGCTATGACGAAGCGATCACGATGAAGACGGTGGAGACAAAATACGCCAAAGTCAACGGAAATCAGCGGGTGGATGCCCGCATGTACGACGCCCTGGTGGCGATGCTGGAGGCCGGCAAAGCCTACAACATCGGCGTTCAATCCTCTTATCGCCCCTATTCCCACCAAAAGCGGCTGTATTGGGCGCAGGTGGAGAAGCAAAAGGGCAACTATTCCGACCCTGTAGAGTTGCAGTCCAAGGCAGGCGAGGTGGTGAAGCGCCCCGGCTATTCCGAGCACAACACCGGCTTGGCGGTGGACCTCTACGGCAGCGGCGACACCTCCTTGTCCCCCAGCTTCGCCAACACCGCCGCCTACAAGTGGCTGATGGAGCATTGTGCCGACTACGGTTTCATTCTTCGCTTCCCCAAGGGCAAGGAGAGCATCACCGGCGTCATCTATGAGGCGTGGCATTTTCGCTATGTGGGGGATCCCCAAATTGCCCACGCCATTATGGATAACGGCTTGTGCTTGGAGGAGTATTTGGCCCAGACCAAAAAGTAACCCGATGACAAAATTTGCAAAAAAATATTGACAAACGTAGTCGTTTTTTCTAATATAGAGGGGTGAGGTCAACCGGCCTCGGTCAATCCAACGACACATTCCGGTGTGCTTCCCGGCCCCGGAGGATACGGAAGGGAGAAAGAACAATGGTTTTTGAAAAGATTAAAGCGATTCTCAGCAGTCAGTTTGACGTGGATGCCGACAGCATCACCGCCGACACCGATCTGGTGGACGATCTGGGCGCCGATTCCCTGGATTTGGTGGATATGCTCATGTCTTTGGAAGATGAGTTCAACATCGGCGAAGTTCCCGATGAGATGGTGGAGAAGATCCGCACCGTGGGTCAGCTGGTCACCTACATCGAGGAGAATATGTAATTTTGCAGAGTGATGGGGGCAGAGGATACTCTGCCCCCGTTTTTCATAGGCGATGCGGATGATGGGTGAAGGCTCCCTCTTCGAGGGAGCTGGCACGGCGTAGCCGTGACTGAGGGAGTCGCCACCGAAAGGTGGCGCAAAAGAAAACTCCCTCCGTCTTTTTGCCTGCGGCAAAATCCACCTCCCTCGTCAGAGGGAGGCTACAAAGAAGGTGCGTGCTTGTGGAGATTCTCCCTATGCAACAATCGCATATTGCGGCTGTCGCCGCCTTGGAGCAGGCTTGCTTTTCCGAGCCGTGGTCTGCCGCCTCTCTCACCGAGGAGCTGTCCAATCCCCACGCCGTGTTCCGCGTGGCGATGGAGGGGGATTGCCTCTTGGGCTACGTGGGGATGCACCATCTGGTGGACGAGGGTTTCATCACCAACGTGGCGGTGGCGCCGGATGCCCGCCGTCGCGGGGTGGCTCGCGCCTTGCTGGCAGAGCTTGCCGCCTACGGCACCGCCCACAGCCTATACCGCATCACTTTGGAGGTGCGTGTGGGCAACGCCCCCGCCCGTACCCTCTATGAAAGCGAGGGGTATCGCTTGGACGGCATCCGCCCCGGGTTTTACCGTGCCCCCGCCGAGGACGCGGCGATTTATTCCTTGTATTTTTGAGTTTGCGCAGAATCTACGCAAGCCTTCCCCTTGAGGGGAAGGGGGACCGCCGACAGGCGGTGGATGAGGTGGTCGCGGAGCGTTTAAGACTTGTACAGGTCTTATTAACGTCGACTATCGTTGACTAAATGATCCTATTCTAACGTTGAGGTAATCGTTATGTTAATTCTTGGTATTGAATCCTCTTGTGACGAGCGGAGCGACTTTTAACTTGTGCTTATCCTGCGGCTCGTTGTCGCTCCTCGAATATGCCGCGTTGCGGCATATTCCCGAGTGTGTACGGCAGCGGTCTCGCTGAATATATTGCTTATTTTCCAACATTGAGGTGTGTTTATGCTTATATTAGGTATCGAATCTTCCTGTGACGAGACCGCTGCTTCGGTTGTCGAGGACGGCCGTCGTGTGCTGTCCAATGTGGTGGCGTCGCAGGTAGAGGAACATCGCAAATACGGCGGCGTGGTGCCGGAGATCGCCTCCCGCCGCCACGCCGAGGCCATCTCCGACGTGGTGCGCCGCGCCTTGGACGAGGCGGGGGTGACTTTGGAGCAGATCGACGGCATCGCCGTCACCTACGCCCCCGGTCTGATCGGCGCGCTGTTGGTAGGTGTCAGCTTTGCTAAGGGCTTGGCGCTGGCCACCGGCAAACCGCTGATTCCGGTCCATCATCTGCGCTCTCACATCGCCTCCAACTACTTGGCACACCCCGATTTGAAGCCGCCCTTCCTGTGCTTGGTGGTGTCCGGCGGACACAGCCACATCGTGCAGGTGGAGGATTACACCAAATTCGCCGTCATCGGCCGCACCCGCGACGATGCCGCCGGCGAATGCTACGATAAGGCCGCCCGCGCTATGGGGATGCCTTATCCCGGTGGCGTGGCGCTGGACAAGCTGGCTCACGAGGGCGACCCCACCGCGTTCCCGCTGCCTCGCCCCCGGGTGGAGGGCAGCGAATACGACTTCTCCTTCTCCGGGCTGAAAACGGCGGTGATTAACCGCCTGCACAACGCCGAGCAGAAGGGGGAGGAGATCAACAAGGCCGACCTCTGCGCCTCCTTCCAGCACACCGTCACCGAGCTGCTGGTGGGCAACACGATGAAGGCCGCCGCCGATCTGGGGGCGGACACCGTCGTGCTGGCAGGCGGCGTGTCAGCCAATTCGGGTCTGCGAGCCGGCATGGAGGCCGCTTGCGCCGAGAGAGGCTACGGTCTGTACGCCCCGCCCCTGTCGCTGTGCGGCGACAACGGCGCCATGGTGGCGGCCCAGGGCTATTACGAGCTGCTCAGCGGTCACACCGCCGGTATGGAGCTCAACGCCATCGCCAGCTTGCCGATTACGGAAGAGTAATTTCCACCGCAATAAAACAGCCGAGGCAACGAAAGTTGCCTCGGCTGTTTTGCTTGTCTCGCAACAACAAAAGCGGAGAGCACAACTAACTCGAAAACAATAGGGGAGCAAGGGCCGGACTCTGAACCGTCTTTTTCGGCAAAGGCGGTGGGGGGAGCTTGACGAGCCGTGGAGGAGAGTGACTCGAACCGTCTTCCGTGGTGAGATAAGTTGGCGGTTCTGTAGAAGCAAGCAAGTCACCACGGAAGCTGTTATTTTTGCGCAAAGCGCAAAAATAAGGCCGATCGAGAGCCTTGACAGATCATCAACACCATAGTAAAAGGGACACCCCATCGGGGTGTCCCTTTTACTATGGTGCCGGTGGCCGGACTCGAACCGGCACGGTGTCGCCACCGGTGGATTTTGAGTCCACTACGTCTGCCAATTCCATCACACCGGCATTTGGTGCTCGTCTATTGTAGCACGGGTTTTCGGAAAATGCAAGCCCTTATTTTATCTTTTTGCGCCTAATCCACACAAAAAACCACACCGTCGCCACGCCGCAGAGCAAACCGGCGGTGTCGATGCCCACATCCATCAGCATGGGTGCCCGCCCGGGGGCGAGGAATTGCAGGCATTCGTCGATGGCGCCCACCGGCAAGCCACACAGCCACAACCACCGCCGCGAATAGGTGCGGGAACAGCCGCCCCACAGCAGACCCAGGATGGCAAACTCGGCAAAGTGGGCGGTCTTGCGGATGGCAAAGATCAGCCATTCCGGCTGAGTTTCCCACCCGAACAGGTTCATCAGAAGCGCCGCCACCCGACTGCTGTCGGCGGAGGATGCGGCGGCGGACATCAGCGACCGCGACCAGATAAATGCCGTCCACAGGGCGATGCCGATCGGCAACGCCACCCGCCAAAAGCGATTCCTTTTCACAGCATCCCCTCCTTTTTCCACCAGTATACGGTATTTCAGCGCAGATGTCAATTGGGTCACCGATCCCCCTGCTCATACCGGCGGCGGAGCTTATCCAGTGCGCGGGTTTCCAGGCGGCTGACGTAGCTGCGGCTGATGCCCAGCTGCTCCGCCACCTGCCATTGGGTGAGGGCGGCACAACCCAGCCCATATCGCAGGGCAATGATCTGCCGCTCACGGGGCTCCAAGCACTCTTGGATATAGTCCCCCAGCCGCAGGAGGGCCATCCGCCGTTCCAAATCTTCCGAGATGGTGTCCTCCTGCGCCAGCACGTCCATCAGGGTCAGGGGATGCCCCTCGCTGTCGGCGTCGATGGGATCGGAGAGGGAAACGTCCCGCTCCGTCTTTTTGTTGGCGCGAAAGTGCATCAGGATTTCATTCTCGATGCATCGAGCGGCATAGGTGGCGAGGCGGGAACCTTTGCTTCCGTCAAAGGTGTCCACCGCCTTGATCAGCCCGATGGTGCCGATGGACACCAGATCCTCCTGATCCCGTGCATTGGCATAGTGCTTTTTGATGATGTGGGCCACCAGCCGCAGATTGTGCTCGATGAGCCTCTGCCTGGCGGCTTTGTCCCCCGCCGCCATGGCGGCCAGGGCGGCGCGCTCCTCCTTGGCGGTCAGCGGCTTGGGAAAGGAACCGCTGTTCACCACCGATAGCACCAAAAACACCATCCGCGCCAAAAAATCACCGATAACAGACCACATAAAAACCCCTCCTTGCGTTTACTCTATGCAAGGAGGGGTTGTCATCTTGCCAAAAACGCCCCGTGGAATTCCACGGGGCGTTTCATCACAGAAAGAAAGCCTTGAATTGATGGCGGCAGCGATGGCAGGTGACGGTGCGGCGCCCCCGCTTGATGGGCAGGCGGAGCATCCCCTTGCAGGCGGGGCAGCGGCGATAGCGATAGCGGCGGATGTCCTTCAAGCGGGTTACTTGGTGGAGATACCAGCGGTTTTCCGCTTGACGAGCAGGGATGTTGCGGGATAGGGTGCGGAACACTAGCCATCCCAAGATGGCCCACAGCAGCAGCGCAAACAACCAGCCCCACAGCCAATTTCGGAAAAAGAGGGAAATCACCCAAATCGCAAAATAAGCCCAAAACAAAAAGCGGTTAAGCGGGTCGGTGCCGTTCCGCCCCCACATAAATTGTATAACGGTGTTGCGAAAACGCTGAAACATAGTTTTGCCTCCTATCTTTTTATTAGTATAGGCGGTTTTGGACAGCGAAGTGTTATGAATGTGTGAATTTTGGGAAGAATAGGGGTGAAAGGAGTGAGAGAGATGGACAATGAGAGGAAAAAGCCGCGGGTTTTGCCCGAACCCCTGCCGAAAAAACCGGGGGTGGTGGAGCCCATCATCGCCGCGGGGGAGATGAAGTGCCCCGGTCAGCAGGGCATCGTCACCGACCCCGACGGCAGCTACACCGGTCGCCCCATTGACGGCGGCGTTCCGGTGCAGGACGCAGACGACTTGTGAGCGGAGGCCTTGTGCAGACCACTGACTTCGTTGCGCCTCCAGTCTAGCGTAGCTCGCGTTTGCAACAAGAAGGCACCCGATTGGGTGCCTTCTTGTTTGTTTATTTATTCACATTCCGTGACGGCCAAGGGAGTCTTGATGGCGTTGTCCACCGACTCCGCGATCTCGTCAAAGTGGGAGACGATGTCGATGGGGCGGTAGGTGACGCTGGCGGCATCGGCACCGGTGAGATAGCAGAACCAGGTCAAGGCGGCGGTGTAATCGCCGTAGCTGTCCTTGAGGTGATAGCCGTCGGCGGTGAGGGTGTCCCCCAGGGAGGAGGTGCGCAGGTTCTGAATGGCGGTGCCGCAGGGGAAGTATCCGGCCATATCCTTGCGGGGCAGGATTTTGTCGGTGGTGGCACGCACAATGCCCTTATACATACGCATCTGGTCGTTGTTGTAGTTGGGGAAGTCGGCGTGATCGCTATCCTGCTGATAGGCCCAGGTCATATGCCAATATACCTTGGCGCCCCCGATTTGGGGACGGATGAGCTCCATCAGGGGGTCCAGATTCTCATAGCTGATGCCGCGGCCGGACTGACCGCTGACCTGCTGCACCGTCACGATGTCCCAATCGGTGAGGGCAAAGGCGTCGGAGGCCTTATAGTTATCGGTGTAGGTCCAGGTGCCGTTCACATTCTCCTGATATTGATAGCTGGCGCTGTCGCGGCGGATGCACTCGTAGTGCTTGTCGATGGAGCAGCCGCCGATATAGAGGATGCCCAGATGGATGTCGGTGCAGCCGGCGGCCTCCAACATCGGATAGAGATGGTTTCGCATCGCGTCCACCGAAAAGCTGTTGCCCACCGACAGAATCTTGATGCTCTTGGGCACGTTGCCGGCGTTGGGAGCCACCACGGTGGTTGTGGTCGTGGTGGGCGCCTTGGTGGCGGAGGTGGAGGGGGCAACGGTTGAGGTGGAGGTGGGTGCCTGGGTGGTTGTGGTGGCCGCCGTGGTTTCGGGGGCGGAGGTCTCCGTGGTGGAAGGCGGCAGGGTGGGGCAGTCGGACAAGAAGGTGGTGGTCGTGGTGGGTGCCTCGGTGGTTGTTCCTGCCGTGGTGGTGGCGGTGGTGGTTTTGCTGCTCTTGTCGTCCTTCTTGCCCTCGTTGCCGCAGGCGGTCAGAGATGCCAACAAGGTCAGAGCCAACAGAATGGTCAAAAGCTTTTTCATATACGATTCCTCCTTACGTATTGGTGGCGGCGGTCACCTGCCAGGGATGTGCCACGGCGTTCTCCACCGCCTCGGCGATGTCGTAGAAATGCTCTATCGCACCGGCGGGATAGTAGAACATAGAGAAAGGATCCTTCCCCGTCAGGGTGGCAAACCAGGTCAGGGCGGCGGTATAATCGCCGACGTCGTTCTCCAGGTGATAGCCGTCGGCGGTGAGGGTGTCCCCCAGCGCCGAGGTGCGGAGATTCTGGATCGCCGTACCGCTGGGGATGACGCCGTCGATGTCGGGATGGGTCAAGATTTTTTCTTTGACGGTGTTGACGATGGCGTTATACATGGTCGTCTGGTCCTTGCCGTAGTGGGCAAAGTCACCGTGGGTGGAGTCCTGCTGATAGGCCCAGGTCATCTGCCAATACAGCTTCGCCTTGCCGATTTGGGGACGGATCAGATCGATGACCGCGTCCAGCTTGCCGTAGGTGTCGGGGCGGCCCGATTGGCCGCTGACCTGCTGGATGACCACATAGTCCCAGTCGGTGAGGGCAAAGGCGTCCGACGCCTTATAATTCTTGGTGTTCGTCCACTTGCCGTCCAGGTTTTCCATATATTCGTAGGAGGCGCTGTCGGCGCTGAGATAGCCGTAGTGCATATCCAGCGAGCAGCCGCCCACGTAGAGGATGCCCAAACGGATGTCGTCGTAGCCGCCGGCTTGAAGCACCGCATACAGGTGCTGGGTCATGGCGTCGATCGAGAAGCTGTTGCCCACCGCCAGAATGCGGATGGAGCGCTCCACACCGTCGCCTGCGGCGGCAGGGGTGATCGCGTTGGGAACGGAGAGGGCGTTGTCCACCGCCTCTTTGATGAGGTCGTAGTGGGCGACACCCTTTGCCGCGTCGGGGGTCGGCTCTCCCGTCAGACAGCAGTACCAGGTCAGGGCGGCGGCGTAATCGCCGTCGGCGGTGAGCCGCCGTCCGTCGGAGGTGAGGTTGTCCTGCAGGGAGGAGGTGCGCAGATTTTGGATGGTGGTGGCGGTGGGGATGAGCCCTGTCACGTTATCGTCCGGCACCACCCGTTTGAGGGTGGTGCTGACGATGGATTGGAACATCATCTGCTGATTGTTGTAATACTGCTGAAAGCCCTCCTGCTTACAGCCCTGCTGGAAAGCCCAGGTCATATGCCAATAGATGGCGGCGTCGGGGCACTTTTCCTGCACCAGCGCGGTGAGCTTGCTCAGGTTGCCGTAGGCAGTGTCCACGCCGGCCGTGGCGGCGTTCTGCTGCAACACGACGGCGTCCCATTGGGCGGAGAGGAAGGCGTTGTCGGCGGAAACGTTGGCGGTTTTCTGCCATTTTCCGTTGGTGTTCACCCGGAATTCGTACGTCGCCTTATTGTTTTTCACCGCCTCGTAGTGGGTGTCCAGATCGCTCTTGGCGGCGTAGAGGACACCCAGCTGCACTTTGCTGTATTGGGTGCCCAACAGCGCGTAGAGGTAATTCTCCACGGCGTCCAGCGCGCAATCGTCGCCGATGGCGAGGACGCGGAACACCTCCTCCTCCGTGTCGATGGCGGAGGTGGGCTTGGTGGAGGAGGGCTCGGTGCCGCCGCTTGTGGTGGCCGCCGTGGTTGCGGTGGCGGAGGTTTCGGTGGCAGAGGGCGGCAGGGTGGAGCCATCCGACAGGAAGGTGGTCGTGGTGGTGCCTTCGGTGGTGGCGGTCTCAGAGGTGGTTGCGGTGGTATTGTCGGTGGGGCCGTTCTTGCCGGGTTTAGCGCCGCAGGCGCACAGGCTCGTCAGCATCGCAACGGCTAACAGCAAGGCCAATAGCTTTTTCACGGTACGTCCCCCTTACGGCTCGGTCTTATACTTGGATTGGGTCACTTCGCGGGGCTTGGCAATGGCGTTGTCCACCGCCTCCGCGATGGCGGCGTACTCCGCATCGGAGAAGCCGCTGTCCACAAAAATTTTCGAGGCTTTCACGCCGGTGAAATAGCTCACCCAGGTCAGCGCCGCCACCAGATCGCCCTTGTCGTTGAGGTGGTAGCCGTCGTTGCTGCCTTCGGCATTGAAAGTATCTCCCATCCAGGTGGTGCGGGCGTTCTCAATGGCGGTGTTGCAGGGAATAACGCCCAGTATGTTCTTGTTGGTCAGCACCTTGTTGTCGGTGGCGTTGATGAAGTCCTGCCACAGGGTCAGCTGGTCGTATCCCTTGGGATAGAGATATTTCCCCAGATAGCAGTCCTGTCGCCAGGTCCAGGTCAGGTGATAATACAGCTTCACGTCGGTGTTGGGGCCGTTGGGGTTCTTGGGGTCGGCCAGGATGGCCAGCACCTTGTCCACCAACTGGTCAAAGTGAAGATAATCGCTGGAAATGTTGGCGTTGCAGCCCCATTCGCAGTAGCAGGGTTTGCCGTTGGCGAAGGTGTCGTAGCCAAAGTCGGGATCGGGCTGGAAGGTGACGATGTCCCAATCCTCGTCCCACAGGGCGGTCTTGGCGTCCACGTTGCTCTGGGTCACCCATTTGCCGTCGGCGTTTTTGCCGTATTGCTCGTAGGACTTGGAGTTGTTGGTGATATAGTGATAGTGCTGTTCCAGCGAGCAGCTGGGATAATAAAGATAGCCGATGGTGACGTTATAGCCGGCGGCGTCAAAGGCATCCCACATATAGGTGCGCATGGCGTCCAGCGAGAAAGAGTGGCCGATGGAGAGAATCTTCAAGTCTTTGATCTCACCCTCGCCGGCGGTGGCGGAGGTCACCTCGTTGGGGGTGGAAACGGCGTTGTCTGCCGCCTCCGCCAGTTCGGCAAAGCGGCTCTTGACCGCGGCGGGGCGGTAGGTGACGTCGGCGGCGCTTTCCCCCGTCAGGATGGCGTACCAGGTCAGGGCGGCGGCATAGGCGCCGTAGTCGGTCAGCCGCACGCCGTCCTTGGTTAGGTCATCCCGCAGGGTGGAGGTGCGCAGATTTTGGATGGCGGTGGCGGTGGGGATGATGCCGATCATCTCGTTGTTGCGCATCACACGCTTGAGGGAGGTTTCCACGATGGCCTCGTACATCACCGTTGCGTTGTATTTGTAGTTTTCAAAGCCGTCGACGTCGCTCTGACGGCGGAAGGACCAACCCATGTGCCAGTAGAGGGCGGCGTTCTTGCACTGCTTTTGGATGGCGGCGGTCAGATCGTTCAGCTTGCCGTAGGTGTTGTCCATGCCGGCGCTGACGCCCGCTTGTTGTAGCACCACATAGTCCCACGTGGTCTTTTTAAAGGCGGTGGAGGGGGCCACGTTGCTCTCTTTGGTCCATTTTCCGCTGTTGTTTTGGCGGAATTCATAGGTCTTGCTGTCCTTGTTAACGGCGGTATAGTGGGTGTCCAGGGTGCTTTTGTCGGCATAGAGGATGCCCAGATGCACCGTGTCGTAGCCCGCCCCTTTCAGCAGGTCATAGAGATATTTCTCCATGGCGTCCACGGCGTAGCCGTCACCGATGGCTAAGATGCGGATGGCGCTATCCTCGCCGGTGGTGGGTTGCGTCGGCTTGGTGGCGGTGGGCTTGGTGCCGCCGGTGGTGGCGGAGGGAGCCTTCGTGGCGGAGCCTTCCGTGGTGGCGGTGGTGCTCCCCTCGGCAGAGGAGGCGGCGGTTCCCGCACCGGTGGTTGTGGTGCTGTCACCCTGCGCCTCGGCGGAAGCCGTGGTGGTGGTTTTGCCACCCTTGTCGTCTTTCTTTTCGTCCTTCTTGCTGTCATCGCCGCAGGCGGCAAGGCACAGCAGCATGGTGAGGGACAACAGGATGCAAAGCAATCGTTTCATAGTCGTATCCTCCTCGGATGTTGTTATTGGCAGTATAGCATATTCTGCCAAAAATCGCAAGGAATAAAAAAGGCCGTGCCGTTCACAGAGGAACGGCACGGCCGGCACAAGATCAAGGCTCGGTGGTATAGCTGGATTTGGTGATGTTCAGGGGCTTCTTGATGGCGTTGTCCACCGCCTCGGCGAAGGCGGCGTACTGCTCATCGGAGTATTTGGTGTTGATCTTGAACTCGGTGGCGCTCTTGCCGGAGAAGAAGGCAACCCAGGTCATAGCGGCCACCAGATCGCCCTTATCGTTCAGATGATAGCCGTCGGCCTTGGGATCGTTGTTGCCCGGCTCGTTGAAGGTGTCGCCCATCCAAGAGGTACGGACGTTCTGGATGGAGGTGATGCAGGGAATGAAGGCATCCTCCACGTAAGGGTTGGGGGTGACGTATTTGCCGGTGGCTTTGATGAAGTCCCAATACATGGTGTTCTGGTTGTAGTTGGAGTAGGTGAAGCTCCACAGCTTGCAGTCGGAAGCAAAGGCCCAGGTCAGGTGCCAATAGAACTTCACATCCTCGTTGCCGACGTCGGCCAGTTTATCCTTTACCAGACGGACCAGCTGATCGAAGTGGTCGTAGTCGTTGACTGCTTTGTTGCAGCCCCACTGGCAGGTATAGGTCATGGTGCCCTTGCCGTAGTCGGGGGAGGGCTGGAAGGTGACGATGTCCCAATCCTCGTCTGCCAGAGCCTGATCGGCGTTGGCGCTTCCGTCGCTGCGATACCATTTGCCGTCTACGCATTTGTTGTACATCTCATAGGAGGTGGAGCTATCCTTGATGTAGTGGTATTGACGCTCCAAGGAGGCACCGGGATAGTACAGATAGCCGAAGGTGGCGTTGTAGCCGGCAGCCTTCCACAGGTCGGCCATATAGGTGTCCATGGCGTCACGGGAGAAGGAGTGGCCGATGGAGAGGATCTTAATGGTGGGGCGGGTGTCCACCGGCTCGTCCGGCTCCTCAGGCTCGGTGGGACGGGTGGTGGTCGTGGGCTCCTTGGTGGCAGAGGTGGGAGCCTTGGTGGCAGAGGTAGGCGTCTTGGTGGCGGAAGTGGGGGTCTTCGTGCCGGAGGTGGGCGCCTCGGTGCTCTCGCTCTGGGTGGCGGAGGTCTCCCCACCCTCGGTGGCAGAGGTGTCGCCGTTCTCGGTCACGGTGGCGTCGCTTTCGCCCACGGTGGTCGTGGTGGTGCTGTCACCCTGCGCCTCGGTGGAAGCCGCGGCGGTGGTGGTGCTGTCACCCTTGTCGTCCTTGTCGTCCTTCTTGCTATCATCGCCGCAGGCGGCAAGGCACAGCAGCATGGTCATCGCCAGTAAAAGAGCCAATAACTTTTTCATATTTTTCATCCTCCTGTGTTACCACGCCAAGGTGGCATCGTTAAACTGGTTGTCGTCCTCGTAGGTGAAGGTGGGGGGAGTAGTGGTGGTTGTGGTCTTTTCGGGATCGCCCTTGTCGGGGACGGTGACCGCCTGAGACCCCACCACTTCGCCGTTTTGGTTGGTGGCGTAAACGATTTTCGTGGGGGTGGTGTCATTCGAAGGGGCGGTGTCGCCCACAGGCTGGGTGGTGTTGTTGGTTTCCTTCTTGTCGTCCTTCTTGTTGCCGCAGGCGCACAGGGCCAGCAGCATCACGGTCGCCAATGCAACAGCAAACAGTTTTTTCATCATGATTCTCCTTGCTTTGCTCTCCTTACCACGCTAACGTGGCATCGTTGTAATGGACGTCGCCGCCCAGATTGCCCTCGGTGGTGCCGGTGGTGGAGCCGGTGGTGGCGTCGCCCTTGGCGGAGGTGGTGGTGTCGGAGGGGATGGGCAGGTTGTTGGAGCGCTCGTCGTCGTTGATGTTTTCGGTCTTGCCCTTCTTGCCGCAGGCGCACAGGGCAAAGGCCAGCGCCAGCACCAACAAAAGACAAAGGATGCGTTTGGTCAGTTTCATAGTGATTTCTCCTTTATGTTTTATAGCTGCCTTTTATCGTAGCAAAATACGGAGGGATTGTCAAGTGGGGGGACGGTTACATACCGTCGGCTGTTTGCAAACAAGATTCAACAGCAAATAACAAGTTTTCGTAAGTGACAGAGTGCGGCCATATTTTCACAATGATGCCGTTTTCGTCCAACAATAATATGTATGGGGTGTTTCCCGCTCCGTTCAAAAGAGTGTAGTACTCGTTTTCGCGTTCTCCATTGTCTATGGCAAACGTAATGGAACTGTTAGGATAGTTGTCTGCAATAAAAGAAGGGGCAGAAGAGCCGGTTAAGCAATGAACAGCCACAACGGCTATTTCGTTTTGGTTTTCTTCCGCAATGCGTGATACGGATGATAGCGTTGTGACGGTGGGAGCGCACCATGTGCCCCAAAAATAAATAAGGGTGCATTTTCCTAATTGAGCGGGATTTATTGTTTCGCCTGTTTTGCCATTTTCATCAATGACAGCAAGGTCGGCGCCATAGCACAAACTGCCCACCTCGTTACCCCGTATCGAGTCGGGTTGATTGGTAGTGGTTGCGATGGTGATTTGGGTGGCTTTTGTGTCTGAGTCCTCTTGTCTTTCGCGGCAATCCTCGATGGCGTCCACCAGTTTGTCATAGGTGATGGCGCCCACAAAGGTCTTACAGATGACGCCGTCGGCGTCCAGCACCACCGTGTAGGGGATGGAGCCGGTGCCGCCCAACAGCTCGTAGTAGCCGTAGGGGTCGTCCTCGTCGTCCATGGCGAAGCGGATGGGGCTGTCGGGGTGGTTTTGCCCGATGAATTCCTGGGCTTTGCTCAATTCGTCGCAGTGGACGGCGACGATCGCCACCTCGTCGGCGTATTCCTCTGCCGCCTTTTCAAAGTGGGGCAATTCCCCCACGCAAGGGGGACACCAGTAGGCCCAGAAGTTGAGCACGGTGATTTTGCCCAGCTCGGTGGGGTTGAAGGTGGTCAGGGCGATGCCGTCCTCGCTGATCTCGGTCAGGGAGGTGCCATAGGCGAGGTCGCCGATTTGGTTGCCGCGTTGGGTGTCGTCGCGGTCGATGTGGCTGTTGCGCCGACCGCCGTCGTCGCCGCAGGCGCAAAGGGCGAGGGTCATCGCCACCGCCAGCAATAAGCAAAGTAATCGTTTCATAAAGTTATACCTCCTTGGTGTGTGGTAAGGGATAGGCCCCCTCTTGAGGGGGCTGTCAGCCGATAGGCTGACTGGGGGAGTATCAAATAAGCACAAACCTCAACGGCTTGTCTTACTCCCTCCGTCATCGCCTATGGCGATGCCACCTCCCTCTCGGAGGGAGGCTTGTGAGTACGGAAACACCTATATTTTCTGCTCTCTGAATCCATCCGGCCACAACGTCAGCAGGGTGTCGAAGCCCGCCTGTTTGGCGATCTCCACCGCGAGGGGGAATGCGCAGTCGATGGTGTCGGCGGCGTGGGTGTCGGCGCCGAGGATGATTTGACCGCCCATCTCCCGCAAACCGCGGAGCAGGAAATCGGCAGGGTAGGGGATCTTCCGCCATTTGCGGCTGATGGCGCCGGTGTTGACCTCCACCACAGGGGTCACCGCCACCACCTTTTCCAGTGCGTCCAGCGCCATGCGGCGGTAGGCGGGATTTTGCTCGTCAATGACCGAGAATTTGGTCAGCACATCAAAGTGACCCACGATGGTGGGTTTTGTCCGTTGGATGTGCGCTACCAGTTCATTGAAATAATCTTGGGCGAACACCAGCTGGTCGCCGCCGCATTCTCTCTCGATGCACTCCAACTGGAGGTCGCGGGCGTGGTCGATGCCGTAGAAGCGATCCTCATACACCAGTTCGTGTACCGAGCCGAGGAAATAGTCCACCTGCCCGGCGATGGCGGGGTCGGAGTGGGAATCCAGCTCGATACCCCGCATGATGGTGATTTGATCCTTATATTTCTCCTTTAGCCGATCCAGCTCTGCCAGATAGGCGGGATACTCCGCCACCCGCATACAATAGTCCTGATAGGGGCTGTCGCTGTGGTCGGAAAAGCCGATGACCGGCATCCCCAGCCGGATGGCGGCCTGCACCATTTCCTCTATGGTGTTTTTGCCGTCGGAGAAGGTGGTGTGGGTGTGAAAACCGCAATAATTCATAAAAAACACCTCTTTCGGTGGAGTGTATGCGCCCATTTTAGCACAGTTGCGCCGCTTTCGCAAGAAAAAGCGAAAAATTGGCAAAAAAAGACCGCCGTGTGGCAACGGCGGTGGTGTGATCCTGTCGATTAGTGCGCAGGCTTCCCCTTGAGGGGAAGCTGTCACGGCGTTAGCCGTGACTGATGAGGTGTAGCCGACGAACGTCGGCGTTATTCAGGAACTCTCATTCTTCTTGCAATCTTCCGTCCCGCATAATCACGCGGCGTGGGCAGGCGGCGCCGATGGCGGGGTCGTGGGTGATGATGATGACGGTGTGCCCCATCTGCCCCAATTCTCCCAACAGCGCCATAATTTCCTTGCCGGAGGCGGTGTCCAGGTTGCCGGTGGGCTCATCCGCCAGCAACACCGGCGGCTTGCCCGCGATGGCGCGGGCGATGGCCACCCGCTGCTGCTGTCCGCCGGACAGCTGGGCGGGGCGGTGATCCATCCGATCCGCCAAGCCCACCTGTTGCAGGCAATCCCGCGCTATTTGGCGGCGGATGCGCTCCGCCACCCCGCGGTAGATCAGGGGAAGCTCCACGTTTTCCAGCGCAGTCAGCCCCGGCAACAGATGAAACCCCTGAAACACAAACCCCACCGTTTCTCCGCGGATGCGGGAGAGTTGTCCCTCGTTCATGCGCTCCACGGCTTTGCCTGCCAGCCGGTATTCCCCCGTGTCGGGGATGTCCAGACACCCCAGCAGGTTCATCAGGGTGGATTTTCCCGATCCCGACGGACCGAGGATGGCCACCGTTTCCCCTTGCCAAACGGTAAAGTCCACCCCGTCCAGGGCGTGCACCCGCTGGTCACCCACGGTATATTCCTTGCGTATGTTCCGCATTTCAATCAGTGCTTCCATCATTTTCCGCCTTTCGCCGCTGTGTATTTCTCTTTACATTGTGTGCGGCAGGCGGCAAAATACCCGCGGCAAAACACGGCAAAAAGCCGCTTCCAACCATTCCCGATGGCTGACGATTTGACTTTTTTTGCAAAATGTGATAAAATGCCCCTGTTGTTTGATTTTTTTGCACCCTCGGGTGATGTGTATACGCTCTGTTGCGGAGCATCCTATAAAAAAGGAGAGACCGACTATGCGAAGATGTGCGGCCGTGATTTGTGCTGTGCTGATGACCGTTAGCGTCTGTGCTTGCGGCAAGAAAACCGAGACCAAACGGTATAAGATGAACCCCACCATTGCCACCACGACCACCACCGTCCCCACGGTGGATTACAACGAAGAGCCGGGCAAGGCCCCGCTCAAACTGACCTATGCCACCTCCTTCTCCGATGGCGTTGCTTTTGTGCGCTATTTGGATGAGGAGGGGGTCGAGCACGCTGCCGCCATCAACACCGCCGGTGACATTCTCTTCGCGATGCCGGAGGAGATGCCGATGGACGGCGACGGCTATAAGGGCGGCATCCGCGTGGTGGGCGACGTGATCTACGATAAGACCGGTGCCGTCATCGCCAGCCCGGAAAAGAGCGGCTACGACTCGCTGATGACCGGCAGTTGCGGTGGCTATGTGCTGGCCAAAAAGGTGGAGGTTCCCGTCTCCTTGCCGGAGCAGCCGGCTATCAACGCCGCCCCCGCCGCCACCACCGCCGCCGTGGACACGACCGGTACGACCGGCGTTGAGGTCCCCGTGATTCCCGTTATCCCTGCCGCCACGCTGTATGTGGGTGTGCTGAACAATAAGGGTGAGTGGTTGCACCCGTTGTCCACCGAGCATCCCATTGCCAAGGCCATTTCGGCGTCTGCACAGCCTGCCGAAGCGTTCCAATATGTGACAGAGGATGTGCTGCGGGTCTATGTGGACGGCACCACCCCTCAGCAATACTATCATTTCACCAAGAACACGCTGACCCCGGAATACGACCATTACGTTTCGGTGGGTCATCAGGTGGAGGAGACCGCCGGCGTATATAAGATGGCTGCCGACGGCAGCAAAAAGTTGGTTGTGGAAAACATCCTCGGCGACTATTTCTTCTCCGATGCGTTTATCGGCCGCACGGTGACGATTTCCATCGAGCCGGGTGCCGAGCCCGCCTATGGCCCGTTTAAGCTGTACGATTATAAGGGGCAAGAGCTGATGGATCTGGGGGCGTACTCCCTGGGCAAAGAGTATGCCTATTATGTTGCCGACCATTTGGTGTTGCCCACCACCGACCAGGCAGGAGCCCGTATGCTGGCGGTGCTGAACAAAGAGGGGCAGCCGGCGTTCGAGCCGTTGTTGCTGGGGATGCGGGACGTCTGCTATCCCCCGGATGAAAGCGGCTTTGTGGTGGGCAGTTATACCGCCGACGGCGCGGTGAGCTATCGCCATTACGATTACAGCGGCACGGTCACCGAATACAGCGACGTGACCTCCTTTGCCGGCTTCTTCGAGGGTTTGGCGGTGGCGACTCTGCGAGGGGACAGCCTCCAATATTATTATATCAACCATCGCGGAGAGATCGTGCTCCGTTAAACGAAAAAAGAGCCGAGGCAGACAGCCTCGGCTCTTTTATGTTAGCGATATTTGTATTTCACAAAGGGGATGAGGGACAGCCACAGGCGACGACGGCGCCGCAGATAATGCTGACGCTCCCGCTCGCTGATGGACTGCTCAATGCGTAGATTGACGTGGTGGAGCTCCCGCTGAAATCTGGGCAACCACACGGCGAAGGCGACGATCAGCACCGCTGCCAGCACGCACCCGCCGATCACCATTAGGACGATCAAGGTCTGGTCGTTGATCAGGGGCCCTTTTTCCTCTTCGGTTTCCAAGAAAATGCCCAACAGATCGAGATTCACAGCGGTCACCACCTTTCTTTTCGTTCAATAAAACGGATTATAACACACATTTTTCATAAAAACAAGCCCCAAATGCAAAACCGAGACAAGTGTGTGGGTTTGACACAAAAAGCGCAGAGAAAAACCCTGCGTTTTTGACTTATCGGTTATTAAACTCTTTCAGACTGCGCTGGGCTTCCCGCTTCATATCTCGCTTGGCGGCGTCCTCCCGCTTGTCATAGAGCTTCTTGCCGCGGCACAGACCCACCTGCACCTTCACGCGGCTGCCCTTGAAGTAGAGAGAGAGGGGAATGAGAGAATAGCCGTCCTGCTTGACGATGCCTAAGAGCCGCAGGATCTCCCGCTTGTGCATCAGCAGACGGCGCACCCGCAAGGGATCGCGGTTGAAGATGTTGCCCTTGTCGTAGGGGCTGATGTGCATGCCGTTGACGAACAGCTCGCCCCCCACCACCGAGCACCAGGCGTCCTTCAGGTTGACCCCACCGGCGCGCAGTGCCTTTACCTCGGTGCCGCACAGCTCGATGCCCGCCTCGAAGGACTCCTCGATGAAATAATCGTGGAACGCCTTGCGATTTTCGGCAATGGTTTTGTTTTGCTTCTTTTGCTCGGCCATAGCGGCACCCCCTTTCGTAGTGGAGTACCCCCTCTCGCCTCCCCTTGTCAGAGGAGGTGTCAAAACCGTAGGTTTTGACGGAGGGGTAGTTAAATCAAACTACCCCCCAGTCCTCGCTATCGCTCGGACAGCCCCCCTGACAAGGGGGGCCAAGAGAAGGTGCATTTCTTACAGCTCGTTTCTGCCCTCCAACGAGCGGGAGAGGGTGATCTCGTCCGCATACTCCAGGTCACCGCCCACGGGGATGCCGTAGGCCAGTCGCGTCACTTTGATGTTCAGCGGTTTGAGCAGACGGGAAAGGTACAGGGCGGTATAGTCGCCCTCCACGGTGGGGTTCTGGGCCATAATGACCTCCTGCACTGTTTCGTCCTCCAAGCGGTGGAGCAGCTCCTTGACACGGAGCTGGTCGGGGCCACGCCCGTCCATGGGGGAGATGGTGCCGTGGAGCACGTGATAGAGGCCGTCATATTCTCCCGTGCGCTCGATGGCCAACACGTCCCGGGGATCCTCCACCACGCAGATGGTGGTGCGGTCGCGGCGATTGTCGCCGCAGAGTGGGCAGGTGGCGCTGTCGGTGAGGTTACAGCACACCGGACACTCGTGAATCTTATCCCGCGCCTCCGTCAAGGCTTCGATAAAAGTCTTGGCGTCCTTGTCGGGCATATACAGCAGATGAAACGCCAGTCTGGCGGCGGATTTGCGTCCGATGCCGGGCAGGCGCTCCAGCTGTTCGGTCAGCCGCTCAAGCGGCACAATGGAATAGCCCATATCAGAACAACCCCGGGATGTTCATGCCGCCGGTGACCGAGCCCATTTTGGCTTCGGCGTCCTTAGCGGCGGAACGGTTGGCCTCGTTGATGGCGGCCATCACCAGATCCGCCAGCATTTCAGCGTCGTCGGGATCGACAACATCGGGGCTGATGGTGAGGGCGACCAGGTCGTGCTTGCCGTTGACGGTGGCGGACACAGCGCCGCCGCCGGCGGTGGCGGAATATTCGGTCTCCTCCAATTCGGCCTGTACGCGCTGGGCGTCCTCCTGCATTTTCTGCGCCTGACGCAGCATCGCCTGCATGTTGCCGGGACCTCCGCCCATACCCTTCGGGATGTTCGCTTTCATAATCGTTTCCTCCGTTTACTCTTTCTCATTCACGTTCACGCCGCTGTCGCGTCCGGCGGTGAGCAGTTGTGACAGCGGGTCGTTCTCAGGTTTTTTGATTTGCTGTTTGCGGCGCAGAGCCATGGGATAGCTCTGCCCCGTCACGTGGCGGATGGCGTTTTGCAACTGTTCTTTGTTGCCGCCCTCTTTGAGCAGCTGAGCCAGCAGGGGATTCTCCACGCAGATGACCAGACTGCCGTCTTTCAATAGGGCGGTGGTGCCGTCCAAGATGCCGAAGAGGGGCGGGCAACTCTGGCGCATATAATCCAATACATCCACCCACGCGTCAAAGGGCCGTTCCCCTGCCGGAGCAGGGATGGGAGCGGCCACAGGAGCCGGGATGGCGGGCATCACGTCGGCTTCGGGAGCAGGGGGAGCGTCGATGGGCGCAGGGATCGTCTCAGGGGCGGGGGTGACTGGTGCGGGTTCTGCCGCAGGCTCGACGGGAGCCGTAGGGGGCGACGTCCTCGGCGCCCCGTTCATCACCGCTCCGTTTTTCAGCGCATTTTCCAGCACCTCAACGCGGTGAATCAGCGCCGCCTTGCTATCATCCAGACGGGGATCGCACAGGCGGAGCACCGCCATCTCCATCTCCACACGGCGGGAGACGCCGCCTTTCAAGCGGTCCAGGGTGCCTTGCAGCACCTCCATCATGTGCAGGATGGTGGGCAACCCCAACTTTTGCGCTTCGGCACGCATGGCGTTCAGCTCGTCGGGGGTGGCGACGATCAGCTCGCCCACCTCGCGCACACTGGTCAGCACCATCAGATTGCGCAGATAGGTCACCCACTCGGCGCACAGCCGCTCCATATCCTTCGCAGAGCGATACAGCTGGTCCACCAGCGCCAGGGCGGCGGGGGCATCCTGCGCCGCCACGCAATCGGTGAGCTGTGCCAACGTATCCTGACCCGCCATGCCGGTGACGGCGGTGACGGTGTCCATATCAATGTGCTGTGCCACAGAGGCGCACTGGTCGAGCAGCGACAGGCCGTCACGCAGGGCGCCGTCCGCCAAACGCGCCAACAGCATGGCGGCGTCGGGGGTGACGGTGAGGCCTTCCTCGGTCGCCACATAGGTGATGCGGGCGGCGATCTCCTCGGGGCGGATGCGCCCAAAGTCGAACCGCTGGCAACGGGAGAGGATGGTGGCGGGCAACTTATGCACCTCGGTGGTGGCGAGGATGAAGATCACGTGGGCGGGCGGCTCCTCTAAGGTTTTCAGCAGTGCGTTGAAGGCACCGGCGGAGAGCATGTGCACCTCGTCGATGATGTAGACGCGGTAGGTGCCGCTGACCGGGGTGAATGCCACCTCGTCCCGCAGGTCGCGGATGGAGTCCACGCCGTTGTTGGAGGCGGCGTCGATCTCGGTGACGTCCAGGATGGTGCCGTCGTCGATGCCGCGGCAGATGGCGCACTCGTTGCAGGGGTCGCCGTCTACGGGGTGGGCGCAGTTCACCGCCTTGGCCAAGATTTTGGCGCAGGTGGTCTTACCCGTACCGCGGCAACCTGTGAATAGGTAGGCGTGGGACAGACGACCGGTCTTTAATTCGTTTTTGAGGGCGGCGGTGACCGTCTCCTGACCGCTGACGTCGGAGAAGGTGCGAGGCCGCCATTTGCGATACAGCGCCTGATACATAAGCGTATCTCCTTTCGTAAGAAAGCACGATTAGGCCCCCTCTTGAGGGGGATTTCCCCGTTAAGCGGGGAAAATGTCACCGCAGGTGACAAAAGGGGGCCGCTTCGCGGCGAGCGAGCTGGCACGGCGATAGCCGTGACTGGGGGAGTGTTGCCCCAACAACCTGTTTGTGCAAATATAACTCCCTCCGTCATTTGCTCCGCAAATGCCACCTCCCTCATGGGGGGAGGCTAACAGGGTAACGACAAAAGAAAAACCGTACTCTCTCGGGCATACGGACAGGAGGGTTGACTGCGGCACACGGACATCGACCGCTTAATGCTGCTCGGTTCCCCGCCTGACATGGTTCACGGCGCACCGTCGCACAGGACCCGCCTGCCCGTATGCCCCAAAGGGTACGGCTTCACGTATCTTCATATAGTATACTATAAAGAAAAACAGAAATCAACTGCTTTTTTGGCAGATGGGGAAATTTATCCCTTTCTTTCTCCGTCTTGTCAAAATCCGCGCAAAGGTGTATACTGTTTTTGAGATAAGAACGGAAAGAAAGGAGCGGATACCGTGAAAAAGTGCATAGGATTGCTGCTGGCGTTGTGTCTGCTCTTGGGGGGATGCCGCCTGCCTCTCCCCACCCACACCCCCGCTAAGGTGGCCAAGCCGCCTGCCCCCGAGGCACCTGCGGAGTATTACGTCCCGTTTTACACCGACCCCTCTCATCGCCACCTGCGGGCTGACGTGACCTATCGCTCGGACGCTTATTCTACGCTGGGGCGGCTGAATAACCTTTACGGCGGCTGGGCGCAGGGGTTGTATGAAAAGGTGGCCACCGACACCTTGTGTCTGAGCACCTTATCCGCCCCCGACCTGCAATGGATCCGCATGGTCTTTTCGGTGGGAGCCACCGAACAGACCGAGGTTTTCACCCTATACGAGAACAATTTGGTGGTGACCGAACACCCCGTCGAGGGAAAGCGCAGCTGCACCGCCCCTGCCGGTACCTATGCGGCGGTGCTGGCTTATTTGGACGAGATACGGCAGGAGCAGAGCCGCTATTTTGCCCTGTCCCCCGAACACAACGACGACAACGGCTATCATGAGGCGAGTTATACCCTCTATAACGCCAAGGGCAAGGCGGTGGTGAGCAAAAAGACCGCCGCCGTCACCCCCACGGTGGAACTGGTGGGGGAGGGGCTGGTGCGGGTCACCGACCCCGACGGCACCCGATTGTATGAGCCCTATACGGGACGCAAATCGGTGGTATCGGAGGGCCCCACCGACCTGTGGGGAGACCGCTTTGCGGTCTCCGACGGCAAAGGCATCTATGTCCACTCCTTGTTTGGCACAAAGCCCCTGTGCCGCATCTACGTGGCGGAGGGCATCACCGCCGTGAGCCGTCTGCGCTTCTCCGCCGATGGTGAAAGCCTGCACATCACGGTGCGCAATGCGGCGGGCAGCCTTTACGACCGCACCTTGTCGGTGCAGGAGGAGATCGACGGCGCTGTCTGCCGCGTTTTGGGCGATTGGCGCTCGGCGCTGGTTCCCGCCACTGAAAAGGAGGAGCAGACCACCGCCTATGACATCCTCAAAAAGCTGCGCCACAAGGAAAAGGAGCTGGGATTCCTGTTCAGCGGAACGCTGTTGGGGCATTTGCAGGTGGGTCAGACCGATTATCTTTTGTGCGAATTGGGGCACTGGGTCACCGGTGACGCCGGCGGCGTCACCGCCTACGAAACGGTGGGCTATCTGATGGTGCCTGCCGACCTGTCTGCCGGCTATGTGGCTATCTTGGAGGACAACGAGCTGTTCTGGGACACCGCCGACGACTGGTTTAAGAAATAAAGAAAGACCGCTGTGCCTCTGCACAGCGGTCTTTTGGCTTTATTGGGCGGGGGGTCCGATGAGGCAAGTGACGATCTCTTGTCCGTTGCAGGTGAGGGTGACGGGGTCCCCCACCGCCAACAGCAGCATATCGATGTGATCGGCGGCTTTGGCGTAATAGGCGTTCCCCTTGTCGTCAAAGAGATAGAGATAGGTGTTGCCATCCGCCACGATCTCCTTGATGGCGGCGATGGAGAAGGTGTGGGTGGTGGTCTCAACCTCCGGCTGGGGGGCGGGGTCTGCCTCGTCGTTCAGCAGGGCTCGATAGGCCTCCAAGCAGTCATCCAGCGTGTTGGCGGTGGCCACCAGATTATACTGCTCCACGTTGACGGCGGCGTATTGCTTCACCAAGCCGCCGGAGTCCTTGAGCACCATAATATAGGTGGGCTCGCCCCCCACGTTGATGAGGGAGGGGAAGGAAGCTTGGTAGCGCTTCTCCTGCACCTCGCCTTCGGCGGCGTGCATGGCGGATTTTTCATCCGCGCCCGCAATGGGATAGAAACGGCTTTCGCCGGTGCGCTCATTGGAGAGCAGGAAGCCGATGTTGGAGGAGTCGCCGTTGACCGAGGTGATGCCGGTGTAGATCCAGATGTCGCCGTCCTTGGCCACATAGCCAAAGTCGGAGATCTCCTCCTCCTCGCCGTCCTCATCCACGGTGGAATAGGTGGTCACCTGCTTACAGCCCTTTTTGGCAAACAGGGTGTTGAACCAGCCGTTTTGGTACAGGCCGTGCCAGTTGTACTGGTCGCAGATGAGGTTGCCGTCAAACACCACGTCCACCCAACGGGGAACGTCCTTCAGATCGTAGTGGGTGCACTTGCCGGTGACGGGATCCATCACCACGCAACCGCTGACCGTTTTGCCGCCGAAGAGGAAAATGGACTTTTTGATGACCGAGGCCACGTAGTAGGGCTTGCCGCTTTCGTCAATTTCAAAGTGGAGATTTTCCAGCATCAGGGTGGGGAATTGGCTCCACATGTGCCGCTTGGCGTCCTGCCCGAAATAGGCGGAGGGGATGTATTTCATGCCCTCGCATTTTTGGAAAGAGGCCTCCATATCCACGGGGTTGACCGTGACGTAGCCGGTGGCGCCGGTGTCGCGGTTGTTGATCCATTTGAAAAAGTCGGCGTATTCCAGCGGTGCCACCTTCATGGGCTTGCCCTGATAGTCGATCTGCGTATAGTCGTTCGCTACGTCATATTGGCTCACTACGTGGGTCAGCGAGCCGATCTCGCGGTCGCCCAGCATACGGGCGGAGGCGGTGTCCATCAGGGCGATGGTGTCGGTCTTCACCGATTCGGACAGATCGGTGGCAAAATCCGATTCTTGGATGACCAGCACGTTGGCGTAGGCTTTGGCGTGGAACATCTCGCCGCTGGCGATGGCCAGGATGCCGGTGAGCGCCGCCACCCCCAAGGGGATGAGAAACAGCTTGCCGTTGATGCCCAGAGAGAGGGAAATTCTGTGGCCGTTTTTGGTGATGATGCTGGCGGAGGAGTGATGACCGCCGCACAGCCGGCTCACCACCAGATACACAAAGATGCCCAGAGCAACCAGCAGCCACAGACCGGGGTTTTGGATGTGGATGGCGGGGCAGGTGAGATAGCAGATGACCGCCAACAGCAGCAGGGCAACGCCGCCGCCGAGAATGTGAGGAAATGCTTTGGATTTTGTCATAGTATGACCTCCTTTGGATAATTTGCAAAGTTAGAGTAGAAGGTGGCCCCCTTGCCTAAAGGGGGCTGTCAGCCGCCAGGCTGACTGGGGGATTCTTCTCATACAAAGTTTTTTGTATGCACAAGTCAATATATTCACATACGCTTTGAAAATTTTGGTGGATGGCGTTATTTGGAATGCGAATGACTGTCAAATTTCTGCTTTCGATTTTCTCGGTGCGGATCGCATCCTTTTGCAAGCCTTCGTTTTCGTAGTGTTGTGAGCCGTCTAATTCGATAACCAGTCTTGCTTGGTGGCAGTAGAAATCTACAATATAGTTGTCGATGACTTTTTGACGCAAAAATCGAATGGGATAGGAACGCAGAAAATGGTACCACAAATGTCGTTCTTCATCGGTCATATTTTTTCGCAGTTGCTTAGCTTTAGTGGTAAGTTCTATGTTGTGTTTTCGATTCATTGGTATAGAATCCCCCAGTCATTTGCTTCGCAAATGCCAGCCCCCTTTAGGCAAGGGGGCCTTTGCTGGCTTTAGTATAGCACGAAGAGATAGAAAATGCAACCAAACACGCAAAAAAGGCTGTGCAAGCGTTGCTTGCACAGCCTTTACTACTTTTTATTCCGCATCCCACTGGAACGAGCCGGAAAGGAGGGTCACTGTCTTACCGGATACGGTCAGCAGACCGCCGTCCAGGGTGGCCACCTTTTCGTCATCGTCCGGCAGGTGGAGGCGGCATTTGCCCGCCTGCACCGAGGTGATGAAGGGCACGTGACCGGCGAATACCGCCAGATCGCCCTCTGCACCGCGGACAAACAGGCCGACAACCTCCCCTTGGAATTGATTTCCGTCGGGGGTGGCGATCGTCAGGTTGTAGGTGTTCATCCTGCCACCTTCTTCGCCTTGGCGACCGCCTCGTCGATGGTGCCCACAAACAGGAAGGCCGACTCAGGCAGGTCGTCGTGCTTGCCCTCGATGATCTCCTTAAAGCCGCGGATGGTCTCGCTCAAGGGAACGTAAGTGCCCTCGATACCGGTGAACTTCTCGGACACGAAGAAGGGCTGGGACAGGAAACGCTGGATCTTACGGGCACGCTGCACCAGCAGCTTGTCCTCGTCGGACAGTTCGTCCATACCCATGATGGCGATGATGTCCATCAGCTCGTTGTAGCGCTGCAGAATACGCTGCACCTCACGAGCCACGCGATAGTGCTCCTCGCCCAGGATGTCGGGGGAGAGGATGCGGCTGGTGGATTCCAGCGGGTCAACGGCGGGATAGATACCCTGCGACGCGATGCTGCGGGACAACACGGTGGTGGCGTCCAGGTGAGCAAAGGTGGTGGCAGGGGCGGGGTCGGTCAGGTCATCCGCCGGCACGTAAACAGCCTGCACGGAGGTGATGGATCCCTTTTTGGTGGAGGTGATGCGCTCCTGCAGAGCGCCCATCTCGTTGGCCAGGGTGGGCTGATAGCCCACGGCGGAGGGCATACGACCCAGCAGAGCGGACACCTCGGAACCGGCCTGGGTGAAACGGAAAATGTTGTCGATGAACAACAACACGTCCTGACCCTCGGTGTCGCGGAAATACTCCGCCATGGTCAGGCCGGACAGACCCACCCGCATACGGGCTCCGGGGGGCTCGTTCATCTGGCCGTAGACCAGCGCGGTCTTTTCGATAACGCCGGACTCCTTCATCTCGTTGTAGAGGTCGTTACCCTCGCGGGTACGCTCGCCCACACCGGTAAAGACCGACAGACCGCCGTGCTGTTTGGCGATGTTGTTGATCAGCTCCATAATCAGCACCGTCTTACCCACGCCGGCGCCGCCGAACAGACCAATCTTACCGCCCTTGGAATAGGGGCAGATCAGGTCCACCACCTTGATGCCGGTTTCCAGAATCTCGGTGGAGGTGGACAATTCGTCGTAGGCAGGGGCGGGACGATGGATGTCCCAGCGCTCCTCGGTCTCGGGGGCGGGCAGATTGTCCACCGGCTCGCCCAGGACGTTGAAGATGCGGCCCAGGGTACACTTGCCCACAGGCACGCTGATGGCAGAGCCGGTGTCGGTGACGGCGGCTCCGCGCTGCAGACCGTCGGTGGAGGCCATAGCCACACAGCGCACGGTGTTGTCGCCGATGTGCTGTGCCACCTCCACGGTCAGGGTGCGATCCCCCACCGGCACGGTGAGGGCGTTATAGATGGCCGGCAGGTGGCCGTCCTCAAAGCGGACGTCCACCACAGGACCCATAACCTGGGACACACTGCCGTAATGTTTTTCACTCATTGGTGTTCCTCCTTTTGGATAGGAAGTAGCCTTCCCCTCGAGGGGAAAGGGGACCGCCGTCAGGCGGTGGATGAGGTGGTCGCGAAGCGTAGATTCTCGCCCACCCTATGATAATGCACAGGTTTTATCGTAGGGACAGGTCTCCGACCTGTCCGCGGACAGATGAGGACATCTGTCCCTACAATCTCACCACAGGGAAAGCAAGTACGTTTTACGCGTTGGCGCCTGCCACGATCTCGGTGATCTCCTGGGTGATGCTGCCCTGGCGTGCGCGATTATACTGCAGCTGCAGGTCGGCGATCATCTCGGCGGCGTTCTTGCCGGCGGAGTCCATGGCCATGCGGCGTGCCACCACCTCGCTGGCAAAGCTCTCCCGCACCGCCGCCACAATGCGGCCGGTGACGTACTCCGGCACAGCGGTGCGCAGGATGGTTTCTTCATCCGGCTCAAACAGGGTGGCGCTGGTTTTGGCCCCTTCGTCACGGGTGAGGGGCAAAACCCACACGATCTCCGGCTGCTGGCTCATCATGGACACGTATTGGGTGTACAGGATGCCCAGCCGGTCGTATTCGCCGGCGGCAAAATCGTTGCACAGCGTCACCGCCAGGTCGTAGGCGGCACGGCTGTCAAACTTTTCGCAGGAGCGCACCTCGCCGCCGAAGCGGTCGCAGGCACGCTTGCCGATGGGGATGATCTCGGCATCGGGATAGTCTTTCACCGTGCGGAAGATGTTGGCGTTGTAGCCGCCTGCCAGACCGCGGTCGCCCGCGATGACGATGAGGCGGGTTTTGCCGCTCTCACGCACCTGCATATAGGGACTGCGGGCACAGGTGGGGCTGGCGGTCAGCGCCGACAGCACCTGCTCCAGTGCGGCGGCATAGTCGCGGCCGTGGAGCATCCGCTCGGTGGCCTTGCGAATCTTGGAGGAGGCCACCAGACCCATGGCACGGGTCAACTGCTGGGTGGAGGAGACGCTTTTGATGCGGGTGCGCAAGGATTTAATATCGGCTCCCACAGCGCTCACCTCGCCATCTCTTTGAGAGCGTTCTCCATCTGCACCACGTCTTCGTCGTCGTAATAGCCCTGCTCAAAGCGGGTCAGCAGATCGCTGTACTTCTGCTCCAACAGTTCATACAGGCGTTGCTCGTAGGCGCTCACCTCGGCCACGGGGACGTCGTTGAGCCAGCCGTGGGTGACGGCGTAGATGATGACCACCTGACAGCCGGCACGGACGGGGCTGTTGCGGTGCTGACCTAGGACGGCCACGATGCGCTCGCCCAGCGCCAAACGGGCCTTGGTGTCGGCGTCCAGATCGCTGCCGAACTGGGCAAATGCCTGCAATTCGCGGTACTGGGCGTACAACAGCTTCAGTTCGCCCGACACCTTCTTCATCGCCTTCAGCTGGGCGCTGCCGCCCACACGGCTAACCGAAATACCGGGGTTGATGGCGGGCATGATGCCGCTGTGGAACAGCTCGGTCTCCAGGAAGATCTGGCCGTCGGTGATGGAGATGACGTTGGTGGGGATATAGGCGGACACGTCGCCTGCCTGGGTCTCGATGATGGGCAGGGCGGTGATGGAGCCGCCGCCATAGGCGGGGTCGATGCACACCGCACGCTCCAACAGACGGGAGTGCAGGTAGAACACGTCGCCGGGATAGGCTTCACGTCCGGGGGGACGGCGAATCAGCAGGGAGAGGGCACGATAGGCCACCGCGTGCTTGGACAGGTCGTCGTAGACGATGAGCACGTCCTTGCCCTGCTGGCGGAAATATTCCGCCATGGCACAGCCCGCATAGGGGGCGATATACTGCAGGGGAGCGCTCTCGCTGGCAGAGGCGGACACGATGATGGAATATTCCATGGCGCCGGCCTGCTGCAGCTCGTTGGCGATCTGCACCACGTAGGTGTTCTTCTGACCGATGGCTACGTAGATGCAGATGACGTCCTTGCCCTTCTGGTTGATGATGGTGTCGATGGCGATGACGGATTTACCGGTCTGACGGTCGCCGATGATCAGCTCACGCTGACCGCGACCGATGGGGATCATGCTATCAATCGCCTTGATGCCGGTCTGCAACGGCACCGACACGCTCTTGCGCTCGATGATGCCGGGGGCAGGAGATTCGATGGGGCGGGTCTCCACGGTGGCGATGGGGCCTTTGCCGTCGATGGGCTCGCCCAAGGCGTTGACCACGCGACCCAGCATGCCCTCGCCCACCGGCACGTTCAGCACGCGACCGGTACGCTTGACGGTGGATCCCTCGTGGATATCGTTTTGATCGGACAAGACGGCGACAGACACCGTCTCCTCCTCCAGGTTTTGGGCCAGACCCACACTGCCGTCGTCAAACTCCAGCAGCTCACCGGCCATACAGCCACGCAGGCCGTAGACGCGGGCAATACCGTCACCCACCAGGATAACCGAGCCGGTCTCGGTCATTTCGATGCGGTTGTGGTATTGACGGATCTGTTCCTTAATGATCTGACTGATTTCAGCGGGTTTGTTGCTCACTGCTTCATCACTTCCTTCACTGCGTGCAGGCGGCTGCGCAGGCTGCCGTCCAGCACCTTGCCGTCCACACGGACGACCATGCCGCCGAGCAGGCTCTCGTCCACCGTACACGTGAGGGTGACGGTGCGCCCGAAGCGGGCGGAGAGGGTGTCGGCAAGCTTCGCTTTCTCGGATTCGGTCAGGGGTACGGCGCTGACCACCTCTGCCGTGGACATGGCCACGGCAGTCTGGTACAGCAGGCGGTACTCCGCGATGCAGTCAGTAAGACTGCGGACGCGCCCGTGGGCGCACAGCAGCTGGATAAACGCCAGCACCTGCTCGGGCAGAATCTGCCCAAAGGTCTGCTCCAAAAGACCGTCCCGCTCGTCTTTGGGGATGGCGGGGCAGCTGAGCAGTTCCACATAGTCGGGGTTGTCAGCCAGCAGGGTGGCGGCGGTATCCAGCGCCTCTAAATACTCTTTCGTTTGGTCACGTTCGGCGGCCAAGGCGAACAGCGCCTCGGCGTATTCACGGCTCAGCTCTGTCGTCATGTGGCATCACCCACCTCGTCCAGGAAGGACGCGATCATGGCGCGGTGATCCTCGGCGTTGATCTCACGCTCCAGCATCTTCTCGGCCAGCTCGGCGGACACGTCGGCGATCTCGTCGCGGATGGAGGCGGTGGCCTTCTGGCGTTCCAGTTCGGCCTCGGCCTCTGCCTGACGGAGGATGCCCTGTGCTTTCTCCTTGGCCTCGGCTACCACCCGCTCGCCGTGGTGGCGGGCGGTCTCGTCGGCGGCGGCGATGCGGGCCTTGGCCTCGTCGTCGGCGGTGGCCAGCTTGGCTGCCCATTCCGCCTTATCGGCTTCTGCCTTTGCCTCCGCCTCGGCGGCGTCGGCAAACTGCTGATCCACCATATCCTGCCGCTGTTTCATCACCTTTTGTACCGGCTTCCACAGAAATTTCTTCAAAATGAGGAAGATCAGCAGTAGGTTTGCCAGAGAAATGAGGATCTGCCAAATATTGACCGAAATGACATCCAACGTTTGCACTTGTAACGTCTCAATCATAATCGAACCTCTGTCTTACTTATTTGATGTTTTCCAGCAGGATGTTCACAAACTGCTTGGGGGCCACGAAGATCAGCAGGATGGCGATAACCAGACCGTACAGACCGGTGGTCTCGGCGATCACGCAACCGGTGATCATGGTGGAGGTGACGTCGCCCTTGCACTCGGGCTGACGACCGATGGCTTCACAAGCCTTTGCCACAGCGTTACCTTCACCGATACCGGGGCCGATACCCGCGATCATCGCCAGGCCGGCGCCGATGGCGCAGCCACCCAAAATGATACCAATAGCCAGTTCCAACATAACAAATTACCTCCTGATAATTATAATTTTCTGTGTTTATGCTTTATCGGCGGGGGCTTGTCCCTTACGCCGCTTTTGCCAATTTTGCTTCTTGTTTTGCTTTTTTCTTTGCTTCGCGCTTGGCCTTGCGCGCCTCAAATTCGCTCTGGGGGAAGCCGCCGGACACGTACATCATCGTTAAGGTGGCGAAGATGAAGGCCTGCAGACCGCCGCTGAAGATGTCGAAGTAGAGGCTCAGCACCGCGGGGATGCCGATGCGCAGCAGCTCCAGATTGCCGATGAAGGGAGAGATCCAACCCAACAGCAGATTGCTCAGTCCCGCAAAGGCCGCCGCCAGCAGGGCGGAGATGATGCTGCCCGACAGGATGTTGCCGTAGTGACGGAAACTCATGGACACCGGCGTGGCCGCCTCGCTGATGATGTTCATCGGCAGCAGGAAGGGCACCGGCTCGGCAAAGCTCTTGGCATACAGCCACACGCCGCCCTTGAGCTTGTAGTAGGTGATCAGCCCAAACACCAGGATGGCCCAACCCGCCACGATGTTGATGTCCGAGGTGGGGGGGAACAGACCCAGCAGGGAGGATAGGCTGGACAGTGCCGACAGTGCCATAATACCGGCGATAAAGGGAGCAAAGCCTTTGAAATATTCACCCATGTTGGTGTGCACCATATTGTTGCACTTTTCCACGATCCATTCCGCCACCAGCTGGCGCTTGCTGTTTGGCACCACGGCGATGCCGTGGGTCATATACAGGCACAGGAACAGGATGGCGAGGATCACCGCCGCCGACACCACCTGCGCCTCGGTGATGAGGAGCGGTTGCAGCGGCATGGGGATGGTGAAATAGATCTGCGCGCCGGTGATATTGATCTCGGTGGAGGGTACGGCGGTCAACACCTTGAGGGCGATGGCGCCGAGAATCGGCAGGAGGGCACCTGCCAGCAGGAGCATATCCACCGCCTTAAAGCGGCGGCTTTTTGTGTTCATACAATCACCTCTGATTGAGTGTGGGGTTGGATTTTAAGTTAAGCAAAGGCCCCCTTGCCTAAAGGGGGCTGTCAGCCGAAAGGCTGACTGGGGGATATCAAACCGCAAAGCGGTTTGCCGTGCTATGCACGGTATCCCTCCGTCACGGCTACGCCGTGCCACCTCCCTTTAGGCAAGGGAGGCACGCCACCTGCGGTGGCTATGGACTTGACTCGAAGTTTTAATCCTCCTCATCCTCTTCATCGTCCCAGCCGATGGCGGGGCGGTCGGGGGAGGGATTTTTCTTGGCGTTTCGCAGTTCTCGCAGACTGATGGCGATGCGGGGGATCAGCAGCGGGATCGCTGTTGCCCAGATGTTGAACACGGTGGTCAGCACCGCCGCCAGTACCAAAATCAGACCCTGCATCATCAGCCGCAGTCCCTGGCTGAGCTTGACGGTGTTTTTGGCCTGCTTGGGGTCTTGCAGCACCGCCTTTTGCACCATGCGGCACATCAGCAGGAAGTTGCCGATGGCGGTGGCACCGCCCAGCAGACTGCCCCACAGGATGGTGAGATTCCACCAATGAAGCACCAGGCAAACGCCCTGAATCAGGATGCAGACGGCCATCACCCACAGCGCCACGTATTCGGTTTCTCTCTTGACGACGGGATCCATCTTTGCCATAATCCACCTCGCGTAGTATGTGCGGTTTTGACGCCCTTTAGTATGCGCACGCACGTAAAGTTCCAAATTAGTATAAGCGTACCACAATTTTCCATAAAGGTCAAGGCTATTTGCCGGGTGAAAATATGAACTTTTTTTGACACCGCAGACAGGGTGTGGTATACTGGGTGCAGAAAGGAGGGGATGTCTGTGACCTACGAGCGTTTGATGACGTATTTGGATGATTGCGCGAGAATGGAAAGCCCCTTATTGGTGGCGGGACATCCCGCCCCCGATACCGATGCCGCCGTTTCCTCCCTCTTTGAGGCGTGGCGGCTGACGGTGGGCGGCACCCCCGCTGTCCCGATTTTGCAGGGCAAACTATCTCGGGAAACCGCGTGGCTGCTGGGAGATTTGGCTTTCCCCACCATTCCGAAAGCGAGTGGAAAATGGGTGCTCACCGACCACCACGACGTGGCCGCCTATGATGGCGAAGTGGTGGCGATCGTCGACCACCACCCCGTTGCCGACGGCGAGAATGTAGCAGGAATCGATGTTTGCATCCGTCCCGTGGGCGCCGCCACCACGATCGTGGCAGAGAGGGTGAAGCAAGACGGGATAAAACTCGATGCCGCCTGTGCTCGCATGTTGTTGGGCGCCATTCTGCTGGATACCGAGGGCTTGTCGCCCTATAAGGCGAAGGCGGAGGATGTGGCGATGGCAGAGTGGCTGGTTTCCCTCAGCGGCGAGCCTCCGATGCCGTTGTATCACGAGCTGAAAGAGCAGCTCTTGTCCGAATCCGATCCGACGGTTTTGTATGAACGGGATTTTCGTGCCTATACCGCTCCTGACGGCACCCCTGTGATGGGATTTGCCATCCTCAAAGTGAAGCAGGGCAATCTGCCCGACCTCGCCGCTGTGCGCCGTCGTCTGGTGCAGGACGCACAGACCTATTCCGTGGCGGTGGCGAAGGTGGTGCTGTACGCCCCCGACGACAGCCGTGAGGAGATGTATCTTGCGGCAGGCTCCGCCGCCGATGCGGTGCTGACCGAGGTGCTGGTGCGTAGCGGCCCTTCGGCGCAACGGACGGCACCCGACACGGTGTTTCTCCCCGCCGACTGCCATCATTGGGGGCGCAAACGCTATGGGCTGTGGCTGATGGAAAAATTACCGGAAAAAGGCTGAAAAAGGCTTTCTTTTTGCGTTTTATTGTGCTACAATAGGGTATCTATATATTGTAAGGATATTTTTTGCGGAAAGGGCGGTTTCTATGGACGCTATGACCAAAAAAGAACTGCAAATCGTCGCCACCAAGATTCGCATGGCGGTCATCGAGGGTACCTTCCATGCGGGGAGCGGCCATCCCGGCGGTTCCCTCTCCATCGCGGAGGATCTGGCGTATTTGTATTGGAAAGAGATGCGTATCGACCCGCAGGATCCCGATTGGGCGGGGCGTGACCGCTTTGTGCTGTCTAAGGGACATGCTGCCCCTGCTTTTTATGGCGCGCTGGCTTTGCGCGGGTATTTTCCCGTGGATCTCATCCCTACTTTGCGTAAGACGGATTCCATCCTGCAGGGTCACCCCGATAAAAAGCACATCCCCGGCGTGGATATGTCCTCCGGCTCGCTGGGTCAGGGCGTTTCCTGCGCCGTGGGCATGGCGCTGGCGGGCAAGCTGGACAAGGCGGACTATCGCGTCTACACCATCCTCGGCGACGGCGAGATCGGCGAGGGTCAGGTGTGGGAGGCGGCTATGTTCGCCGCCGCCAAAAAGCTGGATAACCTGCTGGTGATCGTGGACAACAACAACCTGCAGATCGACGGCACGGTGGAGGAGGTTAACTCCCCCTATCCCATCCCTGAGAAGTTTGCCGCCTTCGGCTTCCACGTCATCGAGATCGACGGTCACGACTTTGAGCAGATCGAGGCCGCTTTGACTGAGGCTAAGACCATAACGGGAAAACCCACCTGCATCGTGCAAAAGACGGTGAAGGGCAAGGGCGTGTCTTTTATGGAGAATCAGTGCAGTTGGCACGGTGCTGCCCCCAAGCAGGAGCAGTACGATGCCGCTATGGCGGAGCTTTCCGCCCGTTTACAGGAATGGGAGGGGTAAAAGATGGCAGACGTGATGAAAATTGCCACCCGTGACGCCTACGGTCAGGCCCTCGTGGAATTGGGCAACGAGCGTCAGGATATCGTCGTGATGGACGCCGATCTGGCCGCCGCCACCAAGACGGGATTGTTTAAGAAAGCCCACCCCGACCGCTTTTTCGATGCGGGCATCGCCGAGGGCAATATGATGAGCATCGCCGCCGGTTTGGCTGCCAGCGGCAAGACGGTGTTTGCCTCTTCTTTTGCGATGTTTGCCGCCGGTCGTGCCTTTGAGCAGATCCGCAATTCCATTGCCTATCCCCATCTCAATGTGAAGATCGCCGCCACCCACGGCGGCATCTCTGTGGGCGAAGACGGCGCTACTCACCAGTGTTGTGAGGATATCGGTCTCATGCGCACCATTCCCGGTATGGTGATCCTCAACCCCGCCGACGGCCCCGAAGCCAAGGCGGCTGTCCGTGCCGCCGCGGAATACGACGGCCCGGTGTACCTGCGCTTTGGTCGCTTGGCTGTGCCGGTGTTCAACGAGGAGAAGGTGGAGTTCACCATCGGCAAGGGCAAGGTGTTGCGTGAGGGTGCGGATGTCACCATCATCGCCACCGGCTTAGAGGTGAATGAGGCGATGATCGCCGCCGACACCTTGCAGGCCGAGGGTATCTCTGCCCGCGTGGTGAATATGGCCACCATCAAGCCCGTTGATAAGGATCTGATTTTGGCCTGCGCCGCCGAGACCGGCGCCATCGTCACCGCCGAGGAGCACAATATCATCGGCGGCTTGGGCAGTGCGGTTGCCGAGGTGCTGGTGGAGAGCGGTAAACCCATTCCCATGCTCCGCGTGGGCGTGGAGGACACCTTTGGTCGCTCCGGCCCTGCCTTGGAGCTGCTGGATCTGTACGGTCTCACCGCTCCTCACATTGTGAACAAGGTCAAGGCTGTTCTGACGCTGAAATAAAACTAAAAAAGACCGACGGATTCCGTCGGTCTTTTGTGTGGGAACGAGCAGAAACTTCAAAGGCCTTCCCCTTGAGGGGAAGGGGGACCGCCGAACGGCGGTGGATGAGGTGGTCGCAGAGCGATCTCATTTTCATCACCACTATTAAGAAAGGAGGCTCACCCATGTCCACATACGAATACATCGTGCCGCCGGAGTACGACGGCGAAATGTTGCAAACCTTTCTGCGCCGTGGGTGCGGGCTTTCCTATCGGATGGTGGTCAAGCTCAAACGGGTGGAAAACGGCATGACCCTTGACGGCAAGCAGTGGCGCTCCATCGACCGCGTCAACGCGGGTCAGGTGGTGCGACTGCAGATGCCGGAGGACAATGTGCGCATCGAGGGGGCGGATATGCCCCTGTCCGTCGTCTTCGAGGACGAGGACATCCTCGTGGTGGACAAACCGCCCTATCTCGCTGTCCACCCCTCGGCGGGCAAGCCCGAGCCCACCCTCGCCAACGGCGTGGTGGCCTATTTTGAGCAAAAGGGCACACCCCTTTCTTTCCGCCCTGTCAACCGCCTGGATCGCAACACTAGCGGTCTGCTGATGGCGGCGAAAACGCCCCACGCCGCCTACGCCATGGCGCAGGTGCCGCAAAAGGTGTATTTCGCCATCCTGCTGGGCGAGCTCCACGGCGAGGGCACCATCGACCAACCCATCCGCATCAAGGAGGGGTGCACCATCACCCGCGAGGTGGGTCAGGGCGGCAAGGACAGCCTCACCCATTGGCAGGCTCTCGCCACCGACGGCGAGGTAACTTTC
The DNA here is from genome assembly GCA_017415515.1 of Clostridia bacterium. GTDB lineage: Bacteria > Bacillota > Clostridia > Oscillospirales > Acutalibacteraceae > UBA5905. Next base: position 12,480 of record JAFQGI010000027.1, on the reverse strand, counting down.
GCCCGGGTGGTCATCGAAACGGGACGCACCCACCAGATACGGGTACACATGTCGTGGCTCGGCTATCCGTTGGTGGGTGACACCATGTACGGCACCGACGAGGTGATTATGCCCCGCCACGCTCTGCATTGCGGGCGGATGGCGTTTCCCCACCCCCGCACAGGGGAAACCATCACCCTCACCACCCCCATCCCCGCCGATATGCGGACGGTACTGGAAAGCCGCGGCCTGTGGCGTGACGAATGGGATAAGATGGAGTAAACGCACGATGTTGAGTAGAGAAAAGCCTCCCTTGCTTAAAGGGAGGTGGCCGAGGAGGCAAAGCCGACGAGGTCGGAGGGATAGTCGTCCGCAGGACGATATGTCGCAAGGCGACATTATATCCCCCAGTCAAACGCTGCGCGTTTGCCAGCCCCCTTTAGGCAAGGGGGCCTTATTCCTATTCTTGCTTTTACAAACAAAAAACTCCGACTCGTGCGAGTCGGAGTTTTTCTCTTTTCTATCAAAACTTCTGCGTTAGCCCTCGGCTTTCATCAGCTTGACCAATGCGCTGGCGCCGATGCGGTCGGCGCCGGCGTCGATCATCGCCTGCGCCGCCTCGAAGGAGCGGATGCCGCCGGCCGCCTTGACCAGCACACCCTCGCCCACGTTCTTCTTCATCAGCGCCACGTCCTCGACGGTGGCACCGCTCTTATCAAAGCCGGTGGAGGTCTTGATATACTCCGCGCCGGCGTCGGTGACGCACTTGCACAGGGCGATCTTCTCCTCGTCGGTCAGACCGCAGCACTCGATGATCACCTTCAGCAGCTTGTCGCCGCAGGCGGCCTTCACGATGCGGATCTCGTCGGTGACAGCCTCAAACAGACCGTCCTTCACCCAGCCGCGGTTGATCACCATATCCACCTCGGCGGCGCCATCCCCCACCACGCACTTGGCCTCGTGAGCCTTGGCGGCGGTGGGGCTGTTGCCGTGGGGGAAGCCAATGACGGTGCAGATGGGCAGCTTGCCGGCGGCATAGTTGACGGCGCGCTTGACATAACAAGGGGGGATACAAACGGTGGCGGTGCCATAAGTGATGGCATCGTCAATCAGGGTAGCAATATCCGCCCACTTGGCGGCGGGGTTTAACTCGGTGTGGTCCACACGGGCCAAAATCTCTTGCTTGTTCATATTTCACTCGTCTCCTTTCAAGTATGCGCCCCGAAATCGGGTTACATAGCCTCCACTTCGGTCATAATGGCACGGGCGAACTCGGCGCAGGTGTTGCCGCCGGGACGACCGGTCATATTCATCTTTTCGTTGCAGATGGCGAGCGCCTTCTCCAGCTTCTCCGCCTCGGCGGCCTTGCCGATGTGGCGCAGCAGCATGGCGCAGGCCTTCAGCACGCTGGCGGGGTTGGCGTAGTCGCCGCGACCCATCTCGATCATACGGGGGGCAGAGCCGTGGATGGCCTCAAACATGGCGTACTGATCGCCGATGTTGGCAGAGCCGGCGGTGCCCACGCCACCCTGAATCTGGGCGGCCTCGTCGGTGATGATGTCGCCGTACAGATTGGGCAGAACAAACACCTGGAACTGGCTGCGGCGCGCCTCGTTCACCAGGTTGGCGGTCATGATGTCGATGTACCAGTCCTCGGCGGTGATGCCGGGGTACTCGGCGGCAATCTCGTGGCAGATGCGGCTGAAGTTGCCGTCGGTCTTCTTCATGATGTTGGCCTTGGTGACGATGGCCACGTTATCCTTGCCGTTGTTCTTGGCGTACTCAAAGGCGGCGCGGGCGATGCGGCGGGTACCGGCATTGGTGGTCACCTTAAAGTCCATAGCCAGCTTGTCGGGGATCTCCACGCCGCGGCTACCCAGGACGTACTCGCCCTCGCTGTTCTCGCGGTAGAACACCCAGTCGATGCCCAGTTCGGGCACGCAGGTGGGGCGCACGTTGGCGTACAGGTCCAGCTCACGGCGCATAGCCACGTTGGCGCTCTCCAAGTTGCCTCCGTGGGGGGTGGTGGTGGGACCTTTCAGGATGACATCGCACTCTTTCAGAGCGGCCAGGGTGTCATCGGGGATGGCTTTGCCCACCTCGGTACGGCGCTCGATGGTGAGGCCGTCAATCTCGCGGAATTCCACGCGGCCGGCGGCCACGTCGTCTGCCAGCAGGAAGCGCAGCACGTCCTCACCCGCATGGGTGATGATGGGGCCAATGCCGTCGCCGCCGCAGATACCGATGGTCAGGTGGGGCAGGTTGGCAAAATCCTTGGCCTGCTCGCCTGCCTCCATACGGTTCTGACGAGCCAACTGCTCGGTGATGAGGGTGCGGAATTGCTCCACAGCGTTATCAATGTACTGTTGCATCTTAGTTCTCTCCTAACTCTTTGGTGTAGGCCAGCAGACCGCCCGCTTTGAGGATGGCTTTCTGTCGGTCGGTGAAATCGGCGCACAGAGGAATCTCTGCGCCGGTATTCTTGTTCACAAGGATCATCTCGCCGCTGTCCATACCCGCGTAGACACCGCTGATTTCGAGGACGTCATCCTGGTTCAGTTTATCATAATCCGCAGGATCGGCAAAGGTCAGAGGCATAATACCTGCGTTAATCAAGTTTGCCGCGTGAATACGGGCAAAGGATTTTGCCACTACGGCGCGAACGCCCAAGTACAGGGGTACGAGAGCTGCATGTTCACGGGAAGAACCCTGACCGTAGTTGCTGCCGCCCACCACGATGGATTTTCCCGCTGCTTTCGCTCTCTCGGGGAAGGTGGTGTCGCAGACGCCGAAGCAGAACTGGGACAGGTGAGGGATGTTGGAGCGGTAGGGCAGGATCTTGGCACCCGCCGGCATGATGTGGTCGGTGGTGATGTTGTCGCCCACCTTGAGCACCAACGGTGCGGACAGAGTATCCAGCTGAGGATGGCTCTGGGGGAACTCCTTGATGTTGGGACCACGCAGGACTTCCACCTGGTTGGCCTCTTCCTCGGGAGCAGGCGCCAGCACAGCGCTGTCGTCAATGCGGAAAGAGTCGGGGAACACGATAGCGGGCATCTCGCCCAACAGCTGAGGATCGGTGATAGTGCCGGTCAGGGCGGCGGCAACCGCCGTCTCGGGACTGCACAGATACACCTGACCGTCGGCGGTGCCGCTACGACCCTCAAAGTTGCGGTTGAAGGTACGCAGGCTCACGCCGCCGCTGTTGGGGCTGAAGCCCATACCGATGCAAGGACCGCAAGCACACTCCAGTACACGAGCGCCACTGGCGAGGATGTCGGTGAGCGCACCGCACTCGGCTAACATTGTCAAAACCTGCTTGGAGCCGGGGGAGATAGATAGGCTGACAGAGGGCTGGATGGTGCAACCCTTCAAGAGAGCCGCCACCTTCAGCATATCCAGCAGGGAGGAGTTGGTGCAGGAGCCGATGCACACCTGATCCACCTTGGTACCTGCGAGCGAAGCCACCGTCACCACGTTGTCGGGGCTGTGGGGGCAGGCAATCAGGGGTTCGAGGGTGGAAAGGTCGATGTGCAGGATCTTATCGTACGCGGCGTCGGGGTCGGAGGCGAGAGGAATGTAATCCTCCTCACGACCCTCGGCTTTCAGGAATTCGCGGGTGATCTCGTCAGAGGGGAAGATGGAGGTGGTGGCGCCCAGCTCGGTACCCATGTTGGTGATGGTGGCACGCTCGGGAACAGACAGGGTGCTGACGCCCTCGCCGCCCCACTCGATGATGGCGCCTACGCCGCCCTTGACCGACAGCTGGCGGAGAATCTCCAAGCTCACGTCCTTGGCGGTGACGAAGGGACGCAGTTTGCCGGTCAATTCCACCTTATACATCTTGGGCATGGTGATGTAATAGGCGCCGCCACCCATGGCCACCGCCACGTCCAGGCCGCCCGCACCCATCGCCAGCATGCCGATGCCGCCGCCGGTGGGGGTGTGGCTGTCCGAGCCGATGAGGGTCTTGCCGGGTTTGCCGAAGCGCTCCAGATGCACCTGATGGCAGATGCCGTTGCCGGGGCGGGAGAAATAGACGCCGTGCTTCTTGCACACCGACTGGATGTAGCGGTGGTCGTCGGCGTTTTCAAAGCCGCTTTGCAGGGTGTTGTGGTCGATATAGGCCACGCTGCGCTCGGTGCGCACCCGGGGGATGCCCATGGTCTCAAACTCCAAATACGCCATGGTGCCGGTGGCGTCCTGGGTCAAGGTTTGGTCGATGCGCAGGGCAATCTCGGTGCCGGGGATCATTTCACCGCTGACCAAGTGGTCGCGGATAATTTTTTGTGCAATGGTCAGTCCCATAGTTGTCGCTTCCTTTCCGTACTTTAAAGGGAAAAAGTGTATTATTTTTCGATTATACTACATTTGATACTTATTTGTCAATGTGTTATTACGTGAGATTGCGGAAAAGTGCCTGTTTGGTGTCGGCGTTGTAGGGAAACCTCATCGCGCACCAACCTTACATAGACGTTGTAGGGGAGGGGTTCCATCCCCTCCCGCACAAGGACGTTATCCTTTCGGGAGGGCACAGAGGCCCTCCCCTACGAGGCGTATTGACGTTTACACGGACAGCAGGATTTTACGCAATTCCTCCGCGTCGTTCGCTAATGCGGTGGGGTTTTCTGCCGCCAAACGGTGGGGGTCTTGGAACCCCCAGGTGACGGCGGCACATTTTACTCCCGCGTTGCGGGCGGTCATCACGTCCTGCACCGAATCCCCCACGTACCACACGTTGTCGAGGGTAACACCCAGCCGTTCTATCGCATACAGTAGGCTGTTGGGGGCAGGCTTCAGCGGGCGGCTGTTGCCGCCACCCACCGCCAGATCCAGCAGACCGCCGAAATAGTGGGCGCACAGAGCCTGCACGGCGGGGTCGTGCTTATTGCTTACCACCGCGGTTTTCACCCCTTGCTGACGCAGGTCGGTCAGCAATTCCATCACGCCCTCATAAGGGGCGGTGAGGTCCATATTGTGGGCGGCGTAGTAGGGGAGATACGCCGCCAGCACCGCCGCCTTGGTGGATTCCTCCGCATCGGCAGGGCAGGAACGGGCGATAAGCTCTTTCACGCCGTCGCCCAGGAAGGAGCGCACCTCGTCCTCGGTGCGGTGCGGCAAGCCGCAGGCGGCAAGGCCGTGGTTGACCGCCGCCGTCAGGTCGCCCAGGGTGTTGAGCAGCGTGCCGTCCAGATCGAAAATCACCGCTTTTGTCATAGTTATCCCTCGTTTTCTCATAATGGAGGGATTTTATCATATTTTTCTCCCCGATGCAATCTTTTCGGTTGAAAAATTGTTTTTTGGGTGATAGAATGGTGATATAAACTACCGTACAACGGAGGAGATGTCTATGAAACGGAAATTCGCATTTTTGTTGGCGTTGGTGCTGACGTTTTGCTTGTTCGTCACCGCTTGCGGGGACGATAAAAAGAGCAAAGAAGAGGAATTGGAGGATCTCCAAGAAGAAATAGAAGACCTGGAAGAAGAATTGGATGAACTGAAAAAGCAAGAGGCGACGCTGAAATCGGAAATCAACGAAGTGACGGTTCCCAGATTCATCGGCATGATGTACTACACCGAAATTGAAGGTGTATCCAAATATGCCTCGAATTACGACCTGAAAATCAAGTGGGAGGATGCCAACAACCCTGAGCTTAAGAAGGGTGAGGTATTCAAACAAGAGCCTGCTGCCGGAAAAACGGTAAAGAAGGGCGCTACCGTCACGCTGTACATCAACAGCGCTACGCCGAAGGATATCTCTTTGGATGTCCGTGCAGAGATTGAGGGGGCCCACAAGGATGACGTTCGTAAGCTGTTGCAGGATACAGGCTTTGTGGTCAATGAGATTGCCAGCAGCAGCGATAACATCCCTGTCAATCACGTGATTAGCATTAACATCAACAAGGGACAAAGTTATCTCTATGGTACAAAGGTGTTGATGGTGGTCAGCACGGGTCCTGCCGTGTTGGAGCCCATCGAATTCCCCGATATGATTATCGGTGAGACACAAGAAACGGCAGCCAGCATTTTGACCAATCGCGGTTTTGTTGGTGCCATCTCCTATTCTGCGGAGAATTATGCGGACGCTGCCTATGCGAAAAAGGGCACGGTCATGGGTGTTAAGATTGACAACGTGCTGATGGAAGAACTGCCGGAGGAGATTTCCTCCGACGTGTCCATCACTTTGGTGGTCAGCAACGGCCTGAAAGATGTGACGGTGGAGTTGGAGTGGCCTAAGGATAAAAACGGCAAGAACGTCAACAAGGCGCTGAACATCAGCGTGGTTGTGAACGGCACGCCCAATGACGCTTTGACCGAGAAGTACAACAACCCCAGTTACAATCCCTCCTATACAACGGATAAGCTGACCTTTACTTTGACTGCTCACCCCAGCGAGGAAGAGTATTATGTAGTCGTTAGCGTGAAGGAAGCGTCTTCCGACACGTACATCAAGTATGCCAGAGTGTGTATCGACCCTGTTGAGGGCACTTGGACGGCGATCATGGATGATTACATTGACGATTAATCAATAATGCAAAACACGCCCTCCCAACATTGGAGGGTGTGTTTTTTGTCGTTGGTCGGCGAATTTCGTTGACAATTCTGCCCAAGAAAGGGTATAATGAAAAGGTAAAACCACTCGAAAGGAGAAATCATCTATGTACATCTACGAATTGCATCAGCACACCGGCGCTTGCAGCGGGTGTGGCGTGATTTCTCCCGAGGAGCTGCCCTATGACCTGAAAGCCGAGGGCTACGCCGGCTGTGTGATCACCGACCACTTCTTTCACGGCTACACCGCCATCCGCCGCAACATCCCTTGGGCGGATTTCGTCGCCGCCTACGAGGACGCCTGGCTGCGGGCCAAAGCGGTGGGGGACAAGATCGGCATCGACATCCTCTTCGGCATCGAGGAGGGGGTGGGGGACGGCAAAGAGGTGCTGCTCTACGGCATCACCCCCCAGTTTCTTTACGACCATCCCGAGCTTCGCGACACCCCCGTGGACTTGGCACACCTGAGCAACATCGTCCACGAGGCAGGGGCGCTGATCTATCAGGCTCATCCTTTCCGTGTGCGGGATTATATCGCCCGCCCGTGGGAGCCGTTGCCTGCGGAATACTTTGACGGCATCGAGGGCTACAACGCGGGCAACCCTGAGGTGGATAATCTCCGTGCCGTCAACTACGCCGCCGAGATGGGGTTGCCCATCACCGCCGGCTCGGACGCCCACCAAGCCCATTCCTGCCCTCGCTACGGCATTGCCGTTGACCACCGCATCCGCACCCCCGAAGAACTGGTGCAGGTTTTACGGGACGAGGAATACGAGATCTATACCGTGAGCACAAAATGATGCGAATGATATCAAAAGAGGTGTTTCCTATGAAAAAATGCGTAACCTTTATGGCGCTGGTGCTGTGTTTTTGCCTGGTGTTGGCCGGTTGCAACGCGGACCGGCCGAAGGACTCCGCCACCACGGAAACCACCGCCCCTGCCGGACCGCAGCCCAATCCCGACCTGAAAGCGGAGGAATGCTACACCTACACCGAAAATGCGGACGGTACCTATTCCTATGAGGTGGAATGGCGTGGCGGCGGCATCCTGTGCGCCGAGCAAACGATGGACCGACCGGTCTCTTTCACGGTAGCCGATGAAAACGTGCTGGTGATCCACGGCCAGGCCGGGACCGGTGTGGGTGCTCGTTGGGCTAAGTTCTGCGACATTCAGAGGGGCAGAGTTTCCAGCACCTACGGCGGCTATCTGGCGGCGGTGGGCAACCGCGTTGCCTATGTGGATTTCCGAACCGAAAAGTACCATGTGTTTGTGGCGGATGCGTTTGATTCCGTGGAGCCTCTCGGCGTCTACACGTTGGAGGGCGCGTTGACCGACAGCGATCCGATGGAGGATTTTTCGGTGAACGAGGAGGGGGTCCTGTCGGTCACCTACCGCACCGAGTCCGGCAGCAAGACCATCTTTGTTGATATGACAAAAGAGTAAATCATGAAACCGTGGTTTGTGATACAAACCACGGTTTTTGTTGCAAAACAAAAAACGATGTGCTACAATGCTTTCGTGTCTATTCAGATCTTCCTTACAAGGAGGCTTGTTTATGAATATCATCGTTGTGGGCTGCGGTAAGATCGGCACCACCGTGCTGGAAAGCTTGGTGGAGGAGGGTCACAATGTGACGGTGGTAGACATCCGTCCGTTGCCTTTGACCAATATCACCAACATCTACGATGTGATGACCGTCTGCGGCAACGGCGCGGATTGCGAAACGCTGGCTGAGGCAGGCGTGGCGGATGCCGATTTGGTGGTGGCCGCCACCGGATCGGATGAGGTGAATATGCTGTGCTGTCACGTGGCCAAGAAGATGGGTGCCCCCAACACCGTGGCCCGTATTCGCAAGACGGAATTTAACGATGACAGTTTGGTAAAGATGAAGGAGTTGCTGGATCTGTCGCTGGCCATCAACCCTGACCGTCTGGCGGCGCTGGAGATATACCATATTCTCCGTTTGCCGGCAGCGGTCAAGCTGGAAACCTTCGCCCGTGGCAATTTCGAGATGATCGAAATTAAGCTCAAAGAGGACAGCCCCTTTGTCGGCACCCCTCTATATGCGTTGCGCGACAAGCTCAAAGCCACCTTCTTGGTCTGTGTGGTGCAGAGAGGGGACGAGGTATTCATCCCCGGCGGCGATTTCGTCCTGCAGGATGGTGACCGCATCGGCATTACCGCAAAGCACCGCGAATTACAAAAACTGCTCCGCAATATGGGTACCAAGCGCAAGCAGGCGCGCAAGGTGATGATCCTTGGCGGTAGCCGCACCGCTTTCTATTTAGCAAAACGTCTGCTGGCGGCCGGCACCGAGGTGAAGATCATCGATGAGGATCGGGAACGGTGCGAGGCTTTGTGCGAACTGCTTCCTGCCGCCTCCATTATCTGCGGTGACGGCACTCAGCAGGAGCTTTTGTTGGAGGAAGGACTGGACAGTATGGACGCCTTTGTGTCGCTGACCGGTCTGGATGAGCAGAATATTCTGTTGGCGTTCTTTGCCGCCGCCCACCGGGTGGCCAAGGTGATTCCCAAGGTCAACCGTAAAGAGCAGGGCTCTTTGGCAGAGCAGTTGGGTCTGGAGACCGTGGTGTCTCCCCGTAAGATCGTTGCCGATATGCTGGCACAGCACGCCCGTGCCTTGGAGAACTCCATGGGCAGTAACGTGGAAACGCTGTACCGCCTGATGGACGATGGCGCCGAGGCGTTGGAGTTTAACGTCAAGGACGATCCCCGTTTGGTGAACATCCCCCTCAAGACCATGCAGCTCAAGCGGCAGGTGCTGGTGGCGGGTATCATCCGCGGTCGCGAGGCCGTCATTCCCACCGGTGACGATGTGATTTTACCGGGAGACAAAGTGGTGGTCATCACCGTCGCCGGTCGTCTGAACGACCTATCCGATATTTTGAAGTGACGAGGTAGAACTGTATGAATTATCGTATGGTTTTCTCTATGATCGGGCGTCTGCTGCTGCTGGAGGCGGTGTTGCTGCTTCTGCCGGCGGCGTGCAGTGTCCTGTATGGCGAGAGCAGTGTGTGGGCACTGTTGGCCTCGGCGGGGGTAGCCCTCGCGGTGGGCGGCTTGTTGGTGCTCATTCTGCGCCCGAAGAATAAGACCATTTACGCCAAAGAGGGCTTTGTGATTGCCGCTCTGAGCTGGATTTTCCTCTCGGCGGTGGGTGCGCTGCCCTTTGTGTTCAGCGGCGCCATCCCCAACTTTGTGGACGCCTTTTTCGAGACGGTGAGCGGCTTCACCACCACCGGCGCTTCCATTCTTACCACTCTTGGCGCCCACGGCGAGGCGTTGGCGATGAGCCACGGCATTCTGTTTTGGCGCAGCTTCACCCACTGGGTGGGCGGTATGGGCGTGCTGGTGCTGATGATGGCGCTGGTGCCCACCGGCTCTGGTCGCACCATCCACGTGATGCGTGCCGAGGCCCCCGGCCCCATTGTGGGCAAGCTGGTGCCCCGCCTGCGGGACACCGCCAAAATTCTCTATCTTATCTATTTCGGCTTGACGGTGATACAGGTGATCTGCCTGCTGGTGGCGGGTATGCCGCTGTTTGACAGTCTGGTGCACACCTTCGGCACCGCCGGCACCGGCGGCTTCGGCATCTATTCCACCAGCATCGGCGAATACAATGCCGCCTGCCAGTGGATCATCACGGTGTTTATGTGGCTGTTCGGCGTTAACTTTAACGTGTATTACCTGTTGCTGATCCGTGCCTTCCGCCCGGCCTTATCCAACCGCGAGTTGTGGCTGTACGGCGGCATCATGCTGGCTTCCGTGGCGGCAATCACGGCCAACGTGTGGACGCAGATGCCCTATACCACCTTTGAAGAGACGGTGCGTCACTCGGCTTTTCAGGTATCCTCCATCATGACCACCACCGGCTATGCCACCACCGATTTTAACCTCTGGCCGATGTTCTCTAAGTGCGTGTTGGTGTTGCTGATGTTCATCGGCGCCTGCGCCGGCTCCACCGGCGGCGGTCTTAAAGTGTCCCGCGTGATGTTGGTGGGTAAGGCGGTGGGCCGCGAGCTCAAACGGTTGGTGCATCCTCGTTCGGTGGGTGTCATCCGCTTGGAGGGCAAGCGGGTGGAGGAATCGGTGGTGCAGTCTGCCACTGCCTATATCGTGTTGTATTTTCTGCTGTTCGGCGGGGCTTTCTTATTGCTGTGTTTGGAGCCCGCTTTTGATTTGGAGAGCAATTTCACCGCCGTGGCCGCTTGCATCAACAACATCGGCCCCGGCTTGGGTGCCGTGGGCCCCACCGGCAGCTACGCCGATTACGGCACGCTGTCCAAGGTGGTGTTGTCCTTTGCGATGCTGCTGGGCCGCCTGGAGATCTATCCTCTGGTGTTGGCTCTGCTCCCCGGCACTTGGACGAAGGAATAAAGATGAAAAGCCGCCTTGCGTCATGCAAGGCGGCTTTCTCTACATTTTGCACGAGAATTCACTGGGGAAAAGCCCCGATTTTTTGCATTCTGAAACCGCTTATTTCGTTGACAAAGGTTTATACTTTATGGTATAATCACAAGAAAGATTAAAACAGAGGGAGGGATCGTCATGAGCGCACAGATGGTTGAGAAAAATCTGGTTTCGGTGCTGACGGATTCCTCTTTTGCTTTCCGTGCGGCGGAGTTGTTGCCCCTTTCTGCGGCTCCCACCGCCCAATACGTTGTTTTTCCCGGCTTTTGCGATGTGCATGTGCATTTCCGCGAGCCGGGTTTTTCTTATAAAGAGACCATGGTGAGCGGCTCTGCCGCCGCCGCCCGTGGCGGCTACACCGACGTGTGCACCATGCCAAACCTCAATCCTGTCCCCGACAGTTTGCCGCATCTGCGACAGCAGCTCGACCTCATCCCGCAGGGTGGCGTGGGTGTCCATCCCTACGGCTCCATCACGGTGGGGCAGAGGGGAGAGGCGCTGGCGGATCTCGCCGCTATGGCGCCCCACTGCATCGCCTTCTCCGATGACGGACGGGGTGTACAGAGCGAAGCGATGATGCGTGAGGCCATGTGGGAGGCCAAGCGACTGGGCAAGCTCATTGTCGCCCACTGCGAGGATAACAGCCTGCTCCACGGCGGCTACATCCACGACGGCGCCTACGCCGCCGCCCACGGCCATCGGGGCATCTGCTCCGAGAGTGAGTGGGGGCCCATCGCCCGCGACCTGCGTCTGGCGAAGGAGACCGGTTGCGCCTATCACGTCTGCCACATCTCCTGCAAGGAGAGTGTGGATCTCATCCGCAAGGCAAAAGCGGAGGGGGTGGACGTCACCTGCGAGACTGCCCCTCATTACCTCACCATGGACGACAGCGTCCTGCAAGAGGACGGACGCTTCAAGATGAATCCCCCTCTCCGCTCCGCCGCCGACCGCGAGGCGCTGGTGCAGGGCCTCGTCGACGGCACCATCGACTGTATCGCCACCGACCACGCCCCTCACTCGGCGGAGGAAAAGGCAAAAGGACTGGAACACAGCGCCTTCGGCGTGGTGGGATTAGAGACCGCATTCCCTGCGGTGTACACCCATTTGGTCAAGACGGGGCTTGTTCCGTTAGAGACGGTTATCCGTGCTCTCACCGAGAATCCCCGCCGCCGCTTCGGTATCCCCACCCGTGACAGCTTCACGGTGTGGCGTGTGGACGAAGCGTTCACCGTTGACCCCAACGAATTTGTAACCCTCGGCAGAGCCACCCCCTACACGGGACAGACCTTGTTTGGTCGCTGTGTGCTCACCGTTGCCGACGGAACGGTTGTTTATAAGCGCTAAGGAGGAACCAATATGGCAAAGCGTACCGATATTAAGAAGATTCTCATCATCGGCTCCGGCCCCATCGTCATCGGACAGGCGGCGGAGTTTGACTATGCCGGCACCCAGGCTTGCCTGGCTCTGCGTGAGGAGGGCTACGAGGTGGTGCTGTGCAACTCCAACCCCGCCACCAT
>JAFQGI010000026.1 GCA_017415515.1 Clostridia bacterium | reverse complement strand
GGCCCTGTTGCAGCAATACCTGTCCGACTGGGACGTGACCGTTGACACCGCCGTGGCGGACGTCAACGACGACGGCAAGGTCAACAACAAAGATCTGGCCTTGTTACAGCAATATCTGTCCGACTGGGACGTGGAACTGAAATAATTCCCCGCTTACCGCCCCTTACCTCACCGTAAGGGGCGGTTTTTTGTGCCATCCTCACAAATCGGCAGAACCGTATCCCCTATATTATACATTCTTTATAAAAATCGCAAAAAGGCTTGCATTTTTTGCCACGTCGTGGTATACTATCCACAGTCAATATTGTGTAACGGAAAGGAGTGGGGCGACCCGCTCCTTTGTTGTTGTCAAGAAGGAGGTATACATCGTGGCAAAACAAAATGCCGCCCCCGGCGGCATCGCCGGTGCCGTGGCGCCGCTGGCGGAGCCCATCACCGACGAGCTGGGGCTCAATCTGTGGGACATTCGCTTTGTCAAAGAGGGTGCCACCTGGATTCTCCGCGTGGTCATCGACCGCGAGGACGAGCCGGTGTCCATCAACGATTGCGTGGCGGTCTCCCGCAAACTCAGCCCCGTGCTGGACGAGGCCGACCCCATCCCCCAGTCCTACTGCTTGGAGGTCACCTCCCCCGGTGCCGACCGTGAGCTGACCCGCCCCGAGCACTACGCCTACTACGAGGGCTATCCCGTAACGCTGAAATTTTACCGCCCCGATGAAAACGGGCAAAAAGAGATCTCAGGGATCCTTTTGGCGTGGGAGGATGGCATTTCCATCCAAACCGAAGAGGACGAGACCGTCGTCTTTGACAAAAAGTTAGTTGCCGCCGTCCACGCCATTGACGTGTGGGACGACGAAGAAGCATAAATGGAGGGTAATACAATGACGAACAAGGAAATCGTAGAATTTTTCGAAGCACTGAAAATGCTGGCTAAGGAAAAGGGCATTGAGCCCGACTACCTGATGGACCGCATCCGCACCGCCATCATCGTGGCGGTCAAAAAGGACTTTGGCGGCGATGAAAACATCCTCGTCACCATGGATCCCGAGGCCGGCGTCTTCTCGGTCATCATCCGCAAGGACGTGGTAGAGGAGGTCACCGATCCCGAGCGTGAGCTGACCTTGGATCAGGCCCTGCAATACACCAAGCGTGCCAAGCTGGGCAAGTCCATCGACATCAAGCTGGATCCCAAGCATTTCGGCCGCATCGCCGCCCAGAGCGCTAAGCACGTGCTGCGCCAGGGCATCCGCGAGGCGGAGAAGAACCAGCAGGTGATGGAGTTCCAGCGCCGCAATCAAGAGTTGGTTACCGCCGTCATCACCCGCGTGGATCCCCGCAGCGGTGCCGCCACCATCCAGGTGGGCAAGGGCGAGACCATCCTGCCCAAGAGTGAGCAGATGGAGAGCGACAAGATTGTTGAGGGTGCCCGCATCAAGGTGTATGTGGTGGACATTAAAGAGACCGAAAAGGGTTTGCGTGCTCTGGTGTCTCGCACCCATCCCGGTCTGGTGACCCGCCTGTTCGAGAACGAGGTGCCCGAGATCTTCGACGGCACCGTGGAGATCAAGTCCGTTGCCCGTGAGGCCGGCAGCCGCACCAAGATGGCGGTGCTGTCCCACGACGCCAACGTAGACGCCGTGGGCGCCTGCATCGGTCAGCGCGGTGCCCGTGTCAACGACATCGTTGAGGAGCTGGGCGGCGAAAAGATCGACATCGTGGAATACAGCGACGATCCCGCCACCTTCATCGCCGCCGCCCTGGCTCCCGCCAAGGTGCTGGGCGTGGAGATGGATCCCGAAGGTGCCAAGGCCTGCCGCGTCACCGTGCCGGACGCTCAGTTGTCCCTGGCCATCGGCAACAAGGGGCAGAATGCCCGCTTGGCGGTCAAGCTGACCGGCTGGAAGATCGACATCCGCCCCGAGAGCGGATTCTACGGCGAAGACGAAGAATAATCCATAACGGAGGGATACCGAATGGCAAAAGAACGCAAACTGCCCCTGCGCAAATGCAGCGGTTGCGGTGAGATGAAAGTGAAAACCGAACTGGTCCGTGTGGTGCGCAGCCCCGAGGGCGAGCTGTCCATGGATCTGACCGGCCGCAAGGCAGGCCGCGGCGCTTATGTGTGCCGCAACATCGATTGCCTGCGCACCGCCCGCAAGCGTAAGGCGCTGGAGCGATCCTTTGCCTGTGCCATCCCATCCGAGATCTACGATCGACTGGAAGAGGAGATGATGCAGGGTGAATAACAAGTTGTGCGGCCTGCTGGGCATTGCCCGTCGGTCCGGACACCTCCTCATCGGCTTTGACGCAGTGCGGGCAGCCCTGCTCGCAGGCAAGACCCGGCTGATTTTGCTGGCGTCGGATTGCTCTCTCAAAACGGAGAAAGAACTGCGCTTTGCCGCTCAGGATAAGACCTGCCCCATCGTTCAGGTGGCGGAGGATAAAGAGGCCTTCACCGCCGCCCTGGGGCTGCAAAAACCCGTTGCCGTCATCGCCACCGATGACAGCGGCTTCGCCGCCGCAATGCTCAAACACACAAAGGAGGATGTTGCCTTATGATGATTAAATACCGCGTAAGCGATGTGGCCAAGGATTTCAATGTACCCGCCAAAGAGGTCATTGCCATCTTGGCTGACCACAATCTGGCCGGCAAGAAGAGCGCTACCGCTCTGGAAGAGCACGAGCTGGACATTATTTTCGAACACTACACCCAAAAGCATAACACCGATAATTTGGATGCGTACTTTGCTACCGCCAACGATAAACCCAAGGAGGAGCCCAAGAAGGAGGAGCCTGCTGTTGTGGTAACTCCCGCCGAAGCGGCTACCCCCGCGGCGAAACCCGCCCAAAAGCCCCAGCAGAGCAAGGCTCCCGCCGGCAAACCCCAGCAGAAGCCTGCCGCCAACAAGCCGCAGGCGGTCCCCCAGCCCAAGGCTGAGGTGGAGCGCCGCACCGTCGATACCCGCAAGCCTCAGCAGATGGCTTCCAATAAGTACGACGAAAAGTTCGATATGATGGCCCAGACCTCCAGCCACGTGCGTGGTGACGGCAGCGGCATCAAAAAGCAGAAGATCAACCAAAAATCCAAGCAGCAGTATAAGAAGCCTCGCCGTAAGGAGACCGAGCAGGAGCGCCTGAAGCGTATCGATCTGGAGCGTAAGAAGAAGCAGGCCACCATCCAGGTGGGCGACGTCATCACCGTGGGTGAGCTGGCCGCCCGTCTGAAGGCTACCTCCGCCGAGGTCATCAAGAAGCTGATGATGCTGGGCGTGATGGCTTCCGTCAACCAAGAGATCGACTTCGACACCGCCTATCTGGTGGCTGAGGAGTTCCACACCAAGGTGGAAAAAGAGGTGGTCGTCACCATCGAGGAGCGCATCATCGACGACAGCGAGGACGTGGACGACAACCTGGTTCCCCGTGACCCCGTGGTGGTGGTCATGGGTCACGTTGACCACGGTAAGACCTCCATCCTGGACGCCATCCGCAAGACCAGCGTCACCTCCGGTGAGGCCGGCGGCATCACCCAGCACATCGGTGCTTATCGCGTGGATGTGAACGGTCAGTCCATCACCTTCCTGGACACCCCCGGTCACGCCGCCTTTACCTCTATGCGTGCCCGCGGTGCACAGGTCACCGATATCGCCATTCTGGTGGTGGCCGCCGACGACGGCATTATGCCCCAGACCATTGAGGCCATCAACCACGCCAAGGCCGCAGGCGTTTC
>JAFQGI010000025.1 GCA_017415515.1 Clostridia bacterium | reverse complement strand
CGGACACAATAGCCGATGTTGACACCGTGATTTTCCTCGCCCCAAGCGGCGTTGTCTGCCGTGCCCTTTGCGGTATGGGTGGCATGCTTGTCGGGGTAATCGTCACGGATGGTCAGCCCTGTGATGGCTACATCGTGGATATAGGTATTGTAGTTCCAATGTGTAGGGCTGCCTTCGGGGGAAATATCCAATGCGTACCAGCCGTTGCCGTAGCTGCCGCCGTTCTGCCACTCCTCCAAATACTGAATGGTGGTGATTTCACGCCCTGCACCGGCGATACGCAGACCACCTTTGCCCTGCGGCAGTTTGATACCAATACCACCTTCAAGAATGCCGTAAGTACCGGCGGGGAAATACAGCTCGCAAGGAACATCCTCTGCGATAAGTGCCTTTGCCGCTGTAATCGCCTTCCAAATGGCGGGCTGATCGTTGGTGATGCCGTCGCCAACGGCACCATAGTCACGGACGTTGATGCGGTTGTATTCGGTAGTGCCAACACCACCGCCGCTCTGCTCCGCACGTTCCGCTGCCAGCTTTGCCTCCTCCGCCGCCGTCTTGGCATCGTCCGCATACTCCTCGCAGTCCACCTCCACCTCACGGCAACGGTTTAGGATCTGTCCCGCGGACGCTCGGTCTGCCTCAGCCTCGGAGGCAGATGTGGCTGCGGCCTGCGCCGCAGACTGCGCGGCGAAGGCACGTTCCACAGCGGTCTGCGCCGCCGCCGCCACCTCGTCTTTTTGGGCGGCAACAAAATCGGCGGCGTTGTAGACTTGCACCCTTTCGTATTGTGCCCGATTCGCCTCGTCAGCGGCGATCTGCGCCGCGGCCTGCGCCGCATCCCTGGCAACGGCGGCTTCGCCGGCGCTCTCATCGGCCGATGCTGCCGCTTTCTCCGCCACACCCACCGCGCTTTCCGCCCGATTCAGCAGCTTTTGGATATAGGTCTGTATCAGCAGTTGCATCCGTTTGATCATGCCCGGACGGCTGCGGAAGGTCAGGTGTGCGTCATCCAGGATAATGCGCTGTGCCTCTGCCTCGCCGACCACGCTCAAGGTGATGTTGCCGCCGTATTGGGTCCACGCCAGCGGCACAAGCGCCGTAATGGCCCCCTCCTCGTCGGGAGTCAGCACCTCCGTTTTGTCATAGCCGCCGGTGGCGTCCACGCACTCAATATAGATCTGATAGTCTCCCGTTACCAGCGGATGCTCCGCACCGAGGATGAATTTGATCCGCACCGCCTTATCCTCGCCCTGGATGCCGCCGTCCTGCGGATGGGCGGGGAGGAGGGTCACTCCATCCGCCGCCACGGTCCACACAATATCTTTTCTAATTGCCATTTTTCATCCTCCTTAACAGATCTTCGTAATAGGATGTGTCCTCTCGCAGAGGTTGTTCCTGTTGAGGTTGCGCAGGCGCCGACGTGGTCGCCGACGTGGGCACCGACGTGCCGTCAAAGGTGCCCCGCTCACCGTTCTGCACCCTGCGGAGCAGCTCGCGGATATACCGCTCACTGTCGGTGAGCTGGCTCTCGGTTTTGCCCTCGGTGTCGCCGGTCACCTCCGCTTTGGTGGCTTTATAGATGCGGCTGAGCACCTTGCGTCGCTCATCGTCCGTCATGTCGCGGTAGTATTTGGTCTCCTTCTTGGTGCGGGGGTTGCCCTTTTCGGTCAGCTCCCCGGTCTCCACCGTCACGTCGTAGGCTTTCTTGTTGCCCACAAACTCCTCCACGGCCAGACGGTTGGCGCCGCCCAGCAGACGGTTGACGTCTACGTAGTCCTCCCCCATCTCTGCCGCCTCGTCGCGGGTGACGGCGGTGGGGATCACCGCGCCGCCTTGGCCCTCGTACAGCCGCAGGATCTCCTCGCTGATGGGGTCGTCTTTTGCGGTGCCGATTTTGGCGTTGGCGGGAGACACAAACTGCTGTATTGCGTTCCACACCGCCGACCCTGTGCTTGCCTTGCCGGTGCGGTACACCTCGTTACCCCACACGTCCAATTCGGGATCCAGCAGATAGGTCAAACCGGGGATTCGCGCTATCACCTTGTTTACCGCGGTCTCAAATGCGTTGTCACCCTTGGTCTTTCTCTGCACGGGATCGATAGCACGTGCCAGCTGTCCCATCAGCGTGGGTGTGCTTTGACTCACCGCGTTTTCGCCGATGGATGCCATCGATCCGGACGGTCCCGCTTCATAGCCACCCAGCAGGTCGTACAGGCTCTGCAGCATGGTCAGTTCAAACAGGCTGTCGGTGCCGTCGAATACCGCACCGAACACCGTGCTGAGCGACCAGCCCTTTTCACGCTTGTTAGTGGCCAGACTGGCGCCCACGATCAGCGGCGATGCTGCCGGTTGCAGCCAGTCCAGCGAGATGGACATGTCACCGATCACAAGAGCACCGTCCTGCAAGCCCTCCATCTCGTCGGCGGCACGTTCCTTTGCCGTTCTGCCGAATCCCACGTGAAACAGTCCCGCATTGCCCAACAGTATACCGATGGCAAACAGTGCCGTGCCGGTGACGCCCTTCGAGAAGGTGTTGATGGCGGTGGCGATATCTTTGGTTCCTTTGCCCTTGGTGGCGTTCCAGATCTCATACGCACCCTTGATAATGCCGATGGGGCTGTGCCAGATCGCCTGCTCTGCCACCGCCGCCGGAGTATTGACAAATGGTATTGCCACGTCGTAGAGATTGGCCATCACACGCACAAACTCTTTGTCGCTGCTCAGCCCTCTCCTCGGCGCAGAAAGCCACGCACTAATATAGTTCCGATTACGGAAGGTCGCTTCCAGTGCGCGCTGCATGGCGATGTCGTGCAACTCAGTGGTGATTTCGGTCACCCCTCTGGCGGTCATCAGCTGACCCAAGGCGTCGATATAGGCGGGGCGGAAAAACCGTATGTCTTCTTCTTCCAGCCACTCGCTGTTCCAATCGCTGGTGGCGTTCAGCTTTTCGCCCAACTTGCTGGTGCCGAACATTTTGCGATGCCGCTTCAGCTGGCCGGTGCCCTGCTCATATTTCGGACCGCGGTTCTGCATCTCCAGCACCGCCAACTCTACCTGCTTCTTCAGCTCAGGCATAATGCTCTGTCCGTGCTCGGTGTGGCTCCATCCCAGAGCTGCACCCCATTGGCTCCGATCCCGGACAAAGACGCGCTCGATCGCCATAGCAATCGCGGAATCCATTTTACGCACACCCATATACGCGAAATTGGAAAAAATATTGCGCAGGTGGGTCTTGGCGTTAAACAGCATACTGAATTTACGCCACGCCGCCAGCATCTCCAAGGTGCTCACGTGCATTTTGGCTCCCAGATAGTCGTACAGCTCGTCCATGGCGTCCGCCTGCTTGACGGGGGCGTTATCCAGCGCCTGGATCTCGGTTGCCTTCTCGACAACCCATTTCAGATCTTCATCGGTCAGATGAGGTAACTCCAACGCCTCCTCCATGGCACGGCGCAGTTTGACCTGTTTCAGGTCGCCCCGCTTATGCAGCTCGTAGATGCGCTGGGCCAGACCTCCGTCGTCCTTGCGGATCTTCTTCAGCACGTACCGCTTTACCTGCTCGGGAACGTTAGCAGCCTCATTCACCGTCTTCCACAGCAGGTCGTGGATCTCCTCTTGGGTGAAGAAATTGCCGTTCTCCCCCGCCAGATCCTCAGACAGCAGTTGCACCAGCTCCTCGCGGGTCAGTTTCGCCGGCAGACGTTTCTTCCCTTCGGTGAGCTGTTGTGCGGTGGCGGTCTCGGTGGTGCCGATGTCGGTACCGTCGCGGACAATAATCTGCAGGGTTTCCGCATCGGTGTCCACCAGCGTTTCTACGTTGGCTCCGCCGTCCACGATGGCCTGCATCGCCTCCGAGCTCACCACTATGGTATACCCTGTCACGTCGGTACCCGTTGCCTCGCTCACCTGGTCGGCGAGATCCTGCGGCACGTGGTCGAATTGCACGGGGGCATCCTTCCCCACCACGCCTTTTCGGATTCGATCGATGATCTCCTTCGAGGAGAGGCCGTTGTCCTCTGCCTCCTCGATGGCTTTCACGATGTCGTCCGCCAGCACGTCCAGTTTTTCCGATGCACCTTTGCAGATGATGGTATCTGCCTCTGCTCTCATGGTGCGGATGGCAGCCTTCAGGGTTCCCTCTGGTGTCATGCGCGCCATCATGCTGTACGCCTGCACCGCACGACCGGCAATGGTACCCTTGCGGGACAGACCGATGATCATGTCCGCCGCTTCGCCCAGATCGCCATCGTTGACGGCGCGGTTGATCAGCACGATGGCCGCCGCCACCTCTTTCGCATCGAATAGGTCGTCGTTGTTGTACTCTCCGATACGCTGAAGCAGGCTGTCCTCGTTCTTTTTGTTGTCCAGATATTTTTTCGCATCCGCAAGCGTTTCCTCGTTGCAGATGGGGTTGTAGGTCTCAGTACGACCCGACAACATCTCCACCAGCTCGTCGTTGTGGTTGGCGTCTGTGCCGCGCAAACGCTTCTCATAGAATTGGCGCACCTCGGTACCGCTCTCTCCGGGATCCAGCTGCAGTAGGTCGTACTTTCTCTTGGCGGCAAACAGTTGCAGATCCAGCTTCAGGCCGCCGAAGGTGTATCCCCCCAGCTTACCTTCCTGCTCCATCCGAAGGATTTCCTCAGTGCGTTGCTTCTCCAGATGGCGCACCGTCTGTTCCAGTGTCGCCACATCGTCGGGCAGCTGTCGCTCGTAGGCGTCCATATAGGCGCCCGCATCCACCTGTCGGCCGTCCACCTCCACGATACCCTTGGGACGATCCATACGGGTGGCGTTATACATGCGGCGGAGCATCTCGTCCTTGCCCAGCTCGGTCTCCAGTCTATCGATGGCGGCATCGTGGTCATAGTGGGTCTGTCCGCGGCGGTTGGTCTTCTTCAGATCGCTCACGTCCACCTGCTTTCGACCTTGCAGTTGACTGCGAACAGCACCACTCGCGCTTTCACTTGTGGCGGCATCCTGCACCCCTTGCCTAAAGGGGGGTGTCTGTCCATCGGGCAGACGGGGGGATTCACTCTGCACCCCCTCCACTCTCGCCTCTCTCCACGTGCCGTTTCTCACGGCCTCCATGGATTCCGGCGACAAAAGCGCACCCTGAGCGGATATTCCCGCCCCCTCCTGCATAGACTGGGTATTGACATCGGTGGAGTTTTGTGCTACATTGGTGTTAGAGACACCGCTTCTAACAGCGTATCCCTCGTTTGGTTTGGGGCGCTGAGGCTGTTCATTCAGCCGGCGGTGTCTCTTATTTTCTGTCATAATATCGTACAGATGATATGTACGATCATTATGCGTGCGTCCGACATTTAGAAACACGGAATACTCATCGTTGCTGTACCGAACAATCGCTTCGTAATACCAAAAATGATCAAATTTGCCGTGGCCATCGGCGGGTGCATCAGTATACAACCGAGCGTTTTCCACCAGTTTTTTTATCTCGGCCACTTGTGCCACTTCCATTTCGCTTCGCGCGAAATTAGCTATGTGACGGGCATCGCTTCGATCAACAACAGCCATTTTGCCATCACTAAGACGGAAAGGCTCTTTTCCCAACGCGTCCAATATGTACTGCTGAATTATTTCGTTTTTCTTTCCTTTGGGCACGCCCTCTACTCGCTTCGCCAGCTCACTATGGTCCGACAAATCAATAACAGGTGCACCATTCACAGCCCCCTGCACGTCGCCCTCACGAGGACCCAGGGTGCGGTTATCCAGCGCCTGCATAAACAGCCTCTCCAGCATCGCAAGATTGCCGGCAGAGGCTTTTTTCACGCCCATGGCGCGGCGCACACGGTCGATCAGATAGAAGAAGGCGTTGCCCACGTTGGCGTCGCCATCCGCCACCGCCTTGGCAAAGGCTTTGTTTTGGAACAGATTCTCGGCGATCCAGTGCGCCAGGGCTTCCTTTTTCACCTCGGGGTCGCTCAGTTGCTTGTTCGCTTTGGCATAATCCCGCTTCACGTCCGCCTGCAGCTTCTCCCAGGCTCCCGCACCGTTCTTGTGGTTCTCCATCCGCTCGGCGATCTGCGCCAGCTTCTGCAGCTGATCGGTGCCCTCGGCGGTATGCACCATTTCGTGGGCCAGCACCGCACCGATGAGCTTATCAACGTTCCGCTCGGCGGCGTTCAGCCGCACCGTGTCGGTAGCGCTGTCATATTCGCCCGCCATATAGCGGTTGTGCATCCCTTCGGGGCTGACAAACTCCACCTTCTGCCCCAGCGATACCGCCGCGGCAGACACCGTCTCGGCGGCGTCGGTGGGGATGCTCCACTCTTTGGCGGTGCTCAGCACCGTCCGTTCGATGGCGCGGGCGGTTTTCGCCTGCTCGGTCTGGCTCTGAGCCACCATACGCCCCACCGCATAGGCAGACACCGATTTGCCGTCACGCACCCGCTGCTGGATCTTCACCGCCGCATTATAGGCGTCTGTACCCTTGGCGTTGTCCAGACCGATGGCAATGGCCTTGTCGATATTCAGTCCGTTTGTGCCGCTGATGAATTGCCGCCCCACCGTTCGGAGCTGAGCGTTCTGTTGCGCGTGTTGCTGCACCACAGATGTGACAATTCCGGTGCCGTTGAACACACCGGCAGATGCGGCGCCCAAAAGGCCGGCGTATGCTGCCGCCTCCCAGTCGATATCTTCCCACGTGTTATCTGCGTCCAGTGCGATGTTTTCATAAACCGGCGTCAAGATCTCCTGAAGCCACTCCTCGGCGCCCTCCGACAGCAAACTTCCTCCGAACCGCATCAGATTCTTAACCGTCGCGTTTTTAATGCCGGAAGTCGCCTTGGTAAGTGCTCCTCCAACCAGAGAGTCGCCGGCGATGCCGATACCGTTGAGCACCTTTTCCATCACGATCTCAGACACACCGTTGATCAACGCATACTCACGCGCTTGCTGTGGCGTATATCCCATGTCCAACGCTTCTTTGTAGGAATTGCCGGCAGCCGTAACGCCCATCAGCGTGGGAGTAACGTATGCGCCGGCGCCGGGTATCAGCAGATTGGACGCAGCACCGACGCCGATCGCCGGCAGCTGTGCGGTGATGTTCGTTCCTGCGTCATACAAAACCTGTCCCAAAGAGCTGCCAAAGATCTTCTGCTCTTTCCATTTCCCCTCTTTGAAGTCGTAGTACAACAGATCGGTATCGCTTAGGTTTTCCCTTACGAGCGATCCAACCAGTTGCGGGTCAAACAACCGATCGTCTGTATGGTGATTTCCGAATGCGTTTTGCACACCGGTAGAAACGCTGTCCAACCCTTGCACCACATTAAACGCACCCTCATACCACTTATCTTTCATGTAGGTTTCATAGAAATCGGTGGCGTGTTGCGCTTTGATGGAATCTCTGACCAGTTCAAAGTAGATTTCCGCATCCTCTTGGCCGAATTTTCCCCGCAGGTAATAGTAGTTGTTCTTTTGTTCCTTCGTCATTTCGCCGGCTATCTTGTCATAATTGGCAAGGATCGGATTGTCCTTGTTTTTGCCGGCGGAGACGTAATCTTGAAAATCCTCATCGCTTTTCGCACCGGCGACAGCGTTCTGCACACGTGCCTGCTTCGCCTTTTCTTTCAGATCCTCAGCCTCGCTGAGGCTTGCCTCGACCTCCTTCTCCGGCCAGAGAGGCTTGCCGTATATGTCGTAAAGCGGAAAGCCGTAGTAATTTAATTTGCTCTCGAGATCCTGCAGGCGCGCCCTAACCTCATTCAGGTTGTAACCGTTCGGCACGTCCATGCGCTGCCACTCCTGATGTTCAGCAATCATATCCAGGATACCGTTGTAGAACTGGATTTTATTCTCCAACCCATCCACATCAACGGCCAACAACTCTTCAAACTCCTTGGCCGCCGCCAACGCTTTCTGATACTCCTCGTCGCTCTTAAATTGGCCGAGGTCTTCCCGCATCTGTGCAGCGTAGTTGTCAAAATCGGCCAAATAGGTCTTAAATTGTGAAAAGGCGTCCGTTGTCGCCTTGTAGGTTTCTTCATCCTCTTTGAGATAATAGTCGATATAAGACGCAACGTCGTCCGCAGATGCGAGCAGGTTTCCGACTCTCTCGGTGTAGTCCGATCCATACGCTGCATTCCATTTTCCTTGGTTGTTGCTCACGTATTCCGTGGTATCTTTTGCCACAGCTTCCGCTTCCTTGAACCAGTCTTGGACACTCTGCGTTTGGTACTTTATTTTCTCTGCCACGACCGCCGACTTGGGCGCATACGTACGCGTAGCGCTCTGCCCCACCTGACTCATGTTGTTCATCGTGAGGCTGTTTTTCTTCCGATACACCCGCCCCGCTGTTTGACCGGCGCTCGCCACCTCCGCCACGTTGGCGGTTGGCACACCTGCGGTATTGGCATTGTAGAGGGCGACGTCCCCAACGCCCCCTGCCGCACCCACAGACGCAGGCTGAGCCGGTGCCGCCATCGACTCCGGCTTCAGCCCGCTTTTAATCGTATAGATTCGCTGTGCCATTTGACAGACCTCCTTGTTTCACTCGTTATTGCAGCCCGGCACAGGCCAGCGCAATCTCCAGGTAGATACCGCTGAGGTTCGCCGCCAACGCCTCGCCGATCTGCTGATAGATATTCGTGTCGGTGGATCTGCGCACATGGTCAGAATATGCCGTGCCGACCAAATAGGCGACGACCTCCATTCTCTCCGTGTCGGACATTTCAATGGCCGCAAGCTGTGGCAACGTTTGCGACATCGTTTTCCTCACTCCTGCCGCGTCGTTACTCCGTGCGGACGGAACTGTATACGCGCCGTGGTCTTGTGCTACCTTGCGGGCTTGCTCTGCCAGCGCATTCGATACCGCTTCACTCACCTGCTCCTCCGTTCCGCCTGCGTCGGCAGTGTTCATATATGCCTTTGCCATTGCATTGGCATACTCGGAGGAATAGCCGCTGTTTAGGTAGTGGGTATAATAGCCGTACTGTGCTTGACTCATCACCGGCGTGTCCGGATACACTCTGTATGCCTCCTGCCATGCGGCGGTGGAGCTCATCGGGTTATCCTCACGGGTCATCAGCAGTTTGACGTAGTCGCTACGCAGTTTTGCGGTATCCTGCTGTCCCGACAACTGCTGCTTCATCCATTCCTGCTCCGCCGCCAAGGACGCCTCATACTGTGCCGTCGCCGCCTCCACCTCTGCGTTGTGCAGCGCTGTGGCGGTCTGGGTGGCCAACGTGTTGGCGCTCTCCTGACGGGTTCGGGCATAGGCGGCGGTGTCCTGGTCGATTTCAATGCCCTTCTGGGCTTTCTGCAACTCTTTGTTGGCGTAGATCTGATCGATGGCGCTCTCTGCCGCACGGATGCGCTGCTGCTCGGCGGCACGCACGCTGTTGTCGGCGCGGCTTTTTTGTATTGTCAGCGCCGTCTGCATGCTGGAGGAAAGACCGCTGTCGGTCATCCCCATATTGGCAAGGCTCTCCTGGATCTTCTTGCGGTCAACAGCCTCCCGCATGGCGTTTTGATCGTACAGGGCGCGGCTGTCCAGCGGCGCCTGCTCGATCTCTTGGCGGTATACACCCGCCTGCGATTCCGCAGCGGCATCCAGGGAGGCGTTGACCTTCTCTTTCAGCGCCGCATTGTCCTTTTCATACTGGGCAATGTCCGCTTCCGCCTGCTTGTTTTGTTTCTTTTTTTCGTTTTCGAGGTGGGTCTCATAACTCATCAGCGTACCACTCCTTGCTGTCGTATTTTCATTTGGATCTCATCCAGCTCCAACCCGGTGGGGCTGTCCAGGCACAGGCCGAAGGCCTGCACCATCCTCACGTTCGGCGTCAGATGGCGGCGGAGCAAATACCCCTCTTGCCCCATAAAGCTGTTTTTCATCCGATAGGGGTCGTGGAACCGTCCCCGCTCGGTGACGTAGGTCACCTGCAGGCGGGACAGATCGCCGCACCCCAACCCCATATAGAGGTGCTCCACGCTCTTTTTGCGGTCGGGTCTGCCAAAGTCCCACAGCTTGGTGGTCAGGCGGCAGGGAATGGGCTCACCGCCGTCGGTGTCCCCCTCTAATATGGCAACGCTACCCACTCCCGGGGCAGGATCGGTCACCGCCAGCTTGACGGTGTTTTCCCCCGACACCATGCCGGTATAGGTCAGGTGTGAGGGCAAGGTCCATACAAACCACGGAATCGCCTTGGCGGCGGTGTTCTCGTCATCGTAATAGTTAAAGCTGGTGAAAGCACTGGTCTGGGTGTTCATCAAAAACATCCGATTTCCCACCAGCAGAAGATAATATCCTTCGTATTCGCCTGCTTGGGCGTTTTGCAACGCCTCCTTGCCGCAATCGGTCAGCAGACGCCGCACGTTGCGGCTGATCATCCGCACGTTGCGCTCGCTGTACGGATTGGTGGCGGTGAGCATATACACCCCACCATCACTATTTGCCCACACCAGGCGATTGTTCACCAGTCGTACCGTATCAGGACAGTCGCACCCCACGCCGGCATTGATCGGCATCAGCAGGAATTTTGCCATATAGGAGGTCACCGCCACGCCGCCGCTTTCCGCAAAGGCGTAG
Organism: Clostridia bacterium; assembly: GCA_017415515.1. Lineage (GTDB taxonomy): Bacteria > Bacillota > Clostridia > Oscillospirales > Acutalibacteraceae > UBA5905. The sequence goes on along the minus strand of JAFQGI010000025.1, from coordinate 50,886 downwards.
TCGCTCTCGGTGCCGGCGCTGTATTGCAGGCCGTACATCTCCCGCTCCTTATACAGCACCAGCAGGCTGCCTTGCTTGCCCATGGCGGTGATGGCTTGATGATCGTCCCCCACCCGCACGCGGTTGTGTTCGGGGAAATAGAGCGGATGCTCAATACCGCTCCAACAGAGCAGATCGGGCTCGTCGGGGTTGCCGCAGACAAAGAAGCGGGTACCGCCGGAGATACCGCTGACGTCACCGCCAAACCATTCGCCGCGGGTCATTTTGCAGATGGTGAGGCGGTCTTTCTCATGTTCGCGGCTCCGCCACACGGTAACCCGCAGGTTGTTGGTGACGAGGAAGGGCAGGCCGCCCGGGATCTGGGTCAGCGGGGCACCCGTGCCGGAAGAAATCTTTTCCCACAGCTGGGTATACAGCACGCCCTTAGCGGCATCGATGCGAACACGCAATTCCACCTCGTCGCCATACCCCGTCACGCCGGCCTCTGCCGCCGACAGGGTGACGCTCGGCTCCTCCACACGCCCGTATTCGTTATAAACAAGCTGCACCTCTACCGTGCGCAATCCGTTTTCTCCGTACACGTCCAGCTCGATCTTCGCAACCGTGCCGCCGGCTTCGCTTTCGCGCTCTGCTCCGGGTAGATCGGTGGCAAGATTTCCCATCGGCAGCTTCCACGTGGTGGACAGGCCGTCGGTGGTATAGTGGCACCGAAAGGCACGGGTCAGCATATTATAGTCTTCGTACACCGACGGCTCCGCCTCTGCCTCGCAGTCTTCACCCACGCCGTTGATCAGCACCGTGGGTATGTATGGCTCCGATGCAGTCCATCCATCACCGGCATCCTGAATGATCTCACCGTTCGCCAACAGAAAATACCAGTTGGCGTCGTCGTTCTTTCCGGCGCGGATGCCCAGCGCGGAGGCAGGAATCCCCTCCGTCTGCAAGGCATATCCTTGCTCTCTCAGTCGAGAGATGCCCTTTGTAAGGCTCAGGTGAGAGGCGTAGAAGCAGGTTGCCCCCGCGTCTTCCCCGTATCGCGCCAACAGCAGATCCCGTTCCCCCACCCGCTGGCGGATGGTATAGGCGTCCACCGATTTCCATTCGCCGTCCACCGCCAATCCCGGGCGGGTGCGCAGGGCGCCACCGTGCCACCATAGGTTGTCGCATTCGGTCAGCTGGTTATCGCCCACACGGTTGGGCACGTCGTAGACGTTGACACCGCCGTTCAACTGCGGAATGGTCACCGTTGCCAAACCGCTCACCGGCATTCTCATATATCTCACACTCTCTCACCTCGTACCTTTCTTGAATCAGCACCGTAGGGGCGGCGTTATCCTCTTTACATAGCCCCCTGCAGCTGCGCCATGATCTGCGCCTGCTCCTCGGGGGGCAGTTGGTTGAATTTCTCTTGATGCTCCGGCGACATCATCCCGATGAGCGCCTTCGGATCCGTTGCAGGCGCACCGCCGGCATCTGCTCCACCCGTCGGAGGCACAGCCCCCTCCTGTGCAGTCGCGGCACCCTTCACCTTTTCCTTAATCTCACGAATAAGGCTGGTCTGCTCCGGTACGCTGCCCTTGGGCAGACGTGTCACGTACTGCCAAGCATCGATGATCCCTGCCTGGAACAGCGCATCCAGTGTCTGCAAGGAAGCAATCTCGCTCCACATATTGGCGGGACCCACGTCCACACGCACGTTGATGATCAGATCGTCACACATGGCAGCATCGAAAGGGAAATACCATTCTCCTTCTTCCTCCATCATCTTCAGCGCGCGCTTGCCGTAGAAATGCACCCAAAAGTCCAGCCAGATCCGCGCCGTCTCCTCCACAAAGGCGTACCAGTGGTTTTGCAACAGCTGCAACGGCAGGGTGGTGATCTCTCGCAGGGCGAGGATGGCGCTGGTGTTGTCGGGGCGCATATCGCCCAGGGCGGCATCGTTGGCACCCAGACAGTTCATGGTGTTGCCCATCACGCTGTCGGTCAACTGGCTAAACTGCGGTGTGAAATTCTGCGGCGCCACGTAGCGGACGGGACTTTCCGGCGGCATGCCATACACAGGAATGGCTTGTCCGGGCTCGTTGGTAAGTTCATCACGAATCACGTCGGCATCATATAACAGCATCGGCATACCCATCTTCATCACTGCGTCCACCGATGCCGTAGCGGCGCGGTTGATGGCGATCTGGTTGGGGATGAGGTGGGTCACCTCGCTGTAACCGTAAATGCGGTTGGGACTTTCACCCCAGCTGAATTTGGAGATGGGATAGCAACACAGCTTGGTGTCCCACGGTGTGCGGATAGTAGCCCCCTCCACCACGCGGACTGCCATCACCTTAAAGGTGTTGCCGTCCTTGCCGTAGGCTTTATAGAGTTTGGTCAGCACCGTAGCCTTGCGGCTGTCGGTGGGCTCGTTTTCGGTCTCTCTGGCACCCGCCATATAGGCGGTGTCGCCGTCCGCCTTAATGGCCTCAATGTCGCGGGTGGGACGGCCGCTGCGCCGTGCCTCTCGCTTCAGTTCCTCCACGCTGCGTCGCTGGGCGATGATGATATAAGGCTGCGCCTGCACGTCGTCCAGCGTGGGATCACCGAAATAGACGTTCTCCACGTCCAACACCTCGCAGGCAATGTCACCGCGAATGGCCTCCTTTTTGCCCTCGTCGGCAAACTGTCCGGTCTTTACGCCGTCGTCCCAATAGGTGTACAGCAGTCCCGTGCCGGTGACGAAGGATCGCTCCAGCACACGGCTTTTCAGCGTATCGAAGCGCAGACGCTCCGCCGTGGTTTTGTGATAATTGCCCAGTACGTCCATCAGCAGACCCACCTGCTCCGCATTGGGAACGTTCTTCTCATCCACGTGGGCGACACCCTTCACCGATTCCTCACGGTACGTTTTTTTGCGCTCACCCACTCTGTCGCGGGTCTCCTGGGTGCAGGGCACACCCTCAGCGGAAAAGTTGATCGCCAACGGCTTGCCGTCTACCATCGCCTGCATATACTTGCCGGCGCGGCGAATGATGTTATAGCGGACAAGCGCCTTTTTATCGCCGCACTGCACGCCGTACCATTGGTCACCCTCATAGAATCGCTGGTTGATGCGGTTCTGCTCATACAAACCGCGAGCACCCAGGCCGTCCTTGTAGTTCTGCCCCTGCTTGTACTCCTCAAACACCGTGTTGGGGTGATTCCACTGTTTCTTTTCGCTCATTAACGCTCCTCCTCTGTTTTGGATAGATCCTCATAATGCATAGGAAACCTCGCCACCTTTTCACTCCGCCCCATGCCCCCCTTGCCTAAAGGGGGGTGGCCGTCCGTAGGACGGTCGGGGGGATTCAAGTTTTTCTCCGTGGTGAGGTTTGCTATACATTAGCCGCTTTAGCGGCGCGGCTTCCCTCGCCGGGAAACGGCCCCCCTTTGTCCGCTTCGCGGACATTTCCCCCCGTAATCGGGGGAATTACCTTGTGTAAAGGGGGCTCCGCCGTAGGCGGTGGGGGATTGTCGTTCCCCCTCACCCGATCGGCCACGGAACCACGTCCCGCACCTTGCCGTGGGGGCGTGCCGCCAGACGCCGCTTTTGCTCATACTCGGTGGCGAATCGGTTATAGCTGTCGCCGTCGCTCTCGCCCTGCGCCAGATGCATCGCCACGCCGGGCACAGCGGCCAGCACCGCCACCTTTTTATCCAGCGGCAATTCTTCCTGTAGGTCGGTCAGCTCGGTGATCTCCACACCGGCCACCGTCTGCAGATCGGTCAGCACGGTGTTGACAGCCTCCAACCCGCGGCGCAGGTGCTCGGTGTTGAGCCCGTTGTCGGTATCGCCCAGCGGCGTGGTGTAGTTGAGCCGCACAAGTGCCTTCTGCAACACCTCATATCCGGTCATACGATCACTCCTCCGCGGCGTTCTTCTTGGCCTTGTTGCTCTTGGTCGCGCCCTTGGTGGTTTTACCACCGGTGGTCTTGGAGGATTTAGCAGGATTAGGCTCCTTATCCTCCGGCTTAGGTTCGGGAGCGGTCGCAGGCTCAGGATCCTTAACAGCCTGCGCATCGTCCTCAGTGGTGTTGTCGCCTCCGGCGGCAGCCTGAGCATCATCCTCAGTGGTGTTGTCGCCTCCGGCGGCAGCCTGTGCCCCCTCCTCGGTATCGTCGTCGATGGCAGCGGTGGCCTGGGTATCATCCTCGGTGGTGTGCATCTGTAAAGGATCGTCAACCTGCTGGGGTTCGTCGGCCTGCTGAGGGCCATCGTAGGGGGCGACGGTCTCGCTGCGGCTCGGTCCACCGCGGCTCTGACCATCCACCGGATGGTCATTCACTACCGCGGATGTCGCTGTCGCTACCTCGACGCCCCTCTCCTCCTCCACAGGCTCCTCCACCTCGTGATAGCCCATGGCGATCAGCTCATCGCGCTTACGCTCGCTCTCCACCTTTTTGTGGGCGTTGCCGTACTTACTTACCATGTAAAACATCGTTTTTTCTCCTTTCGTGATTACTTAAACTCGATACAGAGGTTTTCCCACTTTTTGTAGGCGTCGAGGTACAGCTCCTTCTTGTCGCCGTTGTAAGTAAGCTCGTAGTACATACCGTCAAACAGCGTGGTACTCACCAGCGCCTTATTGTTCTGAAGCGTCTTGCACATCCAAACGATAAACACATCACCCTCGGCGATCTGCTTACCATCGGTTTTGTCCAAATGGCGGTTTGCATAATCGGCTACCACCTTTTTGCAAAGTTTCACAAAATCTTTCTCATTCATAAAAAACTCCTTTCTTGCACTTAACTGCAAAAGCACCCGGAGCCCGAGGGAAAATCCCTCGGGCTCACTTGGTTTATCAATAGAAATAGCCGCAGATGGACTTAGAGTAGGACTTCTTGACGAACACGTCGTAATAGACGCGATAGTCCATCTTCCACGCGGTGGCTTTCTGGTTCGTATTGGGGTCGAAGGTGCGGACTTCTTCGGTTTTCTTAATCAGATGGGCCGCCTTCTTGGGCAGCACCAACAGACCGATGCTCTTGGCACCCTCAGCAGGAACAAAGCCGCCCTCCTTCTGACCATCTGTTACACCGTCGTTGAAAACGTAACCGGTCTTCATGCGGCCGGAGGCCACGGGGATGATGGACACGCCGTCCAGCTTGGTCACCTTGGTGTTGATCTCACCACGCTTGAAATCACCAACGCTCAGATAGCGGGTGATGTCGGTGGTAGACTGCAGGGCGGCCCAGAAGGCACCGTCCACAAAGGCCACCAGCTCCTCGTCGTAACCCACCTCGTCCTGCACGGCGAAGATGGCGTTTTTCAACATCTTCAGCGCCTCGGTGGCAGGGGCGCCGGACACCGTCTTGTTGGCGGTGTTGGCTACACCGGCCAGTTTGGACATCACGTAGGCATCCATTTCGGGAATGACCTTAGTGCGGACAAACTCACCGCTGATCTTGCCCAGCAGAGAAGGGATGCCGGTCTCGTCGGCGTCCTCTTTGTCAATCTGGAAGTAACGACCGCGATCCATGGACAAGGTGTACGGCTGATTGGTAACGGTGACGGCACCGCCGACGAAGCCTTCGTCACGGTCATAATCACCCAGTGCCTGCATATCCACCTCGGGGATAAGCACCGTCTTAGCACCCACAAACTTCTCGCGCAGGTTGTTATCGGCAAACATACCGGTCACAGAGCGCTGTACAAGAGCTTTGTCCAGTTCTTCCGTAGCTCTGGTTTTGAATTCAAGAGAATTGATAGGCATACTTTTTCCTCACTTTCTTAATTAAACGCAGACCGAATACCGGCAACGGCGTCGTTGGCAGCCACGTTCTGCGCGCCCGCAGGCGGCTTGTCTGCCTGACTGCCCACAGAGGCGGCTGCTGCCGCGGCCTGTGCCGCTCGGTTCTGTTCGATGTTTTTGCCTTCTCTGTGCATATAGCGCAGGTAGGCATCGGTCAAATTGCGATTGTTCTTGATGGCGTCTTCCTTGACCGCCTGGGGAATCGCATCCCAGTCGGTCAACTCGGGAACAAGCTCCCGCAGCTCCACCAGCTCACCGGCCAAACGGTCGAGGGTGGATTTCTCCTCCGCCTCCGCCGCCTCCTGCTTCTGTCGCTCTCGCAGGCGCAGGGCTTCGCTTCGCTGGTCGAGTTCTGCCTGCACCAGGATCTCCGCCGCATCGGCGTTTCCACCGGTGATACGCAGCTTGTCCTCACGCATCGCCTTTTCTTCCTCCTGCTTCAGCCATCGGACGAATTCGGCGGTACTTTTCCCCTGTGCGGCTCCCAAAAGCGCCAGATCGTCCAGCATGGGCTTCAGCTTTTTGTACAGCAGACCCAGCTGCGAATTTTCGATGGCTTCCTCACGAGTCTGATTGATCGTCTCGTGATCGAACTGCACCGGCAAGAACGGTTCCACAGGGGGTTGCGGATCTTCCGCGCCGCCTTCCGCCTCCGGTGTGGTGCCCGTCGGCTGTTCGGTAGCAGGTGTCTCCGCAGGTGTGGGGTCCGCCGCAGGGGCAGCCCCCTCCACGGTCTCGGTCTGAGGTGTGGTGCCCTCGTTCTCTACCGCGGTGTTCATGTTTTCATCCATTGTCTTTTCCTCCTTGCCCATGGTGAGGGCGTGAATAGTGATGAATGTTTATGCAAAAGCGGTGTTATCCGCTCTCTGCCTTGATAGCCTCCCTCTTGAGGGAGGTGGCACGGCGTCAGCCGTGACGGAGGGAGTTCCCGCCCGCAGGCGACGTCACTCCCCCAAAATCAAAGCGGGGTCGATCTTCTGTTGCGGCTTCCCGTCATAGTTCATAAAGTTGCTATGCTCTTTCGCCTGCACCGCCGCCCGCCGTCGCTTCTCCACATCGTCCTTAGCCTCCCTCCCCGAGGGAGGTGGCACGGCGTCAGCCGTGACGGAGGGAGTTTCCTCCTCCTTCGGCGTTGCCATAATCAGCAGCACCACCAGGCATCCCACCGAACACATGGCGCTGAGCGCGCTCATAATGGCGGTGATGATCATTCCGATTCCCATTTCCATCGTTTTTCTCCTTTCGTTAGGTGGTCGAGGGTGCGGGCTACCTCGTCGATCTCCTCGTCCAGCACCCGCACCATCTTCAGGTTCCATTTCTTGATGTACTTTTCACGCAGCTTATGCAGCGCCTCCAGCGTCTGCCGATATTGTTCGATGATCGGATTCTCGCTCATAAGCCCCCTCCATTCTCCCGAGGTTAAAAGGTGTGCATCAGATCGCTTCCGGTCACCGCCGTCTGACTGCGGCGGGGAGGCTTCGGCTTTTCCTCCGTGGGGCGGAAATTGGCGGCATCCTCCATGGCGTACCGCAGAGCATCCATCAGATGGTTGTCCCGATCCACCGGCTCGTTGAGGCTCTTGCCGGTCTTGTCCATTTTCCAGCAATAGGCGCCCAGCTCGGTGGCGGTGTTCCAGCACGCCCGATGCACCACGATGCGGTATTCTTGGATGGCGGCGATACCGTGCATCACGCTGTCCCGCCCCTTGGCGGCAGCCTGCACACGGCTCACACCTAACCGCTTCAGATCGTCGTTTGATTTCGGCTCGGCGGCATCGGCGCGGATGCGCTCCTTCTGATACCCTTTGCGGATGATCATTGCCGCTATGTCGGTGTTGAGCATCCTGTGCTCGTAGTGCTCGTCGTATATGTAGATAACCTTCTCCAACGGATTCACCGCCGCCGCCACAAAGGCGGTAGGGTCGTTGGTATAGCCATAGTCCAGGCCGAAGACGTGCTTCCATTGCCAGGGCTTTTCGGCGGTCACCTTCTTGATGTCGAAGGTCTCCACCGTCCAGTTCTCGAACACCAAGCCCTCACTCACGCCCCAGTTGCCCAGTCCCGCCACGTCGTATTTGCGGGGGTTTTCCCGTTTCATGCGCTCATACGTTGCGCGGTCCACGTCGTCCAAAAACTCGTTGCAGAGATAATTGGTGGTCATCACCAGCGCATCGTCCGGCGGGTTATCAAAGAACCGTTTCTTCAGCCAGTGGGTGTCCTTCCACGGGTTGAAGGTGAGGGTGGTCTGTTTATATAGCGGCTCCGGCACCGTTCCGCGGGGAACGGACAGATCCAGCTTGTCGAAATCGTCCTCTTTCTCGATCTCGAAGGCCTCCTCGATCCATACCCAGCAGAGGTACCCCACCGGCACAGTCAGGCCGGCCAGCTTTAACACGTCGTCCATGCCACGGAAAAGGATCTTTTGCCCCGTGGGCAAATAGGTCAACTCCAGCGGTGAGCGAGTCGGCTTCCACCATTCCTCCACGTGCAGACGTCGGATGGCCCAGCGCAGGATGGCAAAGGTGCTGTCGCGGTTAGTCTCCATAACCTTGCGCACCACTAAGGCGTTAGCCTCCTTAAATTCAGGCTGCATCATCTTGCTGATAAGCTCAATGGCAACGGTGGAGGTCTTTTTACTGGCTTTTCCGCCTTTAACAACGCGGTAACGGTGGCGACTGCGCCAGAATTTTCCGTAGGCCGCACCCACCACGTCCGGCAGATGTACTCTCGTACCTTCCACGGCCATCACTCCTTTATTTCGTCCATACCGGTAAGATAAACAGGGCCCTCGGTGGGGGCCTGCTCCTTGCGGTCAAACATACCCAAGTGCTTGCCGATCATCTCCAGCGCTTTGGTGGCACCCTTGGAATCGAATTGATATTCGCCGTTTTTCACCATCGTGTGCAGATCATAGTCCCACTCCTCCACCGGTACCGCCTGCATACACTTTTGGTACACATCTATCAGCGCGATCAGCACGCGGTCTGAGGTGAGCATCAATCGCTCCTTTTGCTCCTTCTGCAGCTGGAGGACGTATGCTTTGACCTCCTGCTCCTTCATCAGCTCGCAGCCTTTCTTGGCAGCCGATTTTTCAGCATAGCCGGCGCGTATTGCCGCCTTGGTCTGGTTATAGTCGATCACGTATTCACGGCAAAACCGCTCTTTTTTATCTGTGAGCGCCGTCTCGGCCATTTCCCCACCTCTCTATGTATAAGAAAAGCGCCCTACCTTTCGGTAAGACGCTTTCGCATCACAGCCTATCGGCCGTGCAGCTATTCGGTTTGTGCCTCCCTCCTCGATCGCCGCCCCTGCCAAGCGGCGGCGATCGATAACAGGAGGTTGTGAAGGGATGGAACAGCTCTCAGACGGCTGTCGCCGCCACCCGCGTCACTGTTCCGTGCGGGGTTTTGCCCCTGCCGCGAGTTGAAGAAAGGACGTACATGAAACAAACAAGTTGTCTCCGTAGCAGAGAGCGCGTCACCCATCCGCTTCTCTCTACAATACCAGTATAGCACGCATTTTTGGCGTTTTACTGTCAATTTACTGTCAACTTTCCCTCAGCCTCCCGAGTATGGCTGCCGCCATACTCCCGGCATAAAAATAGAGGTAGAGTTAAAATCGGTAATGTTCCCGCGTGCGCAGGCGGCGTCTTCCCTTTTCTTCCCCTCTCGCCTATATCCAGCCCATTCGCTGAGCAAATTCTCGCATCGCTTGTCGCTTGATGCGCCACACCGTGGATTCGCTGGTATTCAGCTTCCGTTGCAACCGTATGATAGCTTCCACGATGTCGCCTGGGGTGCAATAGCACTCCGTAAGCACGTCGCGGGAATCTTTATCTAAGGCCGCCAGTACGCTGTCTACCTGTTCTACGTGAGCAACTTTTGCCGCCTTTCTCGCCTCCAGCACCCGCTTTTCGTCCATCAGCTTGCGGATACGAGGTGAGGGAGCCCCCTCCGGGTCGTCGGGTTGACCGTACCCCAGCTCGGTGAGGTGGATCATGTCCGCCTGCTTCTCCAGGATATCCGCTTCCAGACCGTTGATAGCCTGCCGATCCTTGCTCAGGTTTCGCAGAGCCCCCTCCACTTTCTTCTTCCACCCGTTCACTCTCCCTCACCTCCTTTGGCTATTTGTTCGGATTATGCGAAGAAATCCAGGATGCCGTTGTGGTTGAATTTGATACGGTACCGCTGCGATTCTTCACGGGTCATATACTTGTGGCCGAAGATCTCCTTCATCCGCTTCCAGTCCTTCCACGGCACGGCGGCAAACACGTCGCCGTAGGAGACCACCACAAAGCACAGGGCGTTCATCGTCATGTGAGCATCGAGGAAATCCGCCTGCTCCTGGGTGACGGCCTTCTGCTCGATCTTACCGGTGCGGGTAGATTTGGCCTCAAACATCACCGCCCGTCCGCTGCTGAGGGTGCCTTGAAAGTCGGGCTGTGCCTTTTTGGCAAAGCAGGCCACAAACTGGCCGTTTTCCAACGGCCGCAGCACACGCATGGGCTCGGGGGTCTTTTCGATGTGGGCCAGCCCCTTGGCTTTGTAGAATCCGCAGGCCATGAGGATCTGTTGTTCCAACGTCTGCCCCTGTGCCCGATTCTTAGCGCCGATAAACTTGGCTCGTTGTAACTCCTGCACGCTCGGCGTCATCCGTGCCCCACCTCCACAGGTGCCAACGGTACCGCATATTCTCTACAGTCCAAGTGATGACAGCTTTCGGGATCGGTGATGCGCTTGCATACGCAGGGCTTGATGCTCATAGCAACGTATCCCTTGGGCAAATACGGAGTATCCTTCAGAATGTAATCTACGTATACCAAGCAGCTGTACCCTGTATACTGCTCCGTTTGCGCATCGTACTCGTTGAGAGCGAGCAGATCGCCCTCTCGAAAATCCCGATCATCATTGCGGATTTCAAATGTTTTGTGGCCGAGGACGATTTCCCCAAAATACTTTTGATGTACTTTCAATGCGTGAATCATACTGTTTCTCTCTCCTTTTCAAATGTTTGGCGCAAGGCGCCGATCAGATTTTGCAGATCGTCCAGCCAATCCTCCTTGATCACGTTGACCACCGACATAATGACCGCCTCGATCATCATCCCCTGCTTGGCGACGATATAGATCTGCCCCGACGTGGAGCGACGCTCGTAGAGATCCGCCGAGCCGTTCTCCCCCTCTTCCAGGGGGTTGAGGTATTGCTCCTTGATGAAGCAGACCCCCTCCGACGTCCGCAGGGTCAACAGCCGATCCGGCGACGGATTCAGCTGGATCTTCTCCATAAACACCGGACGCTCCGCCCGATCCTCGTCCATAAAGGACAGGTGAGCCGGCAAGCCCGCCTTCTCCTCCACGGTCATCCCTTCAGGCAGGGAATACAGCGCCCGCACCGTGTCCTCGTCCAGATGCGGCACCTTCAGCAGAGGATAGGCAGCGCCGCCCACTCCGATCCACTGCATCTGACCGTAGGAATACAGCACCATCCGCTTCTCTTTCTTGCACAGCTCGATGATTTTTTGATTGTTAATGCTCACGTTCCATCATCCTTTCCGTCCGTTTTTCACTCTGTGGTAGAGGATGTACGGTACTCCCCACAAAGGGCAAGTTGTAAAAAACAATATGAACAGCCATATACCACAGATATAGTCGAGGTCTTCTTCGAAAACACTCACTCGCTCTCATCCTTTCTCTTTTTTGGCAGCGGCGAATAGTCTTCGCACTTTTGGTGGCAGTAGCTTTGTAATACTTGCTCACCGGTGCGCTCGCACACGCACATCAGCTTACCGGTCTTGCCTACGTAACCAAATCCGTGCCATCGGCACCGCCTACGTTGTCTGCCCATCGCCGTCATCCTCCACCCATCCTTTCCCTCGGATGCGTTTGAGTTCCTGCCGGATATGGGCGTCGGTAACCTCCGGCTCCTTCACGTCCACGATCTCATCCACCAGCGCCTGCACCTCTTTCTGCAGGCGGGTCAGGCGCTTGTCGCCGAATCCGAACAGATGATTGAGGGCAATGGCGGTGATGTTCAGCCCGATCTGCAGGCCGTGCCACGCACCGTCGGCATACCCTTCGTTGCGCGCCGCCTTGCACATCGCCACCAGCTTATTCTTAGCCATCGTTCTCCCTCTTTCTAATGCCCTTGCTACAATAATCACAACGCGTCATTTTGCCGGCTCCGGAGTACTCACACCAAAACGCTCCATCCTCCTCGTTCGGATCTTCCTCAAAATGCACACACTCCCCACACCGCACTACCTCCACGGCCGGTAATCGGTTGAGCATTTCGCGCATATACCGAATGCCCTCCATAAAGTTGGTGTCGGTGCCGATGAGCACTTTCGGAAGCAAATCAATATCAACCAATCTCATTCGCCATCATCCTTTCTTTCTCCCAGATCGCAGTAGACCTTTCGCGTATCCAATCGGAAGGGACGAAATACGCAACCGGTCTTAGTACACTGTGCGTACACCTCGTCCGTGTTTATCACCTGAAGGTACCGACACTTCGAACACGTCAGTTTTCTCTCTCCACAGGCGGGGCACGAATCCGGTGGCTGCCGATCGGCGTCCACCGTCATCCAAAGCGTCCCGCAATGGGAGCACGTATAGCGGTAGGGCGGCGCAGGCTCCCCCTCCGTCTTTACCTCAAGCCAGATCATTCCGCCCCGCCTCCTTTTGCTTTCAGCGCCGCAATGGCTTCTTCTTCGGTGAGGAATATTGTTTTTCCGATACACTTTCCAGTGAAGGTAACTTCTAACCCATCACTGCTTTTTGCGTTTGCGTCAGTTATTTCAACCCCTTGTTTTTTGAAGACTCCAACGCAAGAGTAAACAACAGCAGACTCGATTTTTCCGTACAGCTCATACCATACCGTATCACCCACCCGGCAAGGCGGTACGATAACTCCGTTTGATAAAAGGTAGTCGGTAATAGCGTAAATCTGACAACTCTCAAGCCTCTCAATACTGCGACATCTGCCAAATCGTCTTTCCGGGCAGTTACCCGGTTCTTCTCCGCCTATACATTCGACTTTGCATAACAAGTATTGCAACTCACGACTGCCGGGTAATCCAAAGGCGACCCCCTCCATCCTCTGACACAACTCTGCGTTGGCCTCTGTGAGCTCCACGGCGTCCATATCCGCGTTCACGCACTCAATGAAATAGTCCTTGATAACCCTCTGCACGTCACGGAGATACAAAATCTTATTCATCCGTCACCCCTCCTTTTGGAACAGCGGATGGGTGCCATCCTGCAGCTGCTTCTCCTCGTCGCACATGCGGTAGCCGAGGCGGCAGAGATACTCATACAGCACGTCCAGGTTGCGGTTATCTCTGTGATACGGCATACTCTCGCCAAAGCTCGCATAATAGTACCCCGATTCTTTGCTGTCGCCGCTGTTACAGTACACAATCAGCGTCATGGCGGCGGCGGGATCCTTATCGTAAAACGCCTTCAGCAGATCCTTGTCGATGCTGTACGTCTTCTTAGGATCCTGCTCGATCTTCTCCTGCAGCGGCTTTTTATCAAAGTTCGTGTGATACAAGGAGCCGGCATACCGTCCCACCATCTGAGCCAATGCATACTCAAACAGAACGTCCTTATTCTTCAACCCCGCCGTGAAATTCATCATAAATTCACGGCGCAGCTCGTACATCTCCTCGGTGATTCGGCTCAGCTCACGGCGGCGCTTTCTGGCCGCCTTTTCCTTTTCGCTGATTTTGTTGGTAGTGCCGGCGGCTTTTTCCTCTTTCAGAAGAATGTAGATCGTGCCGTAAGAGGCGATGTAATAGAAATATTCCCCGCTCTTTTTAGGCTTCTTGACGGCCAACGCGCCAGACTTCCATTGTTCGATGTCACAACGCACCTCTTCGCGATAGCCGCTGCTCCGGTTGCTGACACCTTTCGGCGCGGGTTTAGCAAAGGTTTCCGCCTCCTTGATTGCTTTCGGCGTCAGCTCTTTGATGGTCTGCTCTTTCACTGCGCGACGGTACCGGGCGTTGAAATTATCGGTACCCACAGCGTCCAGCAGTTCTTTCCGATCCGCTGCGCTTTTTATTTCGGCAATCTTGATATACTGCTCCATCGACGCGCCGCCACGGTCTTGTGCTTGGTCAAACTTTTTCTTGTCCAATTTCAGCAGGCGCAGACGGCGGGACACCGTTGCCTCGCTGAGGCCGGTCTGCTGTGCCACGGATGCGGCGGTCTCTCCCAGGTCGATCATCATCTGCAGGCACTCCGCCTGCTCGTAGGGGGTCAGGTCAGCTCGCTGCACATTTTCCGCGAACATCACGCCCAGCTGCTCCTTCTGCGACATCTCCACGATCACGCAAGGCACCTCCGTCAGCCCCGCCATCTTGGCGGCGACCAGCCGGCGATGGCCGATGAGGGCGCGGTAGCCCCCTCCCCCCTGCGGTACCACCGTCAAGTTTTGCAAGATACCGTTCTGCTTGATGCTGTCCGACAGTTCGGTGAGATCTCCCAGATTCTTTCTGGGGTTGTCGGGGTGAGGCTCGATCAGGTTTGCCGACAGGTACACCAACTTTCCTCTCTCCGGCTCGTCCAATAAATTCTCCAACAGTTTGCTCATTCTTCTTCATCCTTTCTTGTTTTTATGGCAAAGAGGGGAAATCCCCCTCCTTAACATCGCATTCGCGCCACCCGCGCGATCTCCACGTAAATAACCTCCTGCATTGGCAGTCCGTTTTCCATACTGATGCCCTCAAAGCTGGCGTTCTTGTCGATGTAATACCCCCTCCGCTCAGGCGCCTCCTTTTTCCACGTCTTGGCGTCGATGATCTCCACCTCCGGCTTGGGGTGGATGAGGTTGCGGCTGGCGCGGTACCGTCGCTTACAGATGGCATCGGGATCCTTGCGACTCTGGTTTGTTTCTTTGATGAGATACTCCGCCAGCTCGCCGTACTGTCCCGAGTCGTCCAGCGGCGACCAGGGGAAGCGCAGATACCGTGGCTTCCCCTCCTCTCTCTCTTTGGCGGTATAGTAGCGCTCCGCCACCACCTGCTTCCACAACCGTCGGACAGGCTCCATTCCACCCGGCAAATTCGGTATCACCATGTGATGATGGATGCGCTTATGCTTATACTCCGTGGGCTGCACGTATTTCAGCTCCACCCCTTTCTGTCGGTAGAGCTTCCGCAGTAGAGGTATAAACTCGTCCATATCCCGCTTGGCTTGTGTCTTTGTGGGTGGTTTGTCATTGGGATAGGTGAATATCGCGTGCCAATCTCCCGGCTTATAGTTGGCGTTGAGGATCCGTCTCAGCTCGTCTACGGCATTGCGGAGGTTAACCTCCTCCTGTGCCTTGCTGGTCTGGCCTATGTTGTTCCCTCTGGGGATCTTCTTCCCATAGCGCGCTGAGTAGGTCTTCTTCACCTCTACCGTTCGCCCAGCCTTCCACGTCTTGCGGATGTACACTCCTCCCCCTCCTTTCTGTCGGTGAACTAATACTCTTACCAAGTTCGCAACAGGGGGTGGAAAACCCCCTGTTTTCGCGGCTTTGTTCGGTTTCCAAGGTAGGCAAAAAAGGCTTGCTTTTTTGCGCGAATTTTGCTATACTTTTGGTAGCGGGGGTCCCACTCCGCTCCAACACGTTGACTCGACAGAGCCCTCACTCTGTCGGGTCTTTTTTTGCTTTACACTCCTTATTCCAGCAGTCAACACAATCGTATTCGTCTGCCTTTACGTCGCATATACAACATGTTGCATCACCCTCAGTAGGAGCACCAGGATAATAGTCACCAGGGCACCCTCTACAACAGCCGATATATTGCGGTCTGCACAGCTCCGGATGATCCCGGTGCAGCATCTCTCGATAGGTCATTTCGTTTCCTCCTTTCCATTCAGATCAAAGAACAGCACCGCCTTTTTGCCGGTATCCTTCTCCCAGCCGCGCTTTGCCACGGTGATGGCGCCGCACAGCAGGGACACAGCCACCGCCCACAGCGGCCACAGAACCCCCTCCGTGATAGTGCCGGCATCCGACCGCATGGCCAGATACATACTCAGCGCCATTCCCAGCACCATCAGCACCAGTGCCACCTTCTCATATCGCTTCATCTATGTACACCTCCTCGTATGTCACGTTCCTGGCGGCCAACGCCGCCGCTTTCTCTCGGGCCGCCCTCTCCTCTTGGGCATCCAATATGTCGTAGATCTTCAGATGCCACTCGGTCCTTGCCGGCGGCGGGCAGATGTCGCCGTACTTGGCCACCATCTCGCGTTCAAACTGCCGCCGATCCCGCGGTGACATTTCCTCGTCATATCTCTTGCCGCGCTCAAGCAACCAACGTCTATTCTCCTCCATCATCACTGGATGGCGGCGGTCAATCAGATAGTTGGCGGTGTCATCCGCCCAGATCCCTCGCAGATCATCCATCCCCCACACCTCCTTCATGTGTTCTCCATATCAAATACCGATGCCCTGCGATACTCACTGATCCGCTGGCGGCTGTATTCCAACCGGCTACCGGGGAATATGTGGGCAATCTTTTTGACGCCGTTCTCCACCAGCACCGGTCCGGGGTATAGCGCCACGTTTTCCAAATAAATCCAGTCACCCAGCTCGGCGATCAATTCATTACGCAACAGCACTCTTACGTCGTCGGCTGTGGCTCCAATATCCTCGCGGATCTCACGCGCATAAAATTTGTTGATGCGGTACTGCACACCGTCCCACTCAGCACGTACCACCAAATGGAACCACAACGCTTGCACCGACAGCGGCAACATCATAAAGGCCACGCTGTCTTCGATCGGGACAGCCGTTCCTGTGTCACTCACGCCGGCACCCCCTCCTTGCGCCGGAGGGCGTCCTTGAACTCATCCTTCACCATAGGACCGTACCCGCCCTCTCCGGGTGCGGTGTTCATGCCGTAGCCGTACCGCTCGATCTCCCACTGGGTGTACCCCAGGTGCGCCATCAGCTGATCCTTGCGGACCAGCCAGCCGCCGCCCACCTTGATTCCGGGCAGTCGTCCTTGCTGAATAGCGCGGCGCACCGCTTCGTGGTTGCGTCCCAGCACCCGTGCCACCGCGGGCACGTCCATCAGCACCGGCACGTCCTTCCACTCGGTGCTGATATGTACTTGGTGAATACCTCTTGCTGCTCTTGCCATTCCTTCCACTCCTTTCAAAATTTGACACCACCACCTCCTCGTGCTATAATCACGAAAAAGGAGGAATGTTAATGGATACTTTAACTACTGCTTTATCCGGTGCCGCTCTTCTTCTCGCCGTTGCGTCGCCAATCATCACCGCTCTGATCAATGCACGCGCCCAAAGAAAAGAGCGTGAAACGGAGTTCTATCTGCGGCGAAAAGCGGAAGTGATTGAAAACTATGTCCGCAACACCAGCGCTTTTTTGTGGGTCAAAAACACCGATAATCGAGAGAAATACGGCGCCGCTTACGGAGAAATCATGCTGTACGTTACTGGTGATGTACGAGATGCCATCCAAACCCTTAACACATCCATACAGCGCGGAACCAGTGCGGATCCTCACGAATACACAATGTTTAACGCCATTTGTGAATGTTTATCGGAGGATTCCCCACGGGTTAAAAATCAAAAGAGAAATCACATTACAAAAAAGTAACCATAACAGATAGCCTCGAGCGGTACCGCTTGGGGCTATTTTCTTTTTCCAAAAGACCCACGCCGCAATGCTGAAAGTCAAAACAACGCAAAACCACGCTTCTTTCACACCCATTCCTTCCACTCCTTTCTCGCTATCTTACGGGTAATCGGTCACAAGCCATAATGTAATAACGACTATCGATGGATCCTCTTTGGCAGCGGATATACGCTCGTCCACCATTTCAACCGTCGCTTCAAACTTTTCATACTCGATCAATGTTGCTTTGGCTACCGTTGCCTCCCATCGAATCGGCACATTAACAGGCAGTTCTGAGTACTCTTTCGTCACCAAAACAGTTCCATCGACCACCTCAAGCATAAGTCTTTTACGTCTAACTGAAATAGTCGTACTGGGTTGCCGACGCTTATACGATGCTATCAACCGATCAACCGCCTCAGCGCTGTGGCACACCCGTTTGATCGGTTTTCGCAACGAAAATTTACTGATCGTTACCACAAACCTTTCTATTGCCATCCCTTCCACTCCTTTCTTTTTTGTGTTGCATTTTTGCAACAAATGTGTTAAACTAAATACATCCCATTACGAAAGGGGGTTGATTTTTTGACCAAGATGTTTGGACTCGCATTCCGCAATCTTCTGGACAAAGTTCTGTCAACCTCCCATAGCCACGGAAAAGATCACCATTCTTTTTGAATAGTTTTGGGATGCGCGGAGCTCGCAAACTCAGTCTTATAGGAAAACGCTGACGCAACAGCGGCTTGTGATATCTTCACCATAGATATCGTCCAACAAGACCTTTAGCCCCGTGGTTGCTCCAAAAAACACCCGGCATTGCGTGGCTGGGTTGTTTTTTGGATCGAGAGTGTCTTTTACGACACTTTCTCAGCAAAAAAAATACCCATTGGCGTATCAAGTTCTAAAAGCCACACTATCTTCTGAATTTCTGACTGCGTAAACTCAGAGATGCCCTTACATTTGCGATAAAATGTAGAGCGCACCATGCCGATAGAGTCGCATACCTGCTCTACCGTCAAACCTCTTTTCTTGATCTCATACAACAGTTTGTACTTGTCCATTTTCTCGCCTCCTTTCAAATGTGTCGTTAAGGACACTTTCACCATACCACACAGTCTTAGTGTTTGTCAATAGCAAAAATGTCATTTTGGAAACTTTTTTGGCGTTTTCGCAAATAATTGTTGCAAATACGACACATTTATGGTATTGTAGCCTTGACGTAAGGAGGTTTTGCTATGGAACTCAACGAAAAAATCCGTCAGCTTAGATCAGAACGAGATATGACCTTAGAAGAGGTCGGCAACCTCGTCGGCGTTGGCAAAAGTACCGTCCGCAAATGGGAGAGCGGTGACATCGCCAATATGCGGCGAGATAAAATTGCCAAGTTAGCCGCCGCCTTGGGCACCACCCCCGCCTATCTTATGGGCTGGGACGAAACCGACGTAAAAGAAAAGCCCCCCGTCATAGACGGAGGGCTCATGGCCGCCAACACCGTCCGTATTGCCGGACGGGATGGCTCTTATGTGGAAAAGAAACTTTCCGACGATCAGGTAGACCTTATTCGTCGGATGGTGGAGCAGTTGCCGGACTACACCGATTAACCCGGTGCGTCTGTATGTATTCCTCAAATTGGCGGTACACCGCCCCCTCCAGCGGAGAGGTGAGGAATCGGCCGCGGGCATAGAGCAGCCGCATCCGCTCCATCCGATACTCCGCCGCCTGTCGGCTGACGTGGCATAGCCGCTCGATGTCGGCGGCAGATTGCACCCCGCACCCCCACAGCACGCAGGCCGGCGCCAGCAGACGCGCCGCGAACACGTTGGCCGCCTGCTCGATGGGGTTATCGGTGGCCTGCGGCTCACGGTTGATCAGCGGATATTGCCCCACGTGCCCCAGTAGGATGTGCCCCAGCTCGTGGGCGGTGGTAAAGCGCTGCCGCGGCGGGTGCATATCACGCCGCACCAGGATGATCGGCACGCCGTTCAGGATCAGACTGCACCCGTCGTTGTCGTCGGGTGGGTCATACAGCTTCACCGTCACCCCCAAATGGTGACAGATCTCCGTCGTGCTCACCGGCAGCTCCCGTATGTGGAGATCCAGCAGGATCCTCCACGCCATGTCCCGCGAATGTTGATACTCTTTGTAGTTCATTGTCGAACACCTCCTCCCATCATTGTACCGCGTATCCCGCATCGGTGGGGAAGGTAATATTTTCCAAATGAGAGAGGATGTTTGAATGAAAAAACATCTTGTTTTGATTCTCGCGCTACTTACCCTACTCTGGGTCTGTGCGATTGTGGTTTCTGCCCATCCCGGGGGAACCGATGAAAATGGTGGACACTACGACTATTCAACAGGCGAATATCACTACCACCATGGATATTCCGCCCACGACCACATCGACGGCGAGTGTGTCTTTGAGGATAGCGATAGCAGCAACACATCTTCCCGCACCAAAAGCAAAAAAGACAATAAGGACAGCACACCTATTTGGGCGTACATTCTCATCGGATCCCTTTTGGCACTTTTTATTGTTCCTGGTGCCGTCACAGGCATTCGAGAAGGGATACGGGAAATCAAGAAAAAGCCAAACCGTGACAACTGGTTTGTTATGGTGATGATGATTCTTGCCATTCTTTTCGGATTTGTCGTCCCTATCGTTGTTTCTGTTTTGGTCGCATAATTCTAAGGAGGTGACCTTATGCCCCGCGCAAAATACAAAAAGCAACCCGACGGCCGCTACCGCACCCGCATCTACGTCGGCGTCGATGAAAACGACAAACCCAAATACAAATCCGTCTACGCCACCACCGTCAGCGAGCTGGAGCGCAAGGCGGAGGAACTGCGCTATCAGCTCCACAAGGGCGGGGACGTTCTCTCCGGCGATCTTCCGTTCTCCACATGGGCAGAGCGTTACCTGCGGCTGAAAGAGGGCAAGGTGTCCCCCGCCTATTACTCCGGCATCCGCAGCCGCATCACCTACTGGTGCGACGTGGTGGGCGACCTTCCCTTATCCAAGATCACCCGTTCCGATCTGCAGGTGCATCTGGATGCAATGGCAGAGAAATCCAACGGCACCGGCAAGCCGGCAGCCAAAAAGACCCTTGTCGATTATCAGCGCACCGCCGCCGGCGTCTTCGAGCTGGCGATCTCCGACCGCGCCGTCTACTATAACCCCGCCAACTATCTGGAGATCGATCGCCACGCCAAGAAGGAGCACCGCCGCGCACTGACCGCCGAGGAACAGCGCTGGATCCTGGACACGCCCCATCGGGCGCAGACCGCCGCCATGATTATGATGCTGGCAGGCTTGCGTCGCGGCGAGCTGATCCCCCTGCAGGTGCGGGACGTGGATCTGGACCGTGGTACGCTGGCGGTCACCCGCTCCGTGGGTATGGTGAACGGACGCCCCGTCGTCAAGTCCGGCGGCAAAACGCCCACCGCCGAGCGCACGGTAAATATGCCGCAGCGCCTGATCGACTATCTGCGCCCCCTCCTGGCTGACCGTTCCCCCTTTGATTTGGTCGTCACCGACACCCGAGGCAAGATGCTGTCCGATACAGCGTGGAAACGGATGTGGGATTCCTATCTGCTGGATCTTAACTTGAAATACGGTACGTTTATCCAGCAACCCACCTCCAAATTCGACCCTAAGGGCGTCCCCTTCGTCATTCCTCGTTTGACGCCCCACATGCTGCGCCACACCTGCGCCACCAATATGGTGATGGCAGGGATGGACGCCGTCACGGTGAAGGCTCAAATGGGTCATAAGGACATTCAGACCACCCTCAACATCTATACTCACGTCACCGCCGAGCACCAGCAATCGCAGGTGGAGAAGCTGGACGCCTTCTTCGCCGCCCGCGGCATCGGGTAATCCCCCGTTAACGTGCATCTTTTTGAAAAATATGCACGTCAATCTGTGGCTCAGATGTGGCTCAGTCGTTTCTCGCAAACCCAGCAATACCAAGCCTTCCCGCGATTTTCCCCCGGGCTTCCGATTCCAAAGGACGGGGGTTCGAATCCCTCCGGGCGGGCCAAAAAACAAGGGGACACCATACGGTGTCCCCTTGCTTTTTCGTTCACACTGATATTCGAACTCCCCGCAATCCCGCAGGGATTGCAAAGGTTTTGCGGGTAGAAACTACGACAAGCACAGGCTTGGCGCAAAACCGGGGTTCGAATCCCCCAAACAGCAAAACGTTTTCTATGTGCGTCAAATGCGCGTCACAACATCCGCCTATGTGGCTCAATTTTTAACTCCAAAATTCGACCAATTCATCCTCTTTGGGTGTCAGATAGGGTGTCAAAAAATGCTCCGCCCTTTCGCGGTTTATCAATCTCCCTCGAAGCGATATCGGGGATTCGAACTCTGCGTCTTGGCAGTCAAAACTCTGCACGGTTTCTAATAATCACCGTGCCAAGCCGCATATAGTTTGTGTTGCTTCGCAACTCAAACTAGTTGGAGTTCTGCTTACTCCGATGGGTCACCACGCAAAAAAGGCACTCCGTACGGAGTGCCTTTGCGTGGTGACCCATCGGGGATTCGAACCCCGGACACCTTGATTAAAAGTCAAGTGCTCTGCCAACTGAGCTAATGGGTCATGTTTGCTCGTCTTCGGTCCGAACCGACTTTTGTGCTTACCTATTATATCCAACCGACTGCAAAAAGTCAAGCACAAGTTCGCGATTTTACGCTTTCGCGGTAAGTTTTCCCCAATTTTCACTTTTGAAACGGAAAATTCATATTTTATCTTTACCTTTTGTCCCGAATTTGATACAATACAGTTGCCAATAACCCGAAAAGGAGATTCCATATATGAAAACCGTATCCGATTATATCCGCACCATCCCCGATTTTCCGGAAAAAGGCATTATGTTCCGCGACATCACCACCGTTATGCAGGACGCCGACGGTCTGCACTTAGCGGTGAACGAGATGCAAAAGCTTCTGGAGGGGCTGGATTTCGACGTGGTGGCCGGCGCCGAGAGCCGCGGCTTCATCTTCGGCGTGCCGCTGGCCTACAATCTGCACAAGCCCTTTGTGCCCATCCGCAAGGCAGGCAAACTGCCCTGCGCCACCATCAGCAAGACCTATGCCTTGGAATACGGCACCGCCACCATCGAGATGCACAAGGATGCCATCAAACCCGGCCAGAAAGTGGTGCTGGTGGACGACCTCATCGCCACCGGCGGCACCATCCGCGCCGCCGCCGACCTGGTGGAGGAGCTGGGCGGCGAAGTGGTGAAGATCCTGTTCCTACTGGAGTTGCGCGGTCTCAACGGCCGCGAGGTGCTGAAAAACTACGACGTGGCTTCGGTGGTGGCTTACGATGGAAAATAACGCCATGAACACGCCTCTGCGCATCGATCCGCTGGAGGACGACCTGTTTCGAGAGCAATTTCAAAGCTTTGCCAAGCTGATGGCCTATTACCGCTGTGCCATGATGGAGATCGAAACCAAATTCAACGTGCTGAACCAGGAATTTTCCCTGCGGTTTGACCGCAACCCCATCAGCAGCATCAAAACCCGCCTGAAAACCCCCATCAGCATCCGGGAAAAGCTGACCCGCCGCGGCATCGACGTGACGGTGGAGAACATCGAGGCCTGCCTCAACGACGTGGCGGGTGTGCGGGTGGTCTGCGCCTTCCCCGAGGACGTGCGCACCCTCGCCAAAGCGCTGCTCAAACAGGACGACGTGGAGCTGATCGAAAAGAAGGATTACATCCTCAACCCCAAGGAAAACGGCTATCGCAGCCTGCACCTCATCGTGGCGGTGCCCATCTACCTCGCCCACGAAAAGCGGAAGATGCGGGTGGAGATCCAGCTGCGCACCATCGCCATGGATTTTTGGGCCAGCCTGGAGCACCAACTGCGCTACAAAAAGGACGTGGACTTCACCGACGAGATGGCGAAAGAGTTAAAATTCTGCGCCGAACTGTCGGCAGAGCTGGACCGCCGCATGGATCACCTGCGGGAATCGATACACGAAGGAAAATAAAGGATAAAGCACCGCTACCCCAACGGGTGGCGGTGCTTTTTTGCGTTATAGTGCCCGCGCCAAACGAAGGGCGGTGCGATAGCGATCGTCGGGGTTGACGGCAGTGCAGCGGCGCACGATACGACCGACCCGTCCGCGGGCCAACTGCTCACTGGGATGCTTGCCGGTGAGCATCACGTTGAGCAACACGCCGCAGGCGTAAATGTCGGTGCGGGCATCGCTCTGAGTCAGACCCAGCTGCTCGGGGGAGGCATAGCCCACCGTGCCCATGATCCGGGTGTCACGGCCGGCGGTGGTGACCTGGCGGCTGATGTTGAGATCCACCAGCACCGCCTGCCCATTGGAGCGCACCAGTACGTTTTCCGGCTTCACGTCCCGATGGACGAAGCCGTGCTGGTGCAAAACGGAGAGGGCGTGGCACACCCCCCGCAAGATCTTTTTGGCTTGGCGATAGCGGATGCGTCCGCCCTCGGCCAGCGCCGCCACGGTGACGCCGTCCACATATTCCTCCAACACCGTTTGTCCATCGGCGGTGTCAACGACGTCATACACCTGGGGCAGATGTTCGCAAAGGAAGTCACACAGGGTGGTGTAAGCCGCCACGGGATAGGCCAACTGCCGCACCACCAGATCCCGCCCTAGCTCCTTGTGGCGCAGGTGCAGCACACGGCAGTTGTTTTTATCCGCCATCACGTGAACAAGGTGATAGGTTTCCAGCAGGGTATCTAAATAGTCTTGTTGTGTCATGTGCCACCTCCGCCGTAGAGAATGGCGCACTGGTCGTTTGTGATGCGCCCCGCCTCGGCATCGTATACGTTCCCCTTGCAGGCGTAGAGCCACACGAAGGGACTGTAATTTTTTATATAGATAGGGTTGAAAGTGGGAGGCACGTAGATTGTCACATTATAGTACGTGACACCACCCCAAGAATAGATTCCGCAATCGGGAATGGTGGCGGGTCTAAAAGAACACTCAACACTGGTAATGTATAAGCCCTCTAAATTGGTGCAGTTTTCGATGCCGCCGTAAAGGGCGATGGCGTCAGGGGGCAGATAGATGCGTTTGACGGTGAGTGCCTCCTGCTGGTTGGCAAAGGTGTCGCCGAAATCCACCGTCGCCACCACCTTGCCGTCGATCATGGCAGGGACGCGGTAGATGCCGTTGGAGGTGATACCGCTGCAACCGGTCACCTTGATGCACTGATTCAGCGGCACACCGGAGGGGGTGGCATCGCGGAAGGTAGCGGTTTCGGTTAGGTTGGGGTAATCACAACTGTAGCAGCGGCCGAACCCCAGTCTCTCTGTGGTGATGTGCTCGTAATACCACGTGACCTCCTCGATGGGCAGGCCGTCCTCGGTTACGGAGGCAGGGGTGACGTCCTGCCAATAGGGACGGGTGGTGGTCGTGGTAGTAGGCGTTGCCGTGGTGGTGGTAGGCTTTTTCGTGGTTGTGGTGGTCGGTGCTTTGGTGGTCGCGGTCGTGGGCCGCGTGGCGGTAGTAGTCAAAAAGGGCGGCACCCGACCCGTGGTGACGGGAATGGTGGTATTCACCGTCGTCGTGGGGGTCGTATGGAGGGGGTCAGAGGCAAAGGACTCTGCCAAGGTGGTGAGAGACGGCGCCTCCGACGTGGTAGTCGTTTGTATGCTCGTTGTCATCGTTGTGGTTTTCACTGTCGTGGTGGCGGCTATGGTAGTATTTGTGGTGGTGACGGGCGGCGCAATCGCCGCTTGCTCATCCTGAGGATTCCACCGCAAACCGCCCCATACCGCGCCGCACAGCACCAAAACGGCGGCTATCGCAGACAGCCACCGTAGCGGAACATATTTGGGTGTGGGCACGACCCGCTTTTCGTTGAGCGAGGTCATACAGGCAGGGCAAAAGCGGGCGTTTTCCCCCAGATGCGCCCCGCAGTGCGGACAGGTGTTCACAGTGGATTACCCCAGCGTTTCTAAATTATTTTCAAACAGGATCTCGTTGATCTTGATCACGGAGAGTCGTTTGCAGATGCCGTAGATGATCACACTGTCAAAGGGCAGCTTCACGTACAGCGGACTGTAGCCGGCGCATTTGAGCAGATTTTGGGTCTCGTCCAGAGTGAGGTTCATCCCCACCGCCAGACACAGCAGTTTGTTCCGCTCCGGATGCCGAATGCCGGAAAAAATTTGGTAGCCGTACACCTCGGACAACTCCGCCGCCTTGATGGCATAGGATTTTCGGATACCCTTTTTCTCTACCAGCTCTGCCAACAACTCCGTCAGTGAGCGATCCGTCATATATTGCTTGTTTTCATCATAAAACGTCTTAAAATCCGAGCACAGACCCAATTCTTCCACGATTTTTGCAGTATCCTTTTGCATAGCGCGCTCTCCTTGGTCAGTATACCATAAAATTTGTCTTAAGTATACACCATTCGATAAATTTTGTAAACTATGCGCTGAGCATAGGACTTTTAAAGACCGAGTTTGTATAATAATCGGTAAGAACGGGTTGAAAAACCGTTTTTAGAAAATTCAGAAAGAGGGATATCGTTATGGGTTTTATGGACAAATTGAAAGAGGTCAAGCAAAAAGCCACCGAGATCTGGGACGAGGCTGCCGAAAACCGCGCCAAGATGAAAGCAGAGGAAGAAGCCGGTTCCAACCCGGAGGGGATGGCCAAGATTGCTAATCTGACCTCTCAGGGCGGCATTTCCGGCGAGACCCTGCCCACTCTCACCGACCGGAGTTATTCCACCGTCTTTGCACTCAAAGACACCTCCATTCTGATCTTCCACGAGAAGACCAATATGACCGGCAAGGTGGTCAAAAAACTGTACGTGAACGAGTTGGATATGATGGAGATCGACGAGTTCCGATTTGATCATAAATACAGCAACTCTTCCTACTATTTCGTGCTGACGATGGTGGATGGTACCACCTATAAAATGCACTTTTACGTGCAACGGTTTGCCGACAGCGACAGTAACGGCTTGATGCGTCTGAAGGAGTTAGAGCAATGGGCGCCTATGTTTATGGTCATTGACTGGATGAAGAGATGGGTCAAGGAGGATGCTACCAAGGAATGGATCAACGTCTTTATGAAAGAGTCCGGCGGTGAAGAAGTGTTTGACGAGGACGGAAAGTTGTACGACTGTGAGCGCACACTGGCAAATACCAAAACCATCTCCGACCTCAGAGCCAATGAGATCAACGCGCTCAAGAGAAAATACGGCCCTATGGCCTAAACCGAATTTTCATCAAAAAGGAGTGAATATTTATGGCAAAAGAAGCGATCCGCGATTTTTCCGGCAAGATTCTCGGCTGGGTGGAGACCTCCCCCAACGGAGATAAGGTGTTGCGGGATTTCCCCGGCCGTATACTGGGCAAATACATCCGAAGCCGCAACGAGACCACCGACTTTTACGGTCGTGTGGTGGCAAAAGGCGATGCTTTGATGACCCTGCTGCGTTAACCAACAGAAAGGAATGATAACAGTGATTCAGTATCCTACCGGTGCCCGCTACTGTGGCACCTGCAAGTATTGGAACGGTGACCGGGATCTGACCGGTTCCGGTGGCTATTTCCGCTTGGATTCTTCTTCCGATGGCAAGTGCACCAAAACCGGCAAAGATATGGTAGCTTGCAAGCAATGCTCCTCTTGGGTGCGAGCAAAATAAGGTGTTATGAAAAAAAGCAACCTTGGCCGTATGGTCAAGGTTGCTTTTTTGTGGTTATTTGCGGCGATCCGCCGCAGGCTCTCTTTGCGTGTGTTTGGTAGCGTTATCGTATCTCCCAGATCTCTTTTGCGTATTCGCGGATGGCGCGGTCGGCGGAGAACACGCCGGCGGCGCAAAGGTTGCGCCATTGCTTGGCGGCAAAAGAGCGGCGGTCGCGGGCATAATCCCGCGCCACTTGCTTTTTCATCTCCAAGCAAGCGTGAAAATCCCCCAGCACGTAATAATGGTCGGGGGCGTGCCAGCTCGCCCCCTCCAACAGCGACTGCCGCAACTCGGCAAACAGCCCTGTGCCGCCGTCATCCAGCGTGCCGTCCACGAGAGCGTCCACACAGCGGCGAATGCGGGCATCCTGCTCATACAGCCGCTGGGGGTCGTGCTTTTGGCTTGCCAAATCTTCCACACGGGCACCGAAGATATAGTTGTTCTCCTCCCCCGCCTCACGGACGATCTCCACGTTGGCACCGTCATAGGTGCCGAGAGTCACCGCACCATTGAGCATCAGCTTCATATTGCCCGTACCCGACGCCTCGGTGCCGGCGGTGGAGATCTGCTCCGATACATCGGCGGCGGCGACGATGCGCTCGGCGTAGGACACGTTATAGTCGGTGACGAACACCACCTGCAAATACTTGCTCACCACGGGATCTGCCGCAATCAAGCGGGAAACCTCGTGGCACAGCTTGATGATGCCCTTGGCACGGGCATAGCCCGGGGCGGCCTTGGCGCCGAACAGGAACACAGTGGGGGTATAGTCGGTCAGTGTGCCCTCCTTGATCTCGAAGTAGAGTTCCAAAATGCAGAGGATGTTTAACAGCTGCCGCTTATACTCGTGGAGGCGCTTGATCTGCACATCCAGCATCCAATCGGAGCACACCACCACCCCCTCCTTCCCCGCCAGGTGGGCGGCAAAGCGGTGCTTGTTCTCCTGCTTGACGGCGATAAAGCGGTCAAGGACGGCGTTATCCGCCGCAAAGGGAGCTAACTTTGCCAGTTGGGGCAGGTCAGTGACCCAATCCTCGCTTCCCAACAGGTCGGTGATAAGGGCGGACAGCCCCGGATTGCACAGCCGCAGCCATCGCCGCGGGGTGATGCCGTTGGTGATGTTGAGGATTTTGTTGGGGTACAGCTTGTGCCATTGGTGGAGCACGTCGTTTTTGAGAATTTGGGTGTGAAGCGCCGCCACCCCGTTGATGCGGTTGGAAAAGCGGCAGGCCAAATGGGCCATGTGCACGCGGCCATCCTGCACAATTTGCAGGCGGGGGCGGTTTTCGGCGGGGATGTCGAAGGCGTCCATCTCCCGATCAAAGCGGGCACTCAGCCTGCGGATGATCTTGGCAATGTCGGGGTTGACCTTGCGGATCAGCGAAAGATCCCACACCTCCATGGCCTCCGCCATCACGGTGTGATTGGTGTAGTTGAACACGGTGGTGGCGATGTTGGCCGCCTCGCCGAAGGGCACCCCCCGCTTGGTGAGCAGCCGCACCAGCTCGGGAACGGCGATGACGGGGTGGGTGTCGTTGAGCTGGATGGAAACGGCGCGGGGAAGCAGCGTGAAATCCTTGCCGCAGGTGGCCTCATACCGCCGCAGGATGTCCTGCATAGACGCCGAGGCGAAGAAATACTGCTGGCTCAGGCGAAGCAGTTTTCCTGCCGGAGTGGAATCGTTGGGATACAGCACACGGGACAGATCCTCGGCACGGTTTTTCTCCTGCAAGGCACGGTCGTATTTTTGATCGTTAAACAGCGAAAAATCGAAGGGTGCCATGGGCTCCGCCTGCCACAGCCGCAGGTTGGACACGTGCTTCGCCCCATAGCCGATGATCGGCATATCGTAGGGGATAGCGCGGACCGGGCGATCGGCGATGGTGACGGTGACCGCCTCCTCCTCGCGGCGCACCGACCAGGGGTCGCCATAGCGGGTCCAATCGTCCGGCTGTTCCAGCTGGAAGCCATCGGCAAACCGCTGACGGAACAAACCAAAGCGGTAGCGGATGCCGTAGCCGTCCAGCGGCAAGGAGCAGGTGGCGGCGGCATCCAAGTAGCAGGCCGCCAAGCGACCGAGACCCCCGTTGCCCAGGGCAGCATCCTCGATTTCTTCCAGTCGAGCCGGATCGATCCCCGCCTGCACCAAGGCCTCGGTGGCCTCGTCCAGCAGACCGCTGCACAGCAGATTGTTATGGATGAGCCGCCCCATCAGGAATTCGGCGGAGAGATAATAGGCACGGCGGCGGCTGTCGTGGCGGGCGGCAGACCGCCGTCGAACAGCGGCAATGCGGTGGTTGACGCAATGCGCCAGCGCCTCGTGGAGCTGGGGCGGGGTGAGGTCGGCAGGCTCTGCCTGCCAGGTGGCGTGGGCATACCGCGTCAGATCGCGGGAAATGGTGTTCATAAAAGGCCTCCTTGTAGATGATGTAAAAAGAAAACGGACTTGTATCGTCTGTTTCGATACAAGTCCGTTGTTTATACGTCTGATTAAAATCCGCGGCGATAAAGACGCACGTTCTCCCGCAGCCACGCCGCCGTGGCGGCATCGGGGATGGCGGTCAACCGCCAGGTCCAGTTCCCTTCGGGGACAGAGGGGACGTTCATCCGCGCCGCAGAGCCAAGCCCCAGCAGATCCTGCACCGTCAGAATGCACACCCGCGCAGGAGAAGCCAACGCCCCCTGCATAAAGGGGCGAACGGGATTCTCCGCCGCACCCATCCGCAGATAGCGGCGGGCAAATTCCCCCTCGGCGGGGTTGGCGGCAAACCAACCCGCTATGGTGTCGTTGTCGTGGGTGCCGGTGTACACCACCGCATTCTGCGGGATGTGGTGGGGCATGTGTTCGCTGTCCCCATAGGGGTCAAAGGCGAACTGCAACACCTTCATCCCCGGCAGACCGCTGTCTTTCAGCAGCGTGGTCACGGCATCTGAGAGCGAGCCGAGATCCTCAGCGATAATGGGCAGGTCGCCGAACTGACGGCGGATGGTGTCAAATAGATCCATCGCCGGTCCCAACCGCCACTTACCATTGCGGGCGGTGTCATCGGCGGCAGGGATGCAATAATAATCCGCAAAGGCACGGAAATGGTCGATGCGCACCACGTCGTGCAGCCGCAGGCAGGCCGCCAAGCGAGCCAGCCAGAAGCGGTAGCCGTCCTTTTTCATGGCATCCCAATCGTAGAGGGGATTGCCCCACAGCTGACCGTCGGCGGAGAACAGATCGGGGGGACAGCCCGCCACCTCGGTGGGGTTGCCCTCCTCGTCCAGCAAAAACAGATGGGGATTCGCCCACACGTCGGCGCTGTCGGGGGCAACGTAAATGGGAATATCACCAATCAGTTTAATGCCGTGGTCGTTGGCGTATTTCTTAAAGGCTTTCCACTGAGTGTAAAAGATATATTGCAGCATTTGATAATACCGCACGCCCTCGGCGCACTTCACCCGCCACATCTGCAACGCGGCGGGGTCGCGGCGACGAAGCTCCGGCTCCCACCGCAGATAGGCGAGGCCGTCGTGGGCATCCTTCACCGCCATAAAGAGGGTGTAGTCCGCCAGCCACCAATCCTCTTTGTTGCAAAACACTTCGAAATCCGCAGGGGGATCGGCAAAAAAGCGGGGCATCGCCTTTTGAAACAGGGCACGGCGGCTCTCCCACAGCCAGCCGTAGTCCACCGCGGCGGGGTCGCCGCGGTATTCTGCCTCACGCAGTTCCTCGGCGGTGAGCCACCCCTGCTCAGCCATCTGCTCGGGGTCGATGAAATACGGGTTGCCCGCAAAAGCGGAAAAGCTCTGATAGGGGGAGTCGCCAAAGCCGGTGGGGCCCACCGGCAGAATCTGCCAATAGGTCTGCCCGGCCTCAGCCAGCCAGTCCACAAAGGCCTCCGCCTCCTTGCCCATGGTGCCGATGCCGTATTTGCCCGGCAGGGAGGAAATGGCGGCGAGCACACCGCAGGAACGAGGAAATTGCATAGTAAACATCCTTTCTGTTGGAGGATATGAAGTGTTTGCTTTTGGGAACTGCACTTCTCTCGGCCCCCCTTGTCAGGGGGGCTGTCAGCCGTTAGGCTGACTGGGGGGTAGTACCCATCCATACCTACCCCTCCGTCCGAGGCGTCGCCTCGGACACCTCCCCTGACAAGGGGAGGCGAGAGATTGTGCGCAACACAAGCATCTTTACCCTTTCACGGCTCCGGCTACCGGGGCGGCTTTAAGTCGGTGGGTTTCGCGGTTTCGTTGCCGCCCCTCGAATATGGCTGTCGCCATATTCCCTACCCTTTCACCGCGCCTGCTACGACGCCGGAGATGATATATTTTTGTCCGATGAGATAGAAGGCGATGATGGGGATGATGGCTAACACCAGCATCGCCATCAGACCGCCGTAGTCGGTGGAGCCGTAGGCGCCCTGCATGGCGATCTGAATGGCAACAGGAATCGTCTTTTGGTCGGTGCCCAGCACCAAATAGGGCAACAGATAGTCGTTCCAGATCCACATGGCGTTGAGGATGGACACGGTGACGGCGGTGGGGCGCATCACGGGAAAAATCACCCGAAAGAAGGTCTGGAGCGGCCCTGCCCCATCCATCATCGCCGCCTCCTCCAACTCCCGCGGGATGCCGCGGACAAAGCCGGAGAGGATGAACACCGTCAATCCCGAGCCAAAGCCGAGATAGACCGGCAAAATGCCCACCACCGAATCCAGCTCTAACTGCCCCACCACGTAGGTCATGGTGTACATCACCATCTGGAACGGCACGATCATACTAAACACAAACAGAAGATACAGTATTTTCGGCCACCAGCCGTTGGCACGGGCCAAATACCAGGCGGTCATACTGCACCCCACCACCAGCAGCAACACCGAGCCCACGGTAATGAACACGCTGCGCCCGAAGGCGGCGGCAAAGCCCGCAGAACGCAGGCCTGTGAGGTAATTCTCCCACCCTACGAAAGTGTCGCCGTCCGGCAGAGCAAAGGGGGCGGCAGAGATATACAGCCGCGACTTAAAAGAGTTGAGCACCACCAATAGCACGGGGAGCAGAAAAATCGCCGCCAAAAGCAAAAGCAAGGCAATCAACATCAGGTTGGTACGACGAGTTTTCACGCGTCCACCTCCCGTCTGCGGGTCAGCCACAGCTGGATGCCGGCCACCGCCGCCACCAGCAGGAAGAACAGCACCGCCTTGGCCTGCCCCACCCCCTGCCAGCCGATGCGGCCGTAAAAGGTGTTATAAATATCCAACGCCAAGCCCTGGGTCTGCCGCTCGGGAGCGCCAGCGGTGAGGGCGAGGTTTTGGTCGAACATCTTGAAGGAATTGGTGAGGGTCAAAAAGGTGCAGATGGTGATGGAAGGCATCACCAGCGGCAATTTGACGTGCCACAGGGTGGAAAACGCCCCCGCGCCGTCGATGGCGGCGGCCTCCACGAGGGAGGAGGGCACGTTCTGTAACCCTGCGATATAAATCACCATCATATATCCCGTGAGCTGCCAGGTGTTCAGCGCCACCAAGCCCCAAAAGCCGTAGGTGGCGGCATAGGTGATGTCCACACCCCAAAAGCCCAACAGCCCGTTGACCAACAGGCTGAACACATAGCCCAGCACGATGCCGCCGATGAGATTCGGCATAAAGAAGATGCCGCGAAAGAGATTGACCCCCCGCAGGCGGCGGGTCAGCGCCAACGCCAACACAAATGCCAGCAGATTGACGGTGATCAGCGACACCACGGTGAACAGGGCAGAAAAGCGCAGGGAGCCCATAAACCCCTCGTCGGCAAAGGCGCGGGTATAATTCTCCCACCCCACAAAATGGGTGTTTTTGATGGTGGTGAACCGATGAAAGGACAGCCAGATTCCCATCACGAAGGGTATGAGAAACGCCACCGTAAAGGCCGCCAGCGTAGGCAACACAAACACCGGAAACCACCGATAAAATCGTTTGTACACGGCATTTCTCCCTTCGTCAGAGGGGGTCAGCCGATGGCGGAAGCCTCACGCTTCCAGCCGTTTTTCATATCCTTAACCACGTCTTCCCAGCTTTTGGTGCCCTGGGCGTATTTCAGCAGAGAGGCGCCGAAATCCTCCTTGAAGCGGGCGGAGGGGAACATGGTGAAATGCCAAGGCACGGTGGTAATCTCCTCCTTGGCCATCCAGCGAGCTACCTCGCGAGCCAAGGGATCATCAGGGGTTTCGTCCTCCGAGAAGGTGTCAAAGGGGGCGATAAAACCCAGCTTTTCGGTGACCTGCTTTTTGCCTTCTTCGCTGGAATACAGCCACCAAATGAAATCGGCGGCGGCTTTTTGCTCCTCCTTGGAGGCCTGGCTGTTTATGGCATAGAAATTCTCGGTGCCGATGGCGAGGCCCTGCTTCTCCTCCCCCTCTGCGCCGATATAGATGGGCAGATAGCGGAGGTTGTCGGCTTTTACCTTGTTGCCGCTGACATCCTTGATCTGCGACCAAGCCCAGTTGCCGTTTTGCACCATGGCGCACTTTTCCAGCGCAAACTCCGCCATGGAGTCGCTGACCGTCTTGCTTCCCACCAACTTTTTGTCGGTGACGGAATTGTTCAGGTACAGGTCGTAGATGTTCCGATACTTGTCGCCGTGGGTGAACCCAATCTCGGAAAAGGCTTTGCTGTCGTTGAAATCCACCTTGCCCTCGGTCCACTCATAGTAGAGAGGGATGTTCAGCAGGTGAGTCTGCCAGCGCCAATCCTCCCCCGCCTTCATGGAGGTGGAGGCAAACACGCCGTCAATGCCGAGGGCGGCTTTGTTCTTCTGCATATCCTCCACCACGGCTTTCAGCTCGTCGTAAGAATCGACCTCGTCCATAGACTCCACATCCACCGCCTTGTCGGGCAGAGCGAGGTATTTATCGGTGAGGGCTTTGTTGTAGAGAATGCCGTAGCCCTCCACCACGTAGGGGATGCCCACCACCTTGTCGCCGTCCTTGATGGCCAGGGATTGGTCGGTCAGGTGCTTGTACAGCTCGGTGTCTTTGAGGTCGGCGCAATAATCCTTCCACGCCGCATAGCCGCGAGGACCGTTGATCTGGAACAGGGTGGGGGCTTCGTCGGTAGCCATCTTGGTGGCGAGGGTCTGCTCGTAGGTGTTGTTGGCGGCGGTCTCCACGATCACCTTAACGCCGGTCTGGCGCTGATAGATCGCCGCCAACGCCTCGTACTGCTCCGCAATCTCCGGCTTGAAGTTGAGATAGCGCACGGTGAGAACGTCGGTTTTTCTGGCGCAGCCGCAGGCGGTCAACGCCCCCAGCAGCACCAGGCACAGCATTGCGGCCATAACCCGCCGCAGAAAACGCAATTTCATTACACATTACCTCCATTGTTTTGGTGTGAAGGTAGTGTGTGTGGGTTTGCGGGAAAATATGCAAAAGAAAGAGAAATGAGGAGTTGGGAGTTGTGAGGTGAAATAAGGCTTGTAGAGGCGACCGTCGGTCGTCCGTTTTTCGGGCGGATATGCAGCGCGAGTTTTGCGCCATCGCCGCAAAATCTCGACCGACTTCGCCGCAGGCGAATGTCGACCCTACGATGCCGCCATAGGTTAGATAGAATTTGTAGGGGATGGCGCTTGCGACATCCCGCAGGTTGCGGTACGAATCCATCTCGGGACGTCGTAAACGCCGTCCCCTACGGCATCGCTACAGGTCGGATAGAATTTGTAGGGCGGGGTAGCGAAGGGGTGTAGGGGCGGGTGCCCCCATCCGCCCGCATTCGTGCTGCAGATTACTTTCTCTTCTCTCTGGCCTCCGCCTTCAGGCGCAATTCCTTTTGCAGAATGCGCTTGCGCAGACGCAGGCTTTCGGGGGTCACTTCCAGCAGCTCGTCGTCATTGATAAACTCCAAACACTGCTCCAGGCTGAGGACGGTGGGGGGAATCAGACGCAACGCCTCATCCGAGCCGCTGGCGCGGGTGTTGGTGACGTGCTTTTTCTTGCACACGTTGACCACGATGTCCTCATCCTTGGGGCTCTGCCCCACGATCATGCCCTCGTAAACCGGCACACCGGGTCCCACGAACAGCGCACCGCGATCCTGGGCGCCCCACAGACCGTAGGCGCAGGTCTCGCCGGTCTCGTGCACCACGAGAGAACCCTGCACACGCTGAGGAATTTCCCCCTTGTAGGGCTCATAGCCGTCAAAGAGGCTGTTCATAATGCCGTTGCCGTTGGTGTCGGTGAGGAACTGCTGACGATAGCCCATCAGACCGCGGGAGGGAATGCGGAACTCCAAATGGCTGATGCCGGTGTCACGGGTGCCCATATTGACGATCTCCGCCTTGCGGTTGCCCAGACGCTCCATGATGGCGCCCACGTACTGCTCCGGTACCTCGATGACCAACAGCTCCATGGGCTCCAACAGGTTGCCGTTTTCATCCTTTTTATAGATGACCTGCGGACGGCTGACCGCAAACTCAAAGCCCTGACGGCGCATGGTTTCGATCAAAATGGAGAGGGAGAGTTCGCCACGGCCGGACACCTTGAAGGCGTCGGTGGTGTCGGTCTCCTCCACCCGCATGCTCACGTTGGTCTCGATCTCTTTAAACAGGCGGTCGCGGATGTTGCGGGAGGTGACGTATTTGCCCTCGCGACCGGCAAAGGGGGAATTGTTGACCATAAACAGCATGGAAATGGTGGGCTCGTCGATGTGCACAAAGGGCAACGACTCGGGGTGCTCAG
This sequence comes from Clostridia bacterium, assembly GCA_017415515.1. GTDB lineage: Bacteria > Bacillota > Clostridia > Oscillospirales > Acutalibacteraceae > UBA5905. The sequence continues at coordinate 15,083 of JAFQGI010000025.1, read as the reverse complement.
GGTCGCAGGCGGTCTCACCGATGTTCAGGTCGGTGATGCCGGTGACGCACACCAGATCGCCCAAGGCGGCGGTGTCGCATTCCACGCGGCGCAAGCCCTCGAACTGATAGAGCTTGCCGATCTTCACGTTTTTCTGGGTGCCGTCCTGACGGCACAGCACCATCTGCTGGCCGGTCTTGACGCGGCCCCGCTCCACGCGGCCGATGCCGATGCGGCCGGTGTAATCGTCATAGTCGATGTTGGAGAAGAGAATCTGCAACGGGCCGTCCTCCTCCCCTTCGGGGGCGGGAACGTATTGCAAAATCGCCTCGAACAGGGGGCGCATATCGCCGTCCCGCACGTCGGGGGTCAGGCCGGCGTAGCCGTCACGGCCGGAGGCGAAGATGACGGGGAAATCCAACTGCTCCTCATCGGCGTCCAGCTCGATGAACAGATCCAGCAGCTCGTCGATGACCTCTAAGGGGCGGGCACCGTCACGGTCGATCTTGTTGACCACAACGACCGGTTTTTTGCCCAGGGACAGCGCCTTTTTCAGCACAAAGCGGGTCTGGGGCATACAGCCCTCGAAGGCATCCACCAGCAGCAGAACGCCGTCCACCATCAGCAGAATGCGCTCCACCTCGCCGCCGAAATCGGCGTGGCCGGGGGTGTCCACGATGTTGATCTTGGTGTCGCCGTAGCGCACGGCCGTGTTTTTAGACAGGATGGTGATGCCCCGCTCCCGCTCCAGGTCGCCGCTGTCCATCACACGCTCCGCCACCTGCTCGTTGTCGCGGAAGGTGCCGCTTTGGCGGAGCAGCTGATCCACCAAAGTGGTCTTGCCGTGGTCAACGTGGGCGATGATGGCCACGTTACGCAAATTTTCTCTTTTCCCCATACGTTTCGCTTCCTATCTTTGTGGGATTTGTTGTGAGGGCACCTATTGCCCCATTTTCTGCGTTAGTATAGCATAAAAAAGGGGTATATACAATAGAAAATCACCGCCAAAAACCGAAAAGCTAAAAATTTTTAAACAAAATAAAAATAATGCTTGCATTTTACGGAACGCCGTGCTATAATACCGCTTGCAATCGCATCCGGGTGTGGCGCAGTTGGTAGCGCGCTTGACTGGGGGTCAAGAGGCCGTGAGTTCAAGTCTCGCCACTCGGACCAAGAAGCCGTAACTCTTAGGAGTTACGGCTTTTTTCTATATCTGAACGCCTTTTTACTGCACGCTTGACTTTTCATCACAAATCCAAAAGTCAGGAGTGCATGAAATTATGGCAAGAATCAAACTTCAGCAAGGCAATACCGTGGCGAACGTCTTTGCCGAATTCATCAGTGCCAAGAGAGCCAAAGGACTGGTGAACAAAACAATACACAGTTATGTCAATCACTTTCAGGCAGTGTCGCGACATCTAAACGTAGAGCAAGACATTGTAGATCTGTGTAAATCGGACTTAGACAAGATGATAGCGAGCATGAGAGACGCCGGACTGTCCCCCAATAGTATCAACAGCTACACCAAAATGCTCAAATCCTTTCTGTCGTGGTGCAATCAAGAGGGGATTACGTCACTGAATATCCCCATCTACCGTGGCGAAGAGACGGTGAAGGACACCTACACCGACAAGGAGCTGGAAGTACTCCTCCAAAAGCCGGACATACGCAAGTGTTCTTTCGGCGAATATCGCGACTGGGTGATTATCAACTTTCTGCTGAACAGTGGGAGTCGTGCGGCGACGGTACGCGCCATCCAGATCCGTGACGTGGACTTGGAGAACGGACTCATCCACTACCGACACAACAAAAACCATCGGGCGCAAGTCGTCCCTTTGTGCGGGGCGATGATTCGCATTCTCCGTGAGTATCTCCGTTTTCGTGGTGGTGAGGAGTGCGACGCGCTCTTCTGCACCGAGACCGGCACGCCCATGTCCGAGGGGTGCTTGCGGTCGGCTATCGTGCGGTACAATACGGCACGCGGCATCCAAAAGACCAGTTTGCACATGTTCCGACACACGTTTGCTCGCAAGTATCTCCTTGATTGCGGAGGGGACGCGTTCACCCTCCAAAAGATATTGGGACACAGTACGTTGGATATGACCAAGCATTATTGCGCGGTGTTTAACGTGGACATCGTGCGGAACTTCGATAACGTTTCCCCTCTGGAGCAGATGCGGAGGCGGGACGAAACCATCTCTTTGCGCCGTCGTTGAGGACGGTTCGAGCACACGAAAAAAGGCAGGTGAAAAACCTGCCTTTTTCTTTTTATATTTTTGAAAAATTTTAGTCCGCTCCACATTATGGGAGCGCACTTTCGGGGTGGTGTGCTATAATGTGTGTGTAAGGTGAAGGGAACGACAGAGCCCTCCACTGAACGAAAATTAAAATTATATTTATGAAAGGAATTGATCCAAATGAAAACTGTCAAAATCAACTTCGAAACCAATGAGGCTATCGTCACCAAGGCTTTCCAGAAGCAAGCCACCATCTACGGTACTCCTGAGTTCCGTCAGTGGCGTGAGATTCGCAACGAGTTCCCCGGTATCACGATGGTTGTTGTGAAGTCTAATCGCACGAGCGACATCTACAACACCACCTATGCGAAGATGGAGAAGTACATCAACACTTTCGATAACGCCGAGGCGATTCTCGCTGAGATGAAGAAAGTGCGTGAGCGCTCCAAGATTCAGCGCAACCCCCATCGTTATGTGCTGGCTTGGTTTGAGAGCATGTTCCCCAATTACAAGACCTCTGACATCTTCCAAGAAGATGAGCAGGCTGCAGAGAGCAGCAAGGTCGTTTCCATGCCCGAAAAGAAGTCCGCGTAATTGAAAGGAGATAACAAAAATGGATAAGCACTTCACTTTTAAGATTGATCTGGCAAAAAACACTCTGACCCTAAACTACAAATGCAGTCGTATGGCGAATGAGCACGGCTCGCCTGAGTATAACAAAGTGCGTGAAATTCTCGCTGAAAACCCTGGCATGAAGTTGGTTGTGGAATCGGGTCGCAAGGCAAAGGCGCCTCATCACTCTCGCCGTCTGACCTACAAGAATATGGAGCGCTATATTCGAGTGCAGGATCATGCCGAGGAGTTGTTGACCACCTTTGCTCTGGTCCAAGAGGAGTCCAAGAAAGAAAAGAGTCCCTATGCCTACGTTCGCTCTTGGTTCTTTAAGCAGTTTCCGGATTGCTATGCTCTGCGGATGTTCTTCGCCGAGGAGGACGGCACGACCGTCATGACGAAAGTGCCGCGTTACCTCGATCGCGCGGCTTAAATTCCCTCCAAAAGCGTATACAAAAAGGAGCGTGCCGAAGCACGCCCCCTACATATCAGAAAATAAACTCGCGCTGCCAATCCGCAGCGCCCTCTCTTTCTTTCTCTTCTGGTGCCGGGATGAAGTCCCCAGAGGCTCCAACCTCTCTAATATTTATCCAACCATTATCTTGAAACTCTCTATTATTTATTTCTCTGTTCCATTCCGTTCTTGAATTAACGGTATCCGTGGTGGGGATAGCGGTTATCGTGCACTCTTCAAATGAGCGTCCGGTTGCCGCCACCGTATTCAAATTGGGTTGAACGACACGCGGTTGCGGTTTCTCATAAAAAGCAAAGGTGTTGCCTCCGGTCTGAACCAGATACCCTTTGCTCACCAGTTTGACAAACTGGTCTCGATAGGTGGAACGAGGCATTCCGATGGCCTATTGGATAGCCGCCGGAGACAAAGCAAACGAATAACCGTTTCTGTTGGCGGCGAAGTACAGATACAACATCAGAGCGTGGGCACCGAGGTCACGTGCCGCCGCCGACCACACTTCATTGTTGACACCTAAAAAGTTGCCTCCGAGTTCCTCTTTGTTTACCTTTACCACCCTCTAATTGGGGACGGTATAAAATTGCTCATTTTGTTGATTGGGCATAATTGCATTTCTCCTTTTTCTCTTAAATTTCTGGAAGGGATTTTCTCCCTTTTACTACATACATTATACCAAAAATTTACAAGAAAATCAAAGCGACGGGCGTCGGTCTGGGTTGTCGGCATTATTGGTCAATACCCATTCATCGGACTTGCCCGTCTTTTATTATTTTATGAGAGAAATCCACAAGAAAGGAGGGCAACACATGCCCAATCAAGAACTCATCCGTGCTCGCGAGGCAGGTAAAGTCCCAGACCGCATTTGGCATGCGCTCAACGGCAAATCCGCTTGGGAAAACTATGCCGAGCAAGTGCGTGCTCGACAACGCAAATTTGCCGAGAGCCGAGAGGAAGACGACGAACCCATGAACATCGTTATCGAAGGTAAGGTGAAAAAATGAGCGACAAAAAGAAGAAACGCAAGAAATAGGAAAGTCTGATTGAAATGATGCTATACGACGTCATTCGCAAGAGTTTGAAAAAGACCATCGACCAAGCACTCGACGACATCTTCAAAGACTTCAAATGATAAACGGCGACCACTCCGTATTGGAGACGGTCGCCGTTTTCTTCGTTTTCCCCGTGATCACGGAGAGATTCCATTCTTTCGAGAACGCCCACAAAGACCGTCCTCCGGATCAAAAATGCTGTGGGGATTTTTGTGGGCCAGACCAAACCGCAAAAACGCAAATTTCAGCTGAACTTCCCGAAACCCATCCCCCACCGTCACTCCACGTACTCTATCAGATCCGACGGCTGGCACTCCAAGAGACGGCACAGTGTTTCGAGGTTGTCCCAAGACACACCTTCACCTTTTCTCAACTTCTGGAGAGTCGATTCGCTGAGCAACTTCTCGCTTCTGATTTTATAAGATGTGATTCCTTTCTCTTTCAGTGCGGAAACCACATCCATTTTGTACTGCAAACCCATAATGAAGACTCCTTTCCCATGATACTATCATTATACCACAAATATACACGAAATCAAGTGTACAATGTGCACAAAAAGATACACCAACATTCGTGTACTATGTCAATAGACAATACACGAGAATTAGTGTATAATAAAGACAGTTCAAACGAACACAATATCAACAACAAAGGAGAACAACATTATGTCTAAGAACGAACTGATTGCAAAAATCGAGGCCCTTTCCGAGTGGGAGAACATCATCGCTGAGGCTCAGGCGGAGGCCGAGGCACTCCGCGACAGAATCAAAGAAGAGATGCTGAACAACAACACCGAAGAGATGGAAGTCGGCACTTACATCATCCGCTGGACTTCGGTGCTGTCCAATCGTTTCGATAGCACTTCCTTCAAGAAGGTGCACGGTGATTTGTACAAAGCCTTCACCAAGCAAGTGACCAGCAGACGGTTCTCGATTGCCTAATCGAGAACCGCACCAAAACTCAAAAGTTCTGACACCGATGGCGGATGGTGCCAAAACACCGGACCAAAAATCCAAAATCGGTGTCAGAACTTAGTGTCACGAAATGGAGGAAAATTGCTATGATTTACGGCTACGCACGCGTCTCGACTACTACTCAAGGAAGAGATGGAAACAGTCTCGAAGACCAAGTGACGGCTCTCGAAAAGTATGGATGCCAAGAGATAGTCAAAGAGGCGTTCACGGGGAAGACGATGGAGCGACCGAAGTTCCTTTCGCTCTTGGAGCAACTCGAAGAGGGCGACACTTTGGTGGTGTCCAAACTCGACCGATTTGCCAGAACAGCAATCGAGGGAGTGCAGACGGTACGCGAACTCTTTGAGCGAGGCATCAGAGTCCACATTCTCAATATGGGACTAATCGAGAACACCTTGACGGGAAACCTCATTCTGACGGTCATGCTTGCGTTTGCCGAATATGAAAGGGGAATGATAGTTGAACGCACCCAGACCGGAAAAGCGGTTGCAAGGCAAGATCCGAGTTTCAAGGACGGCAGACCGAAGAAGTTTACGTCGGAGCAGATCGACCTTGCTCTATCACTTCTGGCGGAAGGCAAGACCTATCGCCAGATCACCACCATGACTGGTATCAGCAAAAGCACGTTGATCCGTGCGAAAAGAGAGGCATAAGAGAAAGGCTGGAGAACAACTCTCCAGCCTTTCTCTATGTTCGGAATCCTTATCGTTTTCTCTGCTTATATTCAACCGGAGTCATACCGGTATGGTTGCGGAATAGGCGGTAAAAATACTGGGTGTTATCATACCCCACTGCCAGGGCGATCTGCGCCACGGTATCGTCGGTATTATCCAGCAAATTCATGGCGTGGGCCATACGCAGGGAGATGAGATACTGAGCGGGAGAACAGCCGGTGACCTTTTTAAAGTTTTGGGAGAACCAATAAGGGGACATCAAATGCTGCTGAGCGTATTCCTTAATTTCAATATCCCAGTGGAAATGCATATTGAAATGGCGAATGGCGTTTTCGATTTCGCCCAGTATTTTATTGCCGACTGCTTTTTCTTCCGCTTGTTGACGGCTAATGAGCAGCAGGATGTGTCGCAGATTCATAGGCAAGATGGTATCGTATCCGCTTTGTTTCAACTGAAGTTCGCGTATCATCTGCAAAAATAGCCACTGAAAATCCGAGGACGTGCCTGCGGAAAACACCATTCTGTCCTCTGCAATATGACAATCAGACAACAACTTTTCTACTTCGCTACCGGTGAAGTGACACCAATAGTATTCGGCGTCATCCTTGCCGTAAAAGGTGTAATTTTGCACCACGTTAGGCCGATACAAAATGGCGGTTCCTTTTTGCAGGATTTGCTCATTGCCATCCAGCACAAAGTGACCGCATCCCGTAGCGATATAAATGAGTTGATAATCCCCTCGTCCGTCAGGGCGATGGGTGGGCATTTCCGGTTTGCCATCCATACGATATTGGCCTGTAGCTGTAACCAGAAGCGGCAATTCGGTATTCACAATATCTGCGTGAGGTTGGCCCAAGTCGGCGCGGTTCACAAACATACAACCGTCCCCTTTCTTTTTTACATCATATCAAGCTTTGTGCTGTTCGTCAAATGGGAGTTTCGTTTTGTACACTATTTTCCAAGCTTTGTTTCTTATATCATGGTTTTGCCCCGTGGTAAGATAAAATCAGCAAAACGTTTTTGTGGGGAAGTGCGTCTATCACTCTCCCACACACGAGGATGGACAACTAAAGCTTATAGAAAGAAAGGAGGAAACCGAATGAAATCGTATCTGTCGCCTCAAATCACCGTTTTAGGCTATGCTTCGGAAGCGGTCATGGCCGCTCCGCTGGAAGGATCTAACACTTTCAATGATGGCGAATTAGAGTGGTAAATCTTTACACTATCGTTCCAAAAACGCACAAGGAGGAAAGAACATGAAACTGCGTAAACTCATTGCCGTTTTAGCCGCCATGCTGATGCTGTGCTCCCTGATCCCTGCAGGCGCGATGGTATCCGCCGCAGCGGTTAATCTAATTGAAAACGGCGACTTTGAAACCGGTAATTTTAACACCGGATGGGACCAGAGCTGGTATGCTCCCAGTATTGTCACCGACGTGGTGCACGGCGGTACGTATGCTATGAAGACCACCAATACCGCCAGCCAGTACCAGACCATGATTAAGACCAAGGCCATCACGGTTGAAGCCAACACCGACTACACGGTGACCTTCTGGTACTACTACGACGGCTCCGGTACCGATGCAGGTGCCTATCTGTATGCCAAGGGTAATGGCAGCACCAACATCAGCCATGTGATTGCCAATGGCTCTGCCAATCCCCGCACCTGGCAGAAGGCTACGTTGGAGTTTAATTCCGGCTCTTACACCAGCGTTACCCTGTTCCTGCAGAACAAGACCGCCAACACCGGTGGCACCTTCTACTTTGACGACGTATCTATGATCGTCACCGGTAGTGACGTTCCGGAACCGGAACCCGAACCCACCTTCACCAACCTGATTGAAAACGGTGATTTCGAGACCGGCGATTTCAATACCGGCTGGGATCAGAGCTGGTATGGTCCCAGCATCGTCACCGACATCGTCCACGGCGGCACCTACGCCATGAAAAGCGGCAACACCGCCAACCAATATCAGACGATGATCAAAACCAAGGCCATCACCCTGAGTGCCAACACCGACTATACGCTGACCTTCTGGCACTACTACGACGGTTCCGCTTCCAATGCCGGCGCCTATGTGTTCATTAAGGGCAACGGCTCCACCGACATTAAGAGCGTGACCGCCAACGGCACTCCTGCCGGCACGTGGCAACAGGCCTCGGTAACCTTTAACACCGGCAGCTACACTTCCGTCACCCTGTTCTTCCAGAACAAGACCGCCAGTTCCGGCGGCAACTTCTACTTCGACGACGTGGTGCTGTACGACCCCAACGAGGGCACCGAGCCCGACCCTGAACCCGAAGAGCCGGAAGATCCTTGGGCCCCCGGCGAGGTGCCGGTGGTCCCCGGCAACGTGGTGACCAACGGCGACTTTGAGATCGGCGACACCAAGGGCTGGACTGTCTACGGTGACACCAAGGCTTCTGCTGATGCCGCCTACACCGGTAACTATGGTGCCGAACTGTCCAGCGAGACCTCCTGGGGCAGTCTGCTGTACCAGACCGTTCCCGTGGAGCAGGGCGTGCCCTATATCGTGTCCTTCTGGTACAAGGCGGTCACCGAGAACGTCAACTTCCAGATCAAGGACGGCAACTCCTCCGGCGCCGCTCTGGCTAACGATTCTCTGGGTGCAGCCGACTGGACCAAGATGACCTATCAGGTCACCTCCGATGCGGCGGCTCTGTATCTGAACTTCTTCCACAACAGTTCCACCACCAAGAACCTGATCTACGTGGACGACGTTCAGGTGTATCCCGCTCCGCTGATGACCAACGGCGACTTTGAGACCGGCGACAACACCGGCTGGACCGTCTATCAGGGTTCTACCGTTACCGAAGAGGCTAAGATGAACGGCGCCTACGGTATGAAGTTGAACGGTTCCGGTAACTGGGGCAGTATGATCAACCAGAACGTCACCGTAGAACCTGGCAAGACCTACGTGGTCTCCGCCTGGCTGAAGGTGCTTGCCACCGGTGCCAACATCAAGATTCAGGACGGCGGATCCTCCGGCACCACCCTAGCCAACGGCTGGCACGATAAGGCTGAGTGGACCTATGTTGCCTACGTGGTGACCCCCACCACCAACACCCTGCACGTGAACTTCCACTCCTCCGGCAAGGCTGTCACCGAAACCGTCTACCTGGACGACGTTTCGGTGGTTGAGATTGCCGACGACGGTCTACTGGAGAACGGCGCCTTTGAGACCGGTAACGCCTCCCCTTGGTATGGGTATAACGGCTCCGGTGCTTCCTCCGATGCCGCCTACGAAGGGTCTTACGGTGCCCACCTGAAGGGTGACGGCACCTGGAATGGTATTTTCTATCAGAATTTCACCACCGAGGTGGGTAAGAAATATAACTTCTCTGCCTACTTCAAGGCCATTTCCAACGGTTGCAACATTCAGATTGTGGACGTTGCCAGCAACACCACCATCGCCTCTATGTGGTACAACGTGACCGACTGGACCAAGGTGTCTATGGACTTTGTGGCTACCGGCGCCACCACCCGCATCAACATCTGCGGCGGCGGTAACGGTACCATCGAGAGCGTCTATATGGACTCTGCCGCCGTGGTCGAGCTGAAAGAGCCCTCCTATGACGGCTATATCTACAACGGCGATTTTGAGGCCGGTTCTCTGACTAAATGGGATATCTACCAGTCTACCGAGATTTCCGGCGAGGCCGCCTATACCGGCGACTACGGCGCCAAGATGATCGGTGACGGCAGCTGGGGCGCCACCCTGAACCAGAAGTTTAATCTGGAGGTTGGTAAGACCTATAAGATTTCCTTCTGGTACAAAGCCATTTCCAATGGTGTTAACTACACGATCAAGGGTGACGTGGATGGCCAAACCCTGGCTTCGGCTTATCTGGGTACCGGTAGCACCGGCGCCAAGTGGGTGTACGTGGAGAAGACCTTTAAGTCTGCCTATAACACCTCCGCTACCCTGAACTTCTCCGGCTCCGGCAAGGAGACCAAGGACGAGGTTTGGATCGACGACATCAAGATCGAGAACCTGTCCGGCGACGAAATGGATCGCGAAGACAACTTGGACAATAGCGGTGTCAGCATCCGCGATACCGATGACGACAACCGTGGTCTGGCGTTCCGCTTCTTCCTGAATGCAAACAACACGCAGTACGTTAAGGGTAACCAGTATGTGAGCGGTACCGGTACCGTCAAGTTGTTCCAGTATGACGAGGCTGTCGGCACCTTGCTGGAGACCGGCGCTGTGGTATCCAACCAGTCCGGCGACAACCTGACTCTGGAGGCAGTAAACGGCAAGAACACCATCAAGATTGCCGCTAAGTACCTGCTGGATTGGGAAGAGGATGCCATCGGCTTTGCCGTGCGTATCATCAACATTCCCGATCAAGGTGTGAACACCGAGATCTACGCCCGTCCCTACTATACCTATCAGATTGGTGACGAGATTGTCACCATCTACGGCGACGTCATCAGCGACAACTACGCCGATGTGGAGATTGCCCGTCGCACCAAGCGGGTGCTGATGGTGGGCGATGCCGCTACCTATGGCATGATGGATACCTATCTGTACGACGTGCTCAAGAGCGCTGCGTACGATCAGGTCATCCTGGGTCATCTGGACGGCACCACCTATCACAAGAACGACGACAATGGTGTGTGGACCACCTCCGCTTCCGATGCCTCCGCCGTCCTCACCGATGAGCGCTGGCAGTATGTGGTAGTCACTAACGATGCCGATTTGGAATGGGCCATCGCCAACAAGCCCTTTGGCGCACAGGTGCTGTATTATAGTGCTACTGCCGCCACCGCTGACGGCGTTATCCCTGCCGCTACAACGCTGGCCAACTTGAACACCGTCCGTCCTGCTGCTACCGAGGCAGAGAAGGAATACGCCGTTACCGTAGCGTGGTATTTGGCGCTGACCGGTGAGACGCTGGATATCATTACCGAGCAGCCTGACGAGATTGTCGCCTGCTACTTTGATCTGTGCCGTGCCGCGGCACAGGCCACCAACAGTCCCTACAGCGTCACCGACCTGACCGAGACCATCCTGCTGGCAGGCGGCGACTATCAGATGCAGACCCAGGCCGCCGGTGACCCCGATGTAACGCCTCTGCTCAATGGCGCCAAGCCCGAAACCGCTAACGGTCTGTTTGACGGCTTCTTCTTCATCGGTGACTACGGATACGGTTCCGGTCACGACGTGGCGACTGCCGGTACTCAGAGTCTGGATGCGGCCGTCTCCGACGTGGTCTATGGCAACAAGGTCTATACCGAGGGTAACCACGACGCTCCTACTGTGGAGCTGATTTCTCCCACCGGTCCCAAGGATCCTCTGGGTGCTCCCTACGGTGTGTTTGTCATCAATGAGAATGATTACAGCGCCTATGGTGGCGGCAGTGCTGCCGTAGCCAATCAGTTGACCGCCTATTTCAACGAGAAGGTCAATAGTGACTGGGGCAACAAGCCCATCTTTGTGCTGTGCCACGTGCCGCTGCACTACAGCCGCCGTACCATCGACGAAAGCTGCGCTAAGAACGCCCTGCCTCTCGTAGAGGCTCTCAACGCCGGCGGCGAGGCCGGTCTGAACATCATTTTCCTGTTCGGCCACAACCACTCCGGCGACTACGACGCCTACATTGGCGGCGGCTCCATCTATCTGGCCAAGGGTGATTCCATCCTGGTGGCCGATCCTGCCAGCGTGAAGAACGCTCCCTCTGAGGTGGAGCTGAATTTCACCTATATGAACGCCGGTTACGTGGGCTATTACGCCAATCACGGCTCTGAGGCGGATCGCACCCTGACCATGACCACCTTCCGCATTCAGGCGGACGGTTCGGTGATCATCAGCCGTTACGCTGCCGATGGTCTCCATAACCTGAAGGCCAAGGGCGTGCTCAACGACCGCGACCTGACCAACACCTACATTGTGGGTGCTCTGGATGAGACCGTATACGGTCCTCAGCGGGTCGTCACCGCCACCTCCGACGAGGAGTACAACGGATAACCCTGTGCATAGGTATTCTTCATAAGCAAGGCCCTGCGACACTGGTTGCAGGGCCTTCATTATTATGAAATCGTGAAGACCGAGATTTTGTTTTCTTTCGTATTTCTTCATGTTATAATGGATCCAAATGAGAAAGGTGGTGCGCATAATGGCGATTCAAGATTTGGGAGGACGCCGCGAGGGTCAAAAGTTCAAGTCTCTTTTGGTTTGGCAGATACTCCTCCGCCACACCGATGAGAACCACCCTCTCAGTGCAGAGAAAATCGTCGAACTGTTGGAGGATGAGTATGGCGTGACATCCGGTGAGCATTCCGTCTGCCGCGACATCAAGGAACTGCAACGCCTCTATGAAGGAGACGAAGAAGAATGCTTCGATCAAGGCGAGCGGTTCAAATACAAAATCGTGTATGACGGATCCGGCAAGCGAGGCTACAAGGTGGTCAAACGCCCATGCACGCTGAGCGATCTCCAACTATTGGTGGAGTGCGTCTGCACCTCTCGCTTCATCACGAAGGAGCAAGAAGGACGTCTGCTGGATGCTCTGACCGAACAGTGCAGTGAGTATCAAGCGGACGAACTGGTGCGCGACTCCTATCTGATCGATCGGGGCAAGAGCCGCAATAACCGATTGCCCGACTACGTGCAGGTCATCAACCGCGCCATCCGCAACGACCACAAGATCAAATTCAAATATACCAAACACACCTTGTCGAACCGCACCGAGCAGACTCCGCGACGTAGAGGCAAAGACTACGTGTTGAGTCCTTTCAAGATCTTGGTGACGGAGGGCAACTACTATTTGATTGCCTACAATGGCAAGAAGATTGTCCACTATCGAATCGACCGCATGCGAGACGTTGAAGAAATCCCCGACGCGCCACGCGAGGGCATCAAGGAGTTCGAGAAAATCGACTTGCGAACCTACACCCAAAAGGTGTTCTCGATGTTCGGTGGTGAGGAAAAGCGAGTGCAAATCCGTTTCACCAACGACCTGTTGGACACGGTGATCGAACGCTTCGGTGCGTCGGAGCCTACCTACACCAAGTACGATGACACTCACTTCACCGTTTCTGCGGCGGTGGAGGTCAGCAATATGTTCTACTCTTGGGTGTGCAGTTTCCGCAAGAAAGCCACCATCGTCGGCCCACCAGAAGTAGTGGAGGAGTTCCAACAATTCCTGAGCGATATTCAGGGGAGATATGAGTAAGATAAGTAGGAGTGCCGATGTCAGTCTACATCGGCGCAGAGGGGACCCCCTCCATGCTCCGCAAAGCTAACCCTCTCCGGTGCAGAGGCTGGCCCGCTCCACGCCAGAAGGCAAGATATGGAGTTACACCAATTAACACTCATTTACACTGCCTAACACCTATTGACATTTGGATAGCATTGATCTACAATCAAAGAGACCACTTGATGTTGATTTATACTTCGGTCAAGTGGGCGATTCTGTGAAAAGTCAAGAGTGCATGAGTTACTGTGTGATATAAACCGCGTGGTTGTGGGATGAGAGCGCGCTTCCTTTGGAGACCCTGCAAGGGTCTCACTGGGGGTCAAGAGGCCGTGAGTTCAAGTCTCGCCACTCGGACCAAAAAAGAGAGATGAGCATCTGCTCATCTCTCTTTTTTCGTTAGAGCGGTGGATGGAGGTTCTTGACTCACCATATTTTCCTCCCTTGGCGGAAAATATCAGCATCCGTTGCAACCTACTTTCTGCCGTAGAAACGAAAACTCCCCTTGCAACGGATGGGAGTTCAAGTCTCCATCTGCATTTGCACAAACCTCTTTCGGGGCGTCGAAGGCGCCGCCCCCTACAATGCGGATTGAGGTTGCTACCCATTTTTGCCACCTCATCCGTCTGCCCTACGGGCAGCCACCTTCCCCTCAAGGGGAAGGCTTCACCACTCTCGGTCACAAAGCAGAGTTCAAGTCTCGCCATTCCAACCTTGCATAAATCTTTATAGAGTGATACAATGTAGTAAAAGGTTTGCCGTTTCCGCAAACGTGTCGCCATCATTGACCCTCCCGAAGTTGTGGAGGGCTTCCAACAGTTCCTGAACGATATTCAGGGAAGATACTCATTTGGTTAACAGACCGACAAATTGGAATTTGACGGAGGTAGTGTACATGGAAAAATTGACAAAGGAAGTAGACGCAATTCTGTTGGAACGATTCGGCAAGGATAGTATTATTGCTCTGGCAACTGCTATTGACAATATTCCCTATGTTCGCAGTGTGGATGCCTTTTATGAGAACGGTGTCTTTTATGTACTTACCCACGGTTTGTCAAGTAAAATGAAACAAATTGAACAAAATCCTACTGTTGCACTATCCGGAGAATGGTTTACAGCCCAAGGCAAAGGGCTTAATTTAGGATACTTCGGGAAAGCAGATAATTTACATATCGCAAATAAAATGAAGCAAGTGTTTTCCGCTTGGCTTGATAACGGACACAACAATTTGGATGACACAAACACTTGCATCCTTTGCATTAAATTAACCAACGGTATTCTGTTTTCGAATGGCACACGCTACGAAATAGACTTTACTTAAACCAATTCCAATTTATTAAACAATTACTGTCCTACACTCTAAAAACCTTTGATATTACTGGGTTTTTCGTTTATTACAAACTCAACTGTTATGTATTTTCCCTTGTTTTTGCCCTTATCAGCAGGAACAAGGGAAACTTTTTATATTCAACCACTGCTTACCTTATCGAGCAGTCTTGCGGAAGTGCGCTTTGCCTCCCTGGTTGAATGCGCATAAATTGACATCGTGGTATTGGCATCGGCATGGCCTAACAACTCCTGCACGTCCTTGATCGCCGCACCGTTTGAGATCAGATTGGTCGTGAACGTGTGGCGCAGTTGGTGGAAATGAAACCCTTCGAGACCTTCCAGTTTTTTGCTTGCCCGCTTGCACATAATTCCAACAGTACTTACACTTTCGTAAGCGCCGTCCGGTCTGAGACACACAAAGGACAATTCCTTGTACTCCTCGGGAACCTTGTCGGATCTCGGCAGGCTGTAAACCTCGTAGTAACTGCGACCTTTCTCTTTTACGGTCTTGTAATAGTTCAGCTTGTAAAGCG
>JAFQGI010000024.1 GCA_017415515.1 Clostridia bacterium | reverse complement strand
TGCGCTGGATCGTTTTGACGGCGCATTGAAACCGGCCTTGTGTTATGTGGTGGAATCCCCGGATCTATCTAGACAGGAGCGATATTCTCACATCATACAATGGACCGACTATGAAAAAGATTATGTTATGGAGATATATGGCAGAGATCTGCTCAGTGCCGCCAAAGAATCTCGTAAGAATCAGCTGACCTATTCCGCCGTGTTCGGACATTTGACCGAAAAATACAGAAAGCGGGGCAACAAACCGTTTACGGTTCCTCCCTTCAGAATGGTTAAGGCGACCTGTGTGGGCAAGCGTCAGATTCCCGGCTCAGACGGAGATGTAGATTCTCACTGGTTGGGTTTTGGCGCATACGGAGCATGGGAAGGCGGAGTCGACTTGTTTAATGCCACCGTTATCGGAGATGCGTTTTATCTCGTTTTGGTTGACGGCAAAAAGGGCGAAACCATTTCTCACGCCTACGCCGCCTTTGAATGGGATCTCGACTCATCGTTAGAGGGCGTAGTGGAAGAATAAACACATGAATAAAAACACCGCAGTTTTACTGCGGTGTTTTTGTGCTATTTACACCTTGCTTTCCCTTTCCCTTTCTGCTATACTATACCAGTATGCGTTTTCGCGCTCCACTACTCCAAAGGAGGCAATCACTATGATTACCGTTTCCGATTTAGGCATTAATTTCAGCGGTCAGGACCTGTTTAAGCACGTGGACTTAAAGTTTGTCCCCGGCAACTGCTACGGCGTCATCGGCGCCAACGGCGCAGGCAAGTCCACCTTCCTGCGCATCCTGTCCGGTGACCTGGAGCCCACCAGCGGCGAGGTCATCATCGACAAGCGCACCCGTATGTCGGTGCTCAAGCAGGATCATTTCGCCTACGACGACCAGACCGTGCTGGACACCATCATCCAGGGCAACCCCCGTCTGTTTGAGATCATGCAGCAGAAGGACGCCCTCTACGCCAAAGAGGACTTCACCGACGAGGACGGCGAGCTGGCGGCTCAGCTGGAGGGTGAGTTCGCCGAGCTGAACGGCTGGGAGGCGGAGACCGAGGCAGGGCAGATCCTCTCCGGTCTGGGTCTGGACGACGGTATGCTCTATGACATCATGGGCACCCTGGGCGACAAGCAGAAGGTGAAGATCCTGCTGGCCCGCGCCCTGTTCGGCCATCCCGACATCATCCTGTTGGACGAGCCCACCAACCACTTGGATATCGACTCCATCCGCTGGTTGGAGGATTTCCTCATGGACTACGACGGCACCGTCATCGTGGTGTCCCACGACCGTCACTTCTTAAATAACGTCTGTACCCACATCGTGGACGTGGACTACAACAAGATCAAGATCTACGTGGGCAACTACGATTTCTGGTACGAGTCCAGCCAGCTGATTCAGAAGATCATGCGTGAGCAGAACAAGAAGAACGAGGAGAAGATCAAAGAGCTCCAGTCCTTCATTCAGCGCTTCTCCGCCAACAAGTCCAAGTCCCGTCAGGCTACCTCCCGCCGTAAGCTGCTGGATAAGCTGACGGTGGAGGAGATGCCTGCTTCCTCTCGCCGCTATCCCTACGTGGGTTTCCAGATGGACCGCGAGGCCGGCAAGGAGATTTTGGCCGTGGAGGGCATCTCCAAGACGGTGGACGGCGTCAAGGTGTTGGATAACATCTCTTTCCGCATCAACAAGGGCGACAAGGTCGCTTTCGTGGGTCAGGACGAGATCGCCACCACCACCCTGTTCAAGATTTTGGCAGGGGAGCTGGAGCCGGACGAGGGCAGTTACAAGTGGGGCGGCACCACCAGCCTGTCCTACTTCCCCAAGGATAATTCCGCCTTCTTCGACGGCGTGGATCTGCCCTTGATCCAGTGGCTCAACCAGTATTCTCAGGACAACACCGAGACCTATCTGCGTGGCTTCTTGGGCAAGATGCTGTTCTCCGGCGACGACGTGTTAAAGCCGGTCAAGGTGCTGTCCGGTGGTGAGAAGGTGCGCTGCATGCTGTCCCGTATGATGATGTACGGCTCCAACGTGCTGATGCTGGATCAGCCCACCAACCACCTGGATCTGGAGTCCATCACCGCCGTCAACGACGGCCTGACCCACTTCCCCGGCAACGTGCTGTTCTCCTCCTACGACCACCAGTTCATCCAGACGGTGGCCGACCGCATTATGGAGTTGAAGGACGGCAAGCTCATCGACAAGATGATGACCTACGACGACTACATCGAGTGGAAATCCGCCAACAAAATTTGATCGCAAAAAAACGCTGACCCGATCGGGTCAGCGTTTTTTGTTGCTTATAAAATTTTTAGTTAAGCAGAAACCCATTAAGCCTTCCCCTTGAGGGGAAGGTGGCACGGCGGAGCCGTGACGGATGAGGTGTAGCCGTCCGCAGACGGCGTTTCCTTCTTGCCTCCCCTTGTCAGGGGAGGTGTCGGCGCAGCCGACGGAGGGGTAGTCAAGCCTCCCTCTCCGAGGGAGGTGGATTTCGCCGCAGGCGAAAGACGGAGGGAGTTCTCACTCCACCACAGCCACGTTTTCTTCGCCCAACAGCCGTTTCAGCTCTTGCAAAAGCCCCTCGTTGGGGGTCACCCACCACTCTTTCGGCGTCTTCACCAGCTTACCGCTGTCGGTGAAACGAATATACACGGGCATAGCGCCAAGGCTTGATTTTATCGTGTTGTAAGCGCTTTCAAACTCCTTGCTCTGCTCGCTGGGCAGCCGCAGATAGACACCTGCGCGGGGGTTGGTTGCTTTTGGCTCGACAGGTGCCGTAGACGGCGTGTCGGGGATAGGCTCCACCCGCTCGCAAAGGAGTTTGGGGTCCTTCTCCTCCTGCACGTCCAGCCGTCCGGTCATTAGCACCGCGTTGCCTGCCTGCAACAATTCTTCATGCTGCGCCCAGGTCTTGGGGAAGACCACGGCCTCGATGGAGCCGTAGAGATCCTCCACGCGGACGTAGGCCATCTTCGCCCCCGTTTTGGTGGGTTGCACCCGCACCGCCCCCACCATACACAGGGTGCGGATGGTGGTGCCGTCCCGATAGGTGTCGGCGCCCTCCTCGATGGCGGACAGCACCCGATCCAGTCGGACGCATTTCAGCGGTTTATAGAAATCCTTATACGGTGTCAGGGGGTGACCGGTCAGATACAGGCCGGTGGCCTCCTTTTCCATTTCCAGCAGGGTGGCAAAGGGCAGTTCCTCCACGTCCGGCATCTCGATGGGGGCGTCGCCTGCCGCCTCGGCGGCATCGAAGAAGCCCACCTGCCCATCCATGGCATAACGGCTCTGGTTGTCCAGCTGATCCATGATGATGGGGGAGGTGCGGATCATTTGCAGACGGTTGGCACCCAGCCCATCCAGCGCACCGCAACGGATGAGACTGTCCAGACCGAGACGGTTAAATTCTCGATGGGCGCTCAGCCGTTTGCAAAAGCGGTAAAAGCCGGTGTAAGGGCCGTTTTTCTCTCGCTCTGCCACCAGCACGTCCACAAAGGCTCTGCCGATGTTTTTCACCGCCAGCAGGCCGAAGCGGATGTGATCCCCCACCACCATAAAGTCGGCGTGGGACTCGTTGACCGAGGGCGGCAACACGGGGATGCCCATCCGCTCGCATTCGCGGATATAGGTGACCACCTTGCCGCTGCCCAGCACGCTGGTCAGCAGGGCGGCCATATACTCGCGGGGGTATAGGCATTTGAGATAGGCGGTCTGGTACGCCACCAGCGCATAGGCGGCGGCGTGGGATTTGTTAAAGGCATAGGAGGCGAAGGTGGCCATCTCGTCAAAGATTTTGTTGGCCACCGACGCCGGTACACCGCGGCGGATGCAGCCGTCCACCTTGACCTCGCCATCCTCCACCAAGCCATTGACGAAAATGTCGCGTTCCCGTTCCATCACGTCGGGCTTTTTCTTCGCCATGGCGCGGCGCACCACGTCGGCACGCCCAAAGGAATAGCCCGCCAGAGCCTGCAACACCTGCATCACCTGCTCCTGGTAGACGATGCATCCGTAGGTGACCTTTAAAATCGGCTCTAACAGGGGATGGGCGTATTTCACTCGTTGGGGGTGGCGGCTGTTTTCGATGTAGCGGGGGATGGAGTCCATGGGACCGGGGCGGTAGAGGGAGATCACCGCGATGAGATCCTCAAAGCGGGTGGGACGCAGCTGCATCAGCACCCGCTTTAACCCTCCCGATTCCATCTGGAATACGCCGTCGGATTTGCCCTCGGACAGCATCTGATACACCCGCTTGTCGTCCAGCGGAATGTCCGCCACCGCAAAATCGGGTGTGTGTTTTTGGATCATTTTCTCCGCGTCCGCGATCACCGTCAGGTTGCGCAGACCGAGGAAATCCATTTTGAGGATACCCAGCTCCTCCAGATTGTTCATAGGATACTGGGTGGCGACGGCCTCGTGGTTCATACACAGCGGCACGTATTCGCTGACAGGCTTGGGGGAGATCACCACGCCGGCGGCGTGGGTGGAGGCGTTGCGAGGGAATCCCTCCACCTTCATCGCCATTTCCAAGAGGGCGGCCACCTGGGGATCGCTGTCCCGCAGGTCGCGGAGTTTGCCGCTTTCCTGCAAGGCTCTTTCCAGCGTCATGTTCATCCCCGGGGGGATCAGTTTGGACACCTTGTCACCCACCGCATAGGGAAGCCCCATAGCGCGGGCCACGTCGCGGACGGCGGCCTTGGCCGCCATGGTGCCGAAGGTGATGATCTGCGCCACCCGGTCGGCGCCGTATTTGTCGATGACGTAGTCGATGACCTGTTGCCGCTTTTCGGTGCAGAAGTCCACGTCAAAGTCGGGCATGCTGACCCGCTCGGGGTTGAGAAAACGCTCAAACAGCAGGTCGTATTGGAGGGGGTCGATGAGGGTGATGCCCATGCAATAGGCGCAGAGGCTTCCCGCGCCCGATCCACGTCCCGGGCCCACGGGGATGTCGTGGGTGCGGGCGTAGTTGACGTAGTCTGCCACGATAAGGTAATAGTCCGCATATCCCATCTTGCGGATGACCGACAGCTCATATTCCAAGCGGTCGATGACCGTTTGGTCGGGGGTGTTGCCGTAGAGGCGATGCATCCCCTCACGGCATAACTGCTCTAAGTAAGCGTTGCTGTCGCCGTTCGGGCTGTCGAAGGCGGGGAGCTTGATGTTGCCAAAGGCAATCTCCACCTGACATCTTTCCGCAATGCGGGCGGTGTTCTCGATGGCGTCTGCGGGGAAATGGGGTGCCATCTCCTCGGCGGATTTGAGATAGAATTCTTCGGTTTCAAAGTTGAGGGGATTGTCCTCCTGCAGGGTGGTGGCGGTCTGAATACAGCACAGCACCCGCTGCATTTCGGCGTCCTCTTTGCTGACGTAGTGCACGTCGTTGGTGGCTACCAGCGGAATGCCGAATTCCCGTCCCATGCGGGTGAGCACGCCGCCCAGCTCTTTCTGCTCCTTCATGCCGTGGTCCTGCAATTCCAGATAGAAGTGGTCGGGCCCGAATACGGAGGCATACCACTGCACCAGTTGCCGCGCCTTGCCAAAATCGGAGCGGGCGATGGCGTGGGGGATTTCGCCTGCCAAGCAGGCGGAGAGGGCGATGAGACCCTCGTGGTATTTTTCCAGCAGGGCGTGGTCCACACGGGGTTTATTATAGAATCCCTCGGTCCACGCGGCAGAAACCAGCTTTAAGAGGTTTTGATAGCCCACCTCGTTTTCGCACAGCAGCACCAGATGGTGGTATTCGCTGTCGGGGCCGTACACCTTATCGCTCATGGAACGAGCCGCCACGTAAACTTCACAGCCGAGGATGGGTTTAATGCCTTGCTTTTTGCACTCTTTGTAGAAGTCGATGACGCCGTACATGGCACCGTGGTCGGTGATGGCCAGGGCGGTCTGGCCCAGCTCTTTGGCACGAGCCACCAAGGCCGGTATGCGGCAGGCGCCGTCCAGCAGAGAGTATTCGGTGTGTACGTGCAGGTGTACGAAATCCATGTGAGTCAGCGCCTCCTTTCAGTCAGTGAATGTACAGGTTAGGGATAGAATAGGCTTTGGCAAGGAGTGGAGCATAGAAAGCCTTCCCCTTGAGGGGAAGGGGGACCGCCGACGGCGGTGGATGAGGTGGTGCGGAACGCATGGTTAGATATTGCCGCTCCGCGGAACACCTCATCAGTCACGGCTTGCGCCGTGCCAGCTTCCCCTCAAGGGGAAGCCTATTTGCAATGTTGGCAGCAACGTGAGAGATGAGATGGACAGTTTTTTGGGGGAATTTCAAGATACGTGCCAATAGGATGTCTTTTCAAGATTTTTTGTCAATTTTCTAAATTCTCGGCGAATTTGAGGATGCGTTGCAGGCGGTGGTTGACACCGCTGCGGGAGAGGGGAGGATCCATCATTTCGCCTAAGTCGCGTAGAGACAGATCGGGATTTTCCAACCGCAACTTGGCCAACGGTTGCAGCTCTTCGGGGAGGGCGGTAAGCCCGCAGGTCTCCTCGATGCGGTGCAGGGCGTTCATCTGCGCCACCGCCGCCTGCACCGTCTTGTCCATATTGGCGTTTTCAAAATTCAGGCGGCGGTTGGTGTCGTTGCGGATGCTCTTGACCATCTTGACACCCATCATCTCTAAGGCGGCGCGGGTGGCACCCAGATAGGTCAGGCAATCTTCGATCGACTCGCTTCCTTTGATATACACGATATAGTTTCCGCCGCGGGTGGTGGATTTGGCGGGAAAGTTCACCTCTCGTAGGAGGGTGAGCAGATCCCGCGCCAAATTGTAGTGGGGGAGAGCAAACTCCAAGTGATAATCCCGCTCGGGGTCGGTGACCGCGCCGCAGACTAAGAAGGCCCCCCGCAGATAGGCGCGGGCACAGGCGTCGCAATCTAAGTTGGCGCGGTTGAGCCGCAGGGACACTTCGCCCCCGCTGTGGCCGAAATGCTCCAACACCGCCAATCGGTGGGCAGGATCGGGGATGGTGCTCTGATGTAGGGTGGTGCGGCGGTGCAGGGTATCCCGCGTGGGGCGGGGCACCGAGCAGATGCGGCTGACCAAACGGTCGTATACGTCGGCGATCTCCTCCGACTCGGTCAACAGAGAAATCTCGGAGGGGGAAAAAGCGTGACCGCATTGGAGCATGCCGTAGGCCTGTGCCGTGCGGCAGCACAGCTTGTCCGGCGTCTCGGCGGCAATTTCTTTTTTCGCTTCGGAAGAAAAGGACACGGCTGTGCCTCCTTTCGCTTAGTGATGACGGCAGAATTATCGGTGGATATACATACGGGTCATATCCGGCTCGCCGTCTCCCTGCACCATGCAGAGAAACTCCCAGCCGTACCGCTCGTAGAAGCCGGTGTGGTCGGTGACCAGATAAGCAGGGGAGATCCCCTTGCTGCGCAGATCCTCCACCGCCATATTCAGCAGATGTCCGGCGATGCCCTGCTTGCGGTGGGACTCTTCGGTATAGACGGCGCAGACGTTGGGGATCAGGTCGGGGCGGTCGTGAAAATCGTTCTCGATCACGCCCAGTCCGCCCACGATGGCGTCGCCATCCAGGCAGAGATACCAGCCCAATTCCGTACTGCCGTCGAGGTAAGCGTTCATACATTCCAAATAGGCTTCCTCAGGCACGCCCCATTTGCTGTGAAACCATTGGGCGGCCTGCTCCTTGCGCTGGGGCTGTTCCCGTAGGGTGATGTAGGTCAGTGTATTCATAAAAAATCCTTCGTAGGGTGAGCAGTCAAACCCGAACTCCGTTTTGAAAAGGCGGATTTTCGCTCATCCTTTGTTAAAATACTCGCGAATACATACAGTATTCGCTGCGTTTTTGCCGCGGCTGAACAAAAATCTGCTCTTTTCAAAATCTCCG
>JAFQGI010000023.1 GCA_017415515.1 Clostridia bacterium | reverse complement strand
TATTTCTACACTTTGCAAAATTGCTACCGTTTTTTGCTTGCTGTCTACGTACAGGTTGCGATGAAAAAAAATTTCTTCTTTGTCTACTGCGGATCAAATTTTGATATAGAAATTAAAACAACCGCGCAGTGTTGGCGAAAATCCAATGACTGCGCGATTGTTTTGACCACATATCATCCCACTTCCAGGACCGGAATAGGTGGAGACAACGGAAATAAAAGCACCAAAGAGGATGTGATTTTGAGCAGAAATGGTTAGAAACAACCGGAAACGTCTATAAATCAGGTATCTTTTACCATTTGGGACAGTGTCGAAAAACGTCGGATTTTGGCAGGCTCAAATTCAGGAAAAAGCCTTATTTTATGCGATATTTCAGCATTTGAACTTTATTCGAACCTATCATCTTTTTGACACTTGACCACAGTTTATCCACTTGATTCATCTGTCGCAAAGTCTTGCTGATTTGTTCAACATCAACAGTACATCGTCGATTATTATTGAATCTTAAATTGATACTTTTACAGTACAGTATCCATCAACTGACCTGCGATATCCGCATTGGTGAAACGCATAATGCTTTCTTCGGAGATCCCAAAACTCAAAAAGTTCACACTGCCGTACCACACCACTTCGCCGTCAATAACCGTAAACTTTTGATGAAATCCCGATTTCGTAACAACCTTGGCTCCATACTCTTGAAGTGTTGAAATGTTTTTCTCAACCGTTTCGCAGTCTTTCTTCTTAAAATCTTCCGGAGGACGGGTGACGACGGTTACAGAAATGCCGTTCAGAACAGCCTCGGTTAAAAATCTCATAAGCTGAGTAATACGTCCTTTTCTCATAAAAGGACTGACGATCAAAATTTCTTTTGATGCAGTTCGGATGTCCTGACAATAGGAGCTATAAAAGGTTTTACCGTCATAGATCAGGTCCGGTTCGGTTTTCGGAGCAGAATCTATTTTGATTTTATAGCCGATTGCGGCATATCCTTTCACGCGCTTTTGATACATTCTCTCCAAGACAGGAATATGGATATCCACATAATCATATATCTGCACTTCTGATTTTCCGGGATAATTGCGATGCAATCTGCCTGCGTATTGAGCGACTTTGCCTTTCCACGCGATAGGAAGAGCAAGAAACAAGGAATCAAGACGTGGATAGTCAAATCCCTCGCCTACATATTTTCCGGTGGCAATAATCAAAAGTGATTCATTGCTCGGGATAGATTCCAACCGTTCTAACGTCTCTCTGCGTTCTTTTTGAGAGGCAGTTCCAAACAAAGTAATGATATTTTTGCAATGACCAGATAATCGCTCTTGGAGATGCAAGACATGCTCGCGGCGCTCGGTCAGAATGATCGGACAACGCCCCTGCTGCAAAGCTTTTACAACATCTCGGATGATCTGTGCATTTCGAATCTCATTTTCTGCTAAATCCCGATAGATTGTCGCAATCCCTTTATCGGTATTAAGACTGCGGTATGAGGTGAACCGCGGAATTAGATAATGCTCAAATGCTCGTTTTTCAGATTGTGCTTTAGCATCTACTCTATAACGTATCGGTCCGCATTGCATAAATATGATCGGATGATGCCCATCTTGACGGGTTGGTGTTGCTGTAAGTCCATATACATACTTTGCATTAGCAAATTTCAGTATTTTTTCAAAGTTGGCGGCTGAAACATGATGACATTCATCTACGATGATCATGCCGTAATCCCGCACAAGCGCTTTTATTTTGTCACCGTTTACCAGCGATTGCATCACCGCCACATCTACATTTCCATACAATGTGTTCTTTCCGGCACCGAGTACACCGACCGGGGACCAATTCTTTTTCACTTTCCCTCTCTTAGTCAATAGCGGTTCTGTCTCTAAATTCAAAAAGTACTCAAGTGACTTTTTCCATTGCTGCATTAAACTTTGCGTATGTACAAGGATCAGCGTATTAACTTTACGTTTACTGATTAAATAGGACGCGATCACCGTTTTGCCAAATGCGGTAGTTGCAGACAAAACTCCTGTACTGTATTCCAGTAATGCATCTGCGGCAGGTTGCTGTTCCTCTCGCAAGACCCCGTTAAAAGTCACAGGGATTACATGACCACAGTTCGTTTTGTCATCAAAAGAATACTCAACATTACAATCTTCTAACAACTTGCGAAGTGCATTTTCGCATCCGCGAGGCAGACCGATATATTCCTTTGATGTTTCCGCCGTACAAATAATTCTGGGCTTATCATAGATAGGTAGGCGCATCGCCTGGGCACGATAAAAATCCGGGTTGCGAAATGCAGCCAATCGCTTTATTGCGTTTTGTGCGGCGGGAGAAATCCCCGATGTGGGAACATATAACATATTAGCTTTAACGAATGTAGTCTTACTTGGAAAATCAAGTGCTGATAACATTGCTTCTTTTCGTGATTCCCAAGGTTTCTCATCAGAATCACTGACAAGAGTCCCAAGGTCTCCGTTTTTGCACAATCCGCTAACCAAATGTTCTACTGTGTCTGCCGATATTTTTCGTACACAACTCAAATAAGCCCACTGATCTTCATAGGGCAAAAAATTCTCATCCACAAAAACCGAATTGCCGATCTTGCGAGCTTTTCCTTGTAACGGCAAGGCGATCAAATTGCCGAAACCACCGTCCGGCACAGTATCTTGATTGGGAAATAACCGATCGTAGGACTTGAATGAAATGCTAGCATTGCTTTCCATCGCCTTTGTCAAAAGGCCGCTCCCCAACTTACGGGCGAGGATCGCTGAAATAGGAGACGCAAATAATATCCATATATGTGCGCCATTACCGGAACGCGATCGTTCGACACATACGGGAATATCATACTCTTTACACGTATTGCGAAAGGCGGTAACGGCATATTTATAATCTTCTTCATCGAAATCAACGCACAAAAAATTGCAAACTTCGTCCTTCAGCATAGGATAAATACCGACGACATCTCTCCCATACTCATCCTTACCTGCCAAATGCTTAAAAACATCCCCGTCTGTTAAAGGCAACAATTTTCGATTCGGGCAAACGGAACACTTATATTTGCGTTTATCACACAAACCATCTACCCATTCGTTTCCGCAAACAGGTTGATAACCACTTTTATCAGTTCTCTTGCTGTGCCACCGACGTGCAAACACATCCTCTCTGCCGCAAAACAATGAACGAAACAAAGCGATTTTGGCATCCGAAGAACTGTGCTGAGTCACCGTAGCGTTTGAAAAGCATTCATCGCTGTATTCGTTCTCTTCTTTCAATGAAAGCAAATTGCGAAGTTTTGCGTTCTCACGCCTGAGGCTCTCATTTTCTTCAAGTATTTGATTATACTTTTGCAACAAAGCGTTATAATCCATAGCAACACTTCTCCTCGCAGTAGATGAAAATCAGCGATGCATTCCTTTACATATCAATGGCACTGTCATCAAGAAGAAATTGCTCGATTCCAACATAGAGAATACCGTTGTCATCGTGCCACGGGATAATGTTGTCTTTCACTACCACGATCTTTTTAAATGAATCGCCAACACGGATAAGAGATCTAACTTCCTGCTGACGTTTTTCTTTCTCGCTTACGGTAAGTGCAGATTGAATATAATACTTTTTACTTCCTTTATTCGCCACAAAATCAATTTCCAGTTGTGCACGCTTACTTTTTTTGTCTTTGTCCTTATAGCAGTACTCAACCACGCCAACGTCCACGTTAAACTCTCTGTTACAAAGCTCATTATAGATGATATTTTCCATAATATGATTTTCTTCTTGCTGGCGGAAGTTGAGCCTTGCATTACGCAGACCAACATCGCTGAAATAATACTTGAGCGGAGATCCAATATATTTTCTACCTTTAACATCATACCGTTCGGCTTTATATATCATAAATGCGTCAATGAAGAAGTCCAAATACCTGCTGACGGTTTCATCGCTTATATTAACTTGTCTTTCGCTTTTGAAAGTTTTTGCTATCTTGCCCGCATTCGTAAGCGATCCTACGGAGGAAGATATAATATTCAAAAGGTCGTCAAGAACGGATTTATCGTGCAAAATCTTGTTTCGTTCTATAATATCACCGATATATATTTTACCAAACAAAGACTCCAGGTATTTCGCTTTTTCCTCGTGTCCTTTTTTCTTCATCACAAGAGGCAGACCACCGTAGGTATAATACTCTTGCCAAGCATCACGCTTATCGCCTTCGTACGCATGATAGAACTCTTCAAAAGAAAGAGGATTCACACGGATCTCGTCACCGCGTCCGCGGAATTCGGTGAGAATGTCTGAGGATAACATTTTCGAGTTACTGCCGGTCACGTATACGTCAATGTTTTCGTGTTTCATCAGTCCGAGCACAACGTCCACAAAGCCGATCTTATCCTCGACACCTTCCACATAGGGGTTTTGAATGGTAACAACCTTTTGAATCTCATCGAGAAACACGTAATAAGTCTTGCTTTCATCTACAGTTAAGCTGCGGATATACTTGCCAAGTTCAAGAGGGTTACGGTACTTGATATTCTCGTCATCATCGAGTGCAAGACAGATGATACACTCATCTTCTACGCCGATGGACTTAAGATAATCCTTATAAATATTAAACAACAAGTACGATTTTCCACATCTTCTAATACCGGTAATAACCTTTACCAAGCCGTTTTCTTTCTTAGCGATGAGTCTTTCAAGATACTTTTTTCTTTCAATCATAGCCAAACCTCTTTCGGAAATTTTGCGTATTTACTCACTTTTTTCGGAGACTATTATATCATAGCCAATATTATAAGTCAATATACACTTTCGGGTATTTTGCGTATTTCTGCACTTTTCAAAGCTCGGTTTATGACTTCTCTTACTGTTTATGAACAACTGCTGTTTCAACAGAAACTCATTCTTTGTCTACTGCGGATCAAATTTTGATATAGAGAATAGCTGTAAATAAAAACAACCTTGCAGCGTCTGAAAACCCCAACACTGCGAGGTTGTTTTTTTGACCACAGTTTATCCCACATCTCGAATCGGAACATGCGGAGACAACGGAAACAAAAGCGCCAAAGAGGATGTGGTTTTGAGCAGAAAGGGTTAGAAATAACCGGAAATGTCTATAAAGTAGGGCTTTCCTATCATTTGGGAACAAGTCCAAGCAGGCTCGACTCCTGTCACCTCGACCGAAAACAGGGAGAAGGCAAAAGCCTTCTCCCTGTTTCTTATCTATCGCAATAGACTTTGATGGCTGTCGCGGCATACGCGGCGGTGTCACCCCATCGCTGTTTCACTTCGTTATCAAATCGGTTCATCGCAAACGCTCCTTAATCGTTCCCATTCCTCCGCCGTGACGGTGGCGTTCACCAATTCCAGCAGGCGGTTGGCGGAGAGATAGGTGGGCACCCCCAACGCCTGTGCCAGGCGCTCGCGGCGTCCTTTGCTTTCGGCGGTGCCGGATAAACCCAGTGCCATCCAATCCGCTTTGGTGAACCCCAACGAGGGGAATGCGGGTCCGTCCTCGTCCTCAAAGACGGCGCCGCCGCGTCTGAGCGCCTCCACCACGGTGGCGGCGTCCATGCCCTCTACGCCCAGCAACCCCTCTTTGGAGGGGGCGGGTTTGCGCTTTTCTTTGCCCTTAACGGGTGGGATATAGGCCTGCCGCAGTTGTTCGGCGGGGATGCAGGACAGCAGATGGTTGCGGATCACTCCGCCGGCGGAATCGCTGTCGGTGAGCACGATCAGCCCCCGCACCTGAGCCAGTCGGCGGAGCATTGCCATCTTTTCTTTGTCTTTGAAAATGCGAAAGCCGTCGGTGGGCACCACCACGGCCTCCACGGCGGATTGCACCCGAATGACATCGTGCTTGCCTTCCACCACGATGGCTTGCCGCACCCGTTTCATCGCACCGCCTCCGCCAGCCGGGCAACGGTCTGCTCCAACAGCACCCATTCGTCACCGCTACGCAGTTTGAGGGTGGTGTCGGCCTCAGCCAAAACGGCCAGACATGTTCGCAGGGCGTCCGTGCTCAGTCGAGCGCTGTCCCTGGCTCCGTTTTTCAGCTTCCATTCTTTCTTTTGATAGCTCTTGAAGGCACGTGCCAACGCCTCGGGGTTGACGCCGGATGCGGTGGCTACCTTGCCGCGGTAGAGGTCGGAGAAGGCGTTGGAAAGGGTGCCCAGCACCGCGATGGGCTCCTCCCGCTGTACCCGCAGTTGGTAAAGCAGGTCAAAAGCCTCTTGCTGACGGCGATAGAGGATAGCCTTGGACAGATCAAACACCTTGGCCTCCAAATTCTTGGGGCAGGCGGTGTCGATCATCTGCTTGGTGATCTCGCCGCCCTCGCCCGCCAGGGCGCACAGCTTGTCCAGCTCGTGAATCAGCAGATTGAGGTCGTTGCCCACCTGCTCGGTGAGATAGCGGGCATCCGCCACCTCCAGACAACAGCCGCGGCGCTTGGCGCCGCCCGCCAGCATTTTGGCGATGTCGTTCACGTCTTTGTGCTCAAATTTCATCGCCACGCCTTTTTCGCCGGCGATTTTCAGAAAGGCTTTCCATCCGTTTTTGCGGCTGTCGGGCTGGACGGTCATTTGCCAAAACACCAGCACACAGCTCTCCGGCACCTGCTCCATCAAGGTCAGCAGGCGGTCGGTGTCGCCACCGCAGGGGTTCAGATCCCGCACCAGCACGCATTTGCGGTCGGTCATCAGCGGCAGCGCCTCCACCGCGTCCTCCAGCTCGGCGGCGGTGACCTCCTGCCCGTCAAAGCGCTGGA
Organism: Clostridia bacterium; assembly: GCA_017415515.1. Classification (GTDB taxonomy): domain Bacteria; phylum Bacillota; class Clostridia; order Oscillospirales; family Acutalibacteraceae; genus UBA5905. Next base: position 50,048 of record JAFQGI010000023.1, on the reverse strand, counting down.
GGTTGAAGGCGTCAAAGCCCTCCTCTACCGTTTCGCGTGCCACCAGGCGAGCGTATTGCTCCACAAGATACCCCTCCGCACCGTAGAATACGTACAGATTGGCTTCTCCGTTTTTGATGCACTCTTTCAGTTGGGTTTCGGTCATAGTCATAGCCATGGCAATGCTCTCCATTCTCCCCGTAGGGGCGTGAAGGTAACGGTTTCGTCGCAAAGGAGGGTTTCTCGCCCCGTGAGGGCGGAGTGGTGGCGGCGCAGCCAAGCATCGCTGCACACCACTGTATAGGGGGTGTCGGGCGGCACCGTGGGGGCGCCACCCACATAGATGTGCCATCCATCGGGATGGGGACAGGGCTCGTCGGGATCGGTGCTGATGCACACCGCTTGGTCTCCTGCTTGCAACAGGGTCCATCCCGCAGACAGACGGGTCAGGCGGCAACCCTGCCACAGCGCGGCGGAGCCGCCGATGGGGCAAGGGCAAACGGCTTGGTCGGCACCGACCGTCCATTCGGCGGGGGTGGCCACCATCACGGTGGCGTTGGGCCAAAGGGCGAGCTGTGTGACGGCGGAGGTATCTCCGCCCAACACAAACACCACGTCGGGCTGAAAAGCCGAGGTTTCATAAGTAACGTTTTCGATTTTGGCGGCATCGGTAACGATCAAGGCGCAGTGGCCGCCTTGTTGCAGCAGGAATCCGCTTTCGTTATCCATAGGCACCACCGTTAGGTGTATCGGCTGGGTGACAAAAGGAATGGCGATCCCTGCCGTCAGCAGAATCAAAGCCGTCAACCCCGCCGCTACCTGCCGCCACGGAATGCGGCAGAGGATACCTCCCACCGTTACGGCGCACACGCCGCACAGCAACAGCCATTGCCAGCGTTGGGATACGGTGATCCATCCCCAATCGGGGGAGAGCAAACGGGCGATCCCCGCCAAACAGCGCGCCAACAGTCCGGCAATCAACAGCAGTCCGTTGCTCAGCCAACTCATAAAGGGAAGCAGCCCGCAAAGGGCGCCCAACCACCCGAACAGCATGGTGGCGCCGGCAATCGGAGCCGCCAACAGATTGGACGGCAGCGAGGTGAGAGGAAACCCACCGTAATGATAGCAAGCCACGGGGAGGGAAAACAGCAGGGCGGAAATGCAGACCACCGCCCCATTTTTGAGGGTTTTCTTTGTGGTGCGCCACAGCCTTTTCTGCCATGGTATTTCTTCGTGGGAGGAGGGGGTGTGGGGTGTCAGCCGATGGGCCAGCGTCAGCACCCCGGCTGTGGCGGCAAAGGAAAGCTGGAATCCGACGTCAAACAGGGTATAGGGGTGGCAGACCAGCAAAAGCATGGCGGCCAGCCCCAAAGCGTTGAGTCCATCGGATCGGCAAAACAGCAGGCATCCTGCCAGCCACAGCGAAATCATAACCGCCGCTCGGATCACCGAGGGGGTGAGCCCCACAAGCAGGGCAAACAGCCACACGGCACAAAAGGTTATCAAACAACAAGCCACCATGCCGCTACGGCGGAAGAACCGCCGTATGGCGAGGGCAACCATGGACAGATGCAGACCCGACACCACCAGCAGATGGCTCAGACCGCTGCCGCGAAAGGCGGCTTCGTCTGAGGGGGACAGGTGCTCTCTTTGTCCGAAGCACATGGCAGAGAGAATGGCACTTTCCCGTGTGGGAAGAACGGTCCTTACCCGGCTCGTCAAGGCGGTGCGGCATCGTGTTGGGACCCCATCGGGGACGGCGTGATGGGTGATGCGGACGGACCCGTCCTCTTGGGTGGGAAAAGCGCAGACAAAGGCGCCCCGAGCGGTATAATAGGTCTGATTATCGTGGGCTTTGTGCAGCTCCACCCGTGCACGAACGGTGTCTTGCAGGGCGGGCAGCTCTCCGTCGGGGAAATAGAGCATCACCCGACTGCCCTTTGGCAGATGGCGTGAGGCCGTCACCCGCAGCGTATACATCCGTCCGTGGGATGGCTCGGCAACGATGGTTCCCGTGACGGTGTCGCTTTGTCCGTCCAGCCTTTCGGCGGGCAGGACGTAGGTGTGGCGGTATCCCACCGCCACCAAGAGAAAACACAGAGCAATCACGGCGCATAGATGCAATCGCTTCCAGTAGAGAAGCACAATGAGAGGAACGACACAGCCTAGCGTCACAGCGAGGGAGGCTTTCAGCGCAATGGCGGTGACAGCGATTGCTATCCCACCACTGACAAACAGAGGACGCTTCACTTGCCAAGCCAGAGTGCGTCTGAGCATACGTTTTCGTTCCTTTTAATTATTTTACAGTCCGTAACGTTTTGTAACCGTAATAGCGGAATACGCGAATGGCGTCCTCGTCCACCACCTCGCCGCCCACTAAAATGGGGACGGCAGGGGGACAGCTGACAGTGGGGGAGGCCAACACCCGACCGACGCAGTCGGTCAGCGGCAATTCCTCCGCAGGGGCAAACAAGGCTTCCCGCAGGCTCATTTTCACCTGCGGTTTTCCCATTTTGGGCGGGGTGGCGGTTAACGCTTCCTGTTTAGGGAGAGCGCACAACGCGGTTTGCACCCGCTCAAAATCCTCCACGGTATGGGAGGGGGCAAACATCATCACGATGTAATCAGGATCGGCAAATTCGCAGACAATGCCCTCTTTTTCCAGACGTGCCGCTACCTCTTCTCCGGTATAGCCGTACCCTTTTGTCGCCACCGTTACCTTTAACGGCTCATCTCCCACAAGGGTATAGCCGTGGGTGGTGAGAGCCGTTTTCAACTCTTGCACCTTGTCGCAACAGGTCGCCAAATCGGCGGCAAACTCGTCCTTCAAATAGGGATTGACTCCATCCAGCGATTGCAGAATGAGATAGGACGGACTGGTGGAGGCAAAGAGGGAGAGGGCGTGCTCCGCCTGCTCACCCAGCTCTGCCACGGTGGTGGAAATGTGCAAATAGGCACCCCCCGTCAGCACCGGCAGGGTCTTATGGGCCGAGTCACAGCAGAGGTCGGCCCCCAACGAAATGGGGTGCTTGTCCTCAGAGAGAAAGCGTAAATACGCACCGTGGGCGTTGTCCACCAATAGCAGCACGCCGTGGCGATGGCACACGGCGGCGATGGCGGCAATATCCAAAATGTTTCCCAGGTAATCGGGGCTGGTCACGTACACCGCCGCCGGTTTTTCCGCCGTCTTGCGCAAAGCCTGTTCCACCATCTCGGCAGTCACGGCGCAAGCCGTCAGGGTATCCCCGCCCCACAGCCATTCCACCTCCGCGTCCAGCAGGGCGCAGGCGGTGACAAAGGCGGAGTGGGCGTTGCGACCCGCCAAAAAGGTGCGCCGTCCCGTTGCCTGCATCGCCAGATACAGCATACCGCGAATGCAGAGGGAGCTTCCCTCGGTGGAATACACCGTCCGCGCCGCACCGAACAGGGCGGCGGCATTCTCCTCGCTCTCGCGGATGATGCCGCACGAGCGATACAGCACGTCGGCACCGCCGATCTCGGTGATGTCACGCCCCTCGCAACCCAAACGGCTCACGCCCTTATGCCCCGGCATGTGCAGGCGCACGGTATCGCTGTCACTATATTTTTTCACAAAATCACAAATGGGGGTTTTCATCACGCATCACCCAAGGCCTTGGCGACCTCCACCATGATGGCACATTCCATACGCTTGCGGAACAGTTCGCAACCGTACTGGTACACGCCGGTCACCGAGCCGGTGGCGTGGTAGGCGTTGGCGGCACAGCCGCCGGAGCAGTAGAGCTTCGCCCAGCAGTCGGCGCAGTCAGGGCGGGCATAGACGTTGCAGGCGGCAAATTCGCACTGGGTGGCGGTGTTGGTGACACCGTTCCAGATGTCGCCCAGTTTGAAAGCCTCCTCACCCACAAACTGGTGGCAGGGATACAGGTCACCCCAGGGGGTCACCGCCATATACTCGGTGCCGCTGCCACAGCCGGACACACGCTTATAGATGCAAGGGCCGCCTTTGAGGTCGATCATATAGTGGTAGAAGGTGAAGGGCTTGCCCGCCTTGTGCCGTTCTAACATCAGCTCGGCCAATTTTTCATACTGGTCGAGGACGACGGGCAGATCCTCGGCGGTGAGGGCAGAGGGATCGTCGGGAGCGCACACCACCGGCTCCATGGACAGCTCGGTGAAGCCCAGATCCAGCATCTGCTGAATGTCCTTCAGGAAATCGGGGTTGGCGTGGGTAAAGGTGCCCCGCATATAATAGTTCTTGCCACCGCGGGCCTCCACAAACTGCTGGAATTTGGGGACAATCTTCTCCCAGCTTCCGTTACCCGCGTAGTCCACGCGGTAGGCGTCGTGGATCTCTTTGCGACCGTCCAGGCTGAGCACCACGTTGCTCATCTCGCGGTTGGAGAATGCGATGACGTCCTCGTCCACCAGCACGCCGTTGGTGGTGAGGGTGAAACGAAAGCGCTTGCCCGTCTCTTTCTCCCGCCGGCGGGCATACGCCACCAACTCTTTGATCATATCCCAGTTCATCAGCGGCTCGCCACCGAAGAAGTCCACCTCGAGATTGTGGCGGCTGCCGCTGTTCTCGATGAGGAAATCCAGCGCCCGCTTGCCCACCTCCAGGCTCATCAGGGCGCGGTCACCGTGGTATTTGCCCTGGCTGGCGAAGCAGTAGGAGCAGTTGAGGTTGCAGGTGTGGGCTACGTGGAGGCACAGCGCCTTCACCACGCCGGCGGTCTTCTGCTTGAGGGTGTCCGCCATGGGACGGAAGGTGTCGGGGGTAAACAGCTTGCCCGCCTCTTTCAGCTCTCCGATCTGGTCGTAGCACTCGGCCAGTTCTTCCGCGGTCACGTCCTCGCGGTCGCCGTATTTCTCCCACATCCGGGCGAGGATGTCCTCGCGGTCGGTGGTTTCATACAGCCCGATCATATCGTAGGCCACCTCGTCCACCACGTGCACCGAGCCGGAGCAGATGTCCAGCACGATATTGTAACCGCCTAATTGATAACGGTGTACCATAAGTATCACTCCAAAAATTCTAAATTAGGCTCCCTCTTTGAGGGAGCTGTCAGCCGTTAGGCTGACTGAGGGAGTTTTCACTCCCTCCGACCTCGCTTACGCTCGGCCACCTCCCTCGGAGAGGGAGGCTAATGGGGCGATGTGGGCATCGCCCCCTACCATCTTTATTCTACCTCGTTGACGGGTTCGGTTTCTTCCGATTCGTTGAATTCCTTGATGCGTTTCTTGTTGCCCAAATACTCGCCTAAAAGAATAGTGGGGACGTAGACAAACAGGTCCGCTGCAAACATCAAAGCCCATTCGTAGGTATCCAACACCGTTCTGGTGGGCACCTCAATGGGATTGTATATCCTCAGCAAATACTCGTCAAACACGATAGCCGGACCCGAAAAATAGATAGCGTGTCCGCCGATAATGAGCACCAACGCCACCTGAGTAGCCAGCGTCAACAGCAGTGCCAACAACAACCGTCCCAATCGAAATTGGTAATTGCTTTGACCGTCACGATAACTCTCAACAAATTGCGTGATCGGAGCAGCGATGAAGTAGAGCGAGTTCGACAACAAAGTGTTGGTTTTCCCGATGATCAAACCCAAAGGAATTTGGACGATGAACAACACGACGAGCGCTATACTAAACGAAAGATAAAGGATGCCGAAGCAAGACACCCATTGTTGTGTGATGGTGCGGATAGGTTTGTTACTCTTTTTTTGGAAAAACATAAAGGATTCAACTCCTTTCGCTGCATCGGTCGGTTGGGATCAAAGCCTTGCCCAATGCGAGGCACGTAACTCGGTTGTAGGGACAGGTCTCCGACCTGTCCGCAAGAGGTTGCACCGTTTCCAAAGGCGGACAGATGAGGACATCTGTCCCTACGATGAAGCCTGCGGCGTAATCCACGGGTTGGATTAGAGCCCGTAGGGGACGGCGCTTGCGACGTCCCGCCACGGAATTGAGCCGAAAACCAATTACGGGCGCCGAGACAGCGTTTCATACCACTCTGCAAGCGTTGTCGAGCCAAAGCATAAAAAATGTCGCCATCGAATGATGGCGACATTTGGTTAGGCCAATTACTTGTTCTCGCACTCCTGATTGGCAATGCCGCAGCTGGTCTTGCAAGCGGACTGGCAGGAAGTCTGGCACTCGCCGCAGCCGCCGTTCTTGGCGCTGTCGCACAGGTTCTTGGTCTCCAGAGTCTGAATGCGCTTCATAAGGAAAGTCCCTCCTATTTGCTTATTTTTCCTTATTGTAGCACACTTTTTTTCACAAGTCAATCAACATTTGCCTCACCTCTTGCACAAAATGCGGAAAAATGGTAGAATAACGAGGTAAAAGGAGAGGATTGGTATGCGGAACACCACGCTTTGCTACATTCAAAACGACAAGGGGCAAACCCTCTTGCTCCATCGGGTGAAAAAGGAAAACGACCTGAACAAAGACAAGTGGATCGGCGTGGGAGGCGGCTTTGAGGACAAGGAAAGCCCTGAGGATTGCCTGCTTCGCGAGGTGTACGAGGAAACCGGCCTGACCCTCACCTCCTATCGCTATCGCGGCATCGTCACTTTCGTGTCGGATCAGTGGGAGACGGAGTATATGCACCTCTTCACCGCCGACGGCTATGAGGGGGAGCTCATCGACTGTGACGAGGGCACGCTGGAATGGGTGGATAACGCCCTTGTCCCCACCTTGCCCACCTGGGAGGGGGATCGCATCTTCCTGCGGCTGATCGCCGAGGACGCCCCCTTCTTCTCGCTGAAACTGTGCTACGAGGGCGAAACCCTAACCTCGGCTGTGCTGAATGGTAAGAATTACGAAAAATGAGGAATGAGGAATAGGTTATGAAACAAGCATCCAAAAACAAGCGTTCTTTTGGACAAATATGCGTCATTTCTTTGCTCCTTGCCGGTCCGCTATTTCTAATCTTGGGCGGTTGTCTTTTGGTGGCGGTGGGGGAGCACGTTGTTGGCGCTATCGTTTGTATTGTTCTCGGTGCGGCGGTTTTGCTAATGGGTGCTATATTCAAGTTTCTCCAATCCCATCCGGGTCATCGTCTGGCGCAGGGAATCCTGGTAGGTATTTTGAGTCTGATTGCCGGCGGCATTGTCTGTGCCGCTTTGACGGCCATGATAAATGTGGGCGTTGTGCAGCCGTGGGTCGATTTGGAGCATTGCCGGCGGATTGCCGACAATCCCGTCACCGTCATGGCTAAGGTCACCAAACACTCCTCCTACGAGGATACCGAAGATGGCACACGATACCAATCCTTTGTCACGTATGTGTACGACGATGTGCGCTATAAGGATTTTCTTTATGAAGTCAAGGGTCAAAAAGAAAAATTGGCGCCTGTCGGAAAGACGGTATCTCTCCAAATCAGCCCCGAAGACCCCCGTCAGCAGGTGGACGATTTAAGAAGAAACAGTTGGCTCGTGTGCGTTTCGCTACCGTTCTTGCTCGCCGGTTTGGCGGTGCTGTGCATGCTGGCTCAGCGCACCCGCCGCTCTAAAAGAGATGGAATCATGCCGGACAGACAAACGATTGAAGCAGACATCAAAGTGATGGTTCGCAGCCGTATGTTGCGACCGTTCCTGCTGTTCAGCTGGCTATGCTATGGGTTTCTGTATTTGCGGTATGGCACAGTGTTTGGCTGGATACCGTTAGCCATTGCCGGCTTGTGCTTTGTCGGTTGGATTTGGTGTATGTGCACTACCATCCGGGACTACCGCGATACCCAAAAGGGGTTGTTCGAATTGCGCGAGGATGTTTTGGTAAGCAAGGAGGACAAGAGCGACTCCGAGGGCTCTCATTACATTTTGTGTTATCGCAGTGGAGATCGGACGTGGAAGACGAGCGTCAACGGCAAAGTGTTTGGTCGCGCGCGAGAGGGCGACGTGGTGCTGGCAGTCTATTTGTCTAACAAGAGAAAGCCCATTCTTCATTACAGTGAGACGGGGATGTAACGCAAAAACAGTCCGTGGCGTCTGCCACGGACTGTTTTTTTTATCCTCTTTCGCTGAAACGAGCCAAAAATTCTTTTGTTCTCGGATTTTGCGGGTTGTCGATGACCTGTGCGGGAGGGCCCATCTCGGCGATGACGCCGCCGTCCATAAACATCACCACGTCGGACACCTCCCGGGCAAATCCGATCTCGTGGGTGACGATGATCATGGTGCGTCCGGTCTCCTTCAGTTCGCGGATGACCCGCAGCACCTCTCCGGTCAACTCGGGGTCAAGGGCGCTGGTGGGCTCGTCAAAGCACAAAATGCGGGGATCCATCGCCAAGGCGCGGGCGATAGCGACGCGCTGCTGCTGGCCGCCGGAGAGCTGGCAGGGATAGCTGTCCTTTTTGGCGGAAAGCCCTACTTCTTCCAGCAGACGGTCGGCGTTTCGGTCGATGGCGGCCAGCGCCTCCTTAATGGTGGCGTGACCGTTATAGCTGCCCTCTTTTTTGATTTTCTCCTTCGCCAGCAGCTCTTGCGCCAAGGTGACGTTGCGCTTGACGGTGTATTGGGGGAAGAGGTTAAACTGCTGGAACACCAAGCCGAAATGCAGACGATTCTGTCGGATAACACGATCGGTCATCTTCTGCTTGTCGGCGGCGTCAAACAGCACCTCGTCCTCCACGGTGATGCGCCCCTGTTGAGGGGTTTCTAAAAAGTTGAGGCATCGCAAGAGGGTGGTTTTTCCCGAGCCGGAGGAGCCGATGATAGACAGCACCTGCCCCTCCTCCAAGGAAAAGTCGATGCCCTTGAGCACCTCCACCTTGCCGAAGCTCTTGACGATGTTTTCTACACGTAAAATCTCCACAGCCGTTAACTCCTAAAATAACTCATTTTCTTTTCCAGCCACCCGAAGAACAGGGTGAGGACGCCGCTGAACGCCAGATAGTACAGGCCGGTGAAAAACAGCGGCCACATCAATCCCGCATAGCCGTGGGAGCCCTTCAAAAAGGCATAACCGGCATAGATCAGCTCTTGCCACGCGATGATGCGGGCGATGGCGGTATCCTTGACCAACGTAATGACCTCGTTGGACATGGGGGGCACGATGCGCTTGATCATCTGCAACAGGGTGACCTTGAAAAAGATCTGCCGTTTGGTCATACCCAACACCTGACCGGCCTCCTGCTGACCCACCGGCACGCCTTGGATGCCGCCGCGGTAGATCTCGGAGAAGTAGCAGGCATAGTTGAGGATGAAGGCCACCGCCGCCGCCCAAAAGCGTCCGTTTTCGATAGCCCAGGGGTTACTGTCCAGCACGAAGCCGGGCACGTAAAACAAAATGATGAGTTGGAGCATCAGCGGGGTGCCACGCACCACCCACACCACCGTGCGGGTGAACCACCGCAGGGGGGTGAAGCGGGACATGGAGCCGAAGGAGATCACCAGACCCAACGGCAGGGCGCCCAGCAGGGTGACGGCGAATAATTTGAGTGTTTCCAAAAATCCCTCGTTGAGGGATCGGATAACGGTCATAAACATAGCGAAAATCCCTTAGTTGATTTATTTTTGCTCGATGATGGCGGACTCGACGATTTTATATTTCTTGGCCAGTTTCAACATCTCGCCGCTCTCGTAGTATTCCTTAAAGAAAGCGTTGAGCTCGTCCACCAGATCGGAGCCCTTGCGGAAGCCCACGCCGTATTGCTCGTCGTTGAGGCCAACGGTGTACATCAGATCAGCATAGTCGGTGCCCTCGCCCACGGTGGCGGCGGCCATCAAGCTATCGATTACGGCGGCGTCGGCGGTACCCGCCTTCACCTCCAGCAGGGCGGCGGTCTGGTCGGCCACGGGGGTGAATTCGGCGCCCAGCGCCTCCACCTGCTCTTGACCGGCAGAGCCTTCCTCAACGGCAAATTTCAGTCCCTTGACGCTGTCTTTGGTGGTGTATTGGTCTGCTACGCTCTTTTTGACGATTACCATCTGCTGGTTGTTGCAGTAGGGGTTGGAGCAGTCCATGGCGGCCTTCACCTTGTCGGTGATGGTCATGCCGTTCCACACCACGTCGATGGCCTTGCCCTCCAGCTCGAAAGCCTTGTTGTCCCAGTCGATGAGCTGGAACTCCACCTTCACACCCAGCTTTTTGGCAAAAGCCTTTGCCAAATCGGCGTCAAAGCCGATCCAGTTGCCGTCCTCATCCTGATAGTCCATGGGGGCGAAATCGGTGATGCCCACCACCAGCACGCCCTTTTCCTGGACGTATTCCTTGTCGGACTTGTTCTCCTTTTTGCATCCGGTGAAGCAGGCGACTGCCATCAGCAGCACCAGAACGACGCACAACACTTTTCTAACAGCTTTCATAATGATTTCCTCCTTTTTTTCGGGGGATTGCCCCTTTGAGTGAGGCTATTATACACCAAAACTTTACTGTTGTAAAGTATTAATTCGTTAAAAGGCTAAAATTTTTCCGTTTTTTCTGTTTTTGGGTGTTGAAAAGCGGTAAAATGTGGTATGATAGAGAAAACTCGATATACGAAGGAGTTTTGTTATGCTGCAAGATTTTCTCACGGTGGCGGTCAACGTGCTGACTCTCTTTTTGTTGATGGGGGTGGGTGTGGTCTGCGCCAAAACCAAACTCTTGTCCGATGGGGCGGTGAAAGCGCTGGCTAATCTGGTGCTGTATATTGCCACCCCCTGCGTCATCGTCAAATCCTGCATCCGCGCGTTTGATCCTGCCATGCTGTGGGGGTTTCTCACGGTGGTGGCGGTGGCGGCTTTCACCCACGCCGTGCTGATTCTGCTGGCAAAGGTAGTGTTCCGCGACAGCGACGAGAATCGCCGCAGGGTGTTTCGCTCTGCCACTGTCTTTTCCAACGCCGGCTATATGGCGATCCCCCTCCAACAGGCCATTCTCGGTGACGTGGGGGTGTTCTATTGCGCCGCTTACGTCATCGTGTTCAACGTGTTCCTCTGGACCTACGGCCTTGCCGAAATGAGCGGCGAGCGCCACCTGTCGGCAAAAAAGATCTTGCTCAACCCCGGTGTCATCGGCGTGGTGGTGGGTCTGCTCCTGTTTGTGCTCCCCATCCCCGTGCCTGCGTTGATCGCCGACGGCATCGGCCATCTGGCGGCCCTCAACACTCCTGTCCCCATGCTCATCGTGGGCTATTATCTGGCGCAGACCAACCTGGTCGCCGCCCTCAAAGATGGGCGCGGCTGGCTGTGTATGGCTCTGCGGCTGGTGGCGGCGCCGCTGGTGGCGTTGGGGGTCCTGTTGCTGTGCGGTGTGCGGGGCGACCTGCTCACCTCCCTGATGATCTGCATCGCCACCCCGGTGGCTACCGCCTGCACCATGTTTGCCACCCGCTTTGACCGCAATCCTCGCCTGTCGGTGAATCTGGTTTCTCTCAGCACTCTCCTATCCATCGTCACCTTACCTCTGATGGTGGCGCTGACCAATCTTTGCGACCGCTTGCTGTGATGTTTCCTCCCCGATTTTGAAAAAAGTCGGGGAGATTTGGTTTTACTGTCCTTTTTATAGCCCAATGTTCCTGCTATACTGTACTCACAACGAAGCGAAAGGGAGTTGTGGTATGGGTTTTTGGCTGTTTTTGGTTTTTCTGGGCATTGGTTTGTGTTTGGCCAAGGGCAAAGAACAACGCCGCCGGTTTCTCGGCGGCGTGGCGGCTTTGCTGTATCTCCCCATTGGCATCCTTTTTGCACTGATAAAAAACAGCAAATAACGCATTGCCTCCCGATCGGATCGGTGGTATAATGGGGAAAAGCTACGCAAAACGGAGGATGCATTATGACCGAAGTGGTTGCCGCGCTGATTTGGCGCGGAGAGAAATTTCTCATCTGCCAGCGCCCCGCCCATAAGGGCAACGCCCTGCTGTGGGAGTTTGTGGGGGGCAAGGTGGAGCCCGGCGAGGCCTTGCCGGAGGCGCTCGTGCGGGAATGTCGGGAGGAGCTGGCGATCACCGTGGCGGTGGGGGAGCCGTTTATGGAGGCCACCCATCAGTACCCCGACATACACGTGCACCTGACCCTGTTTCACGCCACCATCGCCGAGGGAGAGCCGCAGATGCTGGAGCACAATGACCTGCGGTGGATCACCCCTTCCGAAATTCCGCAGTTTGCCTTTTGCCCTGCCGACGCGGACATTCTTAAACCCATAATGGCTATGTAAAAAAAGGTCGCATCCGTCAGGATGCGACCTTTTTTATGCTCTTAATTCAGGGGCGGATATTGCTCGTCGGTGTCCTCTGCCAGCGTTTGTCCCCACATCTTGGCGATGGTCTTGGGAATCTGCACGTTCTCGATCTCCTGACCGTCGAACACCTCTGTTCCCATACCGTAGGCGAACACCGGCACCACACGGTCGGAGTGATCGCCGGTACCATAGGTGAGGACGCCGCCCATATCGGTCAGACTGCCGGTCTCGTGGTCGGCGGTGATGAGGATGAAGGTGTTGGGGTGGTAGAAAGCAAATTCCATAAACAAGGCGATGGCCTGATTGAATCGGAATACTGCCCAGGTGGCCTTTTCTTTTTCCCGATTGTGGCTGTGTTTGTCGATGAAGGCCTCCTCATACATCATAAAGAAACCCTTGTCACCTTGGTTTATCTGGTTCAGCGTATTGTTGATGGCCTTTTCGAGGTAGAAGGTGATGCTCATGCCGGTATAATAGTCGTAGTTGCAGTCGACGATGGTGCCGTATTTTTTGGTCATCGCATCCTGGTCGGCCACAATATCGTCGTACATGTCTCGCATATCCGCGTGGGCGGAGAAGCCGCCGGGGGTGGCGCCTTTGCGCCCCTCGGTGGACATAATGGCGGTGTTCATGCCCAAATCTCCCGCCAGCTCGGTGAGGGATTTCAGGTCGTTGGTATCCTTATCCTTGCCAATGCGTCCGTTGGATGTTTTATAGCCGGTGGCCAGGGCGGTGGCGGAGGCGGCAGAGTCGGTGACTTGGCCGTACACGTTGTGCGTGCGGGCCGTACCCTGGTTGGGGAACAGATAGCCGTAGAAGAAGTTTTCGCCGTCGGTGAAGTCGTTGGCGTCCACCGCATCGCTGTCAAAGCGGTTGTGGTTGTATTCGTTGGGCAGCAGGGTGTGGTTGACCCCCATGCCGTCACCGATGAGGAAGATGAAGTTATCCGGCTTCTCTTGGATGGGCTCACACACCGTCGCTTTGGTGGGCACGGCGGTGTTGGAGGTTGTGCCGCCGATGTAGGTGGCAACGAAATAATAGGCGGCGGCCGCGATGATGAAATAGTCGCCCTCCATGGCCACGTGGCCGTCCTTCGCCATCAAAGAGAATTCCAAGCCCTCGGTTTTGGCGTTGAGCGCCTTGGAGATGGAACGGTTGGTTTCGCCCACCACGATTTCGTGCTTGGTGGGGGTGGTGTCGTCGGTGACGATGTCCAGATAGGCGCCGGTGCGGGCAAAGATTTCGGTGCGGATATAGGTGGCCGCGCGGTCGGCATAGTCCAGCGCCTCGTCGTCAATGACGATGGTGTATTCCGACAGGCTGACGCCGTTGAGCTTGGCCTTCACCGCCGGCTTGGTGGGGGCGGTGGTGGTGGGTGCCTTTGTGGCGGAGGAGGAGGGAACGGTCACGGTGACGGTGGAGTGAGAGCTTGTGGTGGTGGCAAGGCTGGTCTCGGTAGCCGAGGAAGAGCCCTCGGTGGTGCCGTCGGTGCTTTCGGTGGCGGTGGTGCCTGTTGTGGAGGCGGTGGTGGAGATCGCCGTTGCCGTGGTGGTCTGCGGCGTTTTCTCCGATTTGCCGTCCTTGCCGCAGGCGGTGACACCCAGCAGCATCACCAAGGCCATAAACAAAGCCAATATGCGTTTCATTAGCATCATCCTTTCTCAAAAACGGTCCCTTTGTGTCGATTATAGCATAGCCCCCGCCGAAATGCAATGCAAAAAGCCGCCGAGAGTCTATGCTCTCGGCGGCTTTGGTGTGATTTAAGAGGGGACGGCGTATTCGATGGCGGAAACCTTACCGCCACTCAGCGAAAAGGTGATGGCGGTGTTGTCCACGGTGTAGGTCAGATAATACTTGGTGTCCTCCTCAGCCTCGCCGTAGGCTTCTTTCACCGCTTCGGCGGTATCGCCTACCTTAACGCCTTGGGCGGTGGGGTATTTCTCCGTTTCGACGGTGAGGATGCACACGATCTCGTCCTCGCTCTGCTGGTTGGTTTGCAGGGTGAAGCCTTCGTATTCGTATACGATGTCAAAGCCCTCGTAAAGGCAGCTGGGCGCTTCGGAGGTGCTGATCGGCTCGCCCAATGCTTCTTTTTTCTCGTCGGTGAGCACGCCGCCGATAGTTAGGGTGACGCCGCCGATTTGGATGCCTTTCTCCGTGTGGTCGGCGGGCTTTTTGCTGTCGTTGTTTTCCTTGACGCCGCAACCGCCCAACAGCAGCATCGCGGCAATCGTCAAAGCCAAAATGCGTTTCATATCCATGTCCTCCTTACTGAATGGTACCTTGTGTCGTCCACACGCCGTCTTGTTCGCACAGCAGTGTGATGGTCTTTCCTGCGTGTTCCGCAGGCAGATAGGCGGTGAAGCCGTTGTCGGCGGCGGGGTCACCCTCGGCGATGGGGAAGGCCTCGTAGGCTACGCCGTCCACCGCCAGATAGATGCGGTCGGCTATCCCGTCGGTGAAACCGCTCACCTGGATATAATTGCCTTTCTTTTCTGCTTTGGCCGTTACATAGTTGCCATGGTCGGTGGCGGTGGGCATCCGCCGCACAGGGGCCGCCATTTTTGGGGCGTAGGCCAGCAGATTGGTGAGGTTGCGCTCCACGATCTCCACCATCACCACGTCTGCCTCCTCGGTTTCGGTCAAATCCAAGGCAAAGGGCAGGGCGCGGGAGAAGGTGGCGGTGGCGTATTGCTCCGCCAGCAGGGGGAGCAGGGCGTTGGCAAAGGAGTCGCGGAACATCACCAGATGTCCCTCGCCGTCGGCGCAGGCGGTGGTGATCAGCACGTCCTCTTCGCCGCGGAAGCGGGAGGTGTACTCATAGGTGAATTCCGTCTGCCACACGGCTTGTTCATCCTTGTGGGAGCTGCCCAACAGTTTGTCCAGATCGCCGTCCCACACCTTTTCGATGGTGTAGGGGGTGTCGGCATAGGCGCCTGTCTTGCCGCCCACGTCGGTCATTAGCGCGTCATAGCCGACGCGTGCGCCTAAATTGTTCCAGTGGGAGTCCCGCTTGTGATAGAGTTGGGTGCCCTTTTCGGCGGTGAGCGCCGCCGTTATATCCACGTACCAATTCTCGTCTTTGAGCACGTTATTTAGGGTGTGTAACGGGGTGGGGGAGGTGGTCGCGGGATAGTAGTAGGGCACGTATTCGGGATAGATGGTGGCCTTATTCGGGACGATGGTCAGCACAAAGGTGGCGCCGTGACTCTCTACGTATTCTTCCATCAGGGTGCCCACCCGTTGCAAGCGAAGGGCTTGGATTTCGCTGAGGGAGGTTTCCCCCATATAGTCCGGCATGGTCTTGTCGAAATACAGCCAGCCGTCCTTGCCCATCACCACGTCCTCGGAGGAGGATACGCCGAACAGCCCTTTCAGCCCGCTTTGGGCGGCCACCAGTTGCGCGCGGAGGGTGAAATGGTCGGCCAGATAGTCGCCCATCCCCTCAAAGAATTCCGTGTTGAACTGACCCTCTTCCAACAGGGCGGGTTTTTGCGCCAATTCCCGCTTTTCCGTGTTGTCTGCCGAGGAGGATTGCCCCATAAACGGCATGGTGTATACGGGGATGAGCAACAACGCTGACGAAATCGCCGCAAAGGCAATCTTTTCCCACTTTTTCATCGAGGCAAACCCTCCTTTCCGGTTGAGATACCGTATAAAACAAAAATAGAGATAGCCTTCCCCTTGAGGGGAAAGTGGGCGGATCCTCACCGCCCTTATTTTTCTATCGAGGATGTCGATCAGAATTGGAAATAGATAAACGCCGAATAGGTGCCGGCCGCTAAGCTCATGGCGCACAGCGCCAGCATCATCAGCGCCCACACCAGCGACAGCCGCTGTGCCACGCCGTCCAGGCGGGGACGGGTGTCACACAGCCGTTTGAGGGCGGGGGTGAGGGGAGCCGCACCGATGACGGCCAGCCCTAAGATGGTGAAGAAATAGGGGGTCAGGCAGGGGAGCACCTCGCCCCACCAGCCACCATCAAAGGCGAACATCCGCCCCAGATAGCGCACGGCTACCGTCAGGCTGTCGGCGCGGAAGATGACAAAACCGATGGTAACCGTCAACAGCGTGTACACCCGCACCAATAGTTTGCCCACCGCCGATTTTACTCGCCGCACAGGCAGGATATCGTTGCTTTCCAAAATGAGGAACAGTCCGTTATACAGTCCCCATACCACAAAGGTCAGGTTGGCACCGTGCCACAGACCGGTGCAGAAGAAAACGATGAGCTGATTGAGCAGCATCCGCCTCTTGCCCTTGCGGTTGCCGCCCAGGGGGATATACAGA
This sequence comes from Clostridia bacterium, assembly GCA_017415515.1. GTDB lineage: Bacteria > Bacillota > Clostridia > Oscillospirales > Acutalibacteraceae > UBA5905. The sequence continues at coordinate 33,632 of JAFQGI010000023.1, read as the reverse complement.
TACTCCCGGAACCAGGTGGACAGGGTGATGTGCCACCGCCGCCAGAAATCCTTGATGCCCAGGGAGGCATAGGGATAGTTGAAGTTTTCGGGGAATCGGAAGCCGAAGATGTGACCCATGCCGATGGCCATATCGCTGTAACCGCTGAAATCGAAATAGATTTGCAGCAGATAGGCGATGGCACCCAGCCACGCTCCGGCCATGGGCAGGTTTTCTGCGTTGTGGGCAAAGCAGACGTTGGCCAGCACCGCCAGCTCGTCCGCAATCAGAATTTTCTTACCCAGACCGATAAACAGCCGACGAAAGCCGATCATCGCCCCATCGAGGGTGAGGGTACGGGATTTCAGTTGATCGGCGATGTCGCCGTACCGCACAATGGGACCGGCGATCAGCTGGGGGAAGAAGCAGATATATAGCAGCAGGCGAAACCCGTTCTTTTGCACCAGCGCGGGGTCGCGGTATACGTCGATGACGTAGGACAGCGCTTGGAAGGTGTAGAAGGAAATGCCGATGGGCAGAGCGATCTGCGGCACCGGAAGAGAAAGACCGGTGACGCTGTTGAGAATGTCGGTGGCAAAGCCGGCATACTTAAACACGCCCAACAGCCCGATGTTCAGCACCACCGCCGCCGTCAATAGGAGCTTGCGCCCTTTTCCGTGGGCGATGCCCAGACCAAACAGCCAGTTGGCGGCCACCGATGTCAGCAGGAGAATCAGTAGCACCGGCTCACCCCAGGCATAAAACAGCAGGCTGGCGGCAATCAGCAGGAAATTGAGCAGGGGATCCCGCACACGTTTTGCTTTGTCCGGCAGGCGGGACAGCAGAAAATACAGTGCCAGCGTGCCCGGAAACAGCATGAATAAAAACTCCACCGAACTGAAAACCACAGTCCCACCTCCTTTTCTGACAATTTTCAAGTTATTTTACCAAAATTCGGCTTTTTTGTCAATGTAATCCCTACTTGTAAAAGCGGTGAAAATGGTGTATGATAAGGGTGTAAACGAAAGGGAGCGATTTTTATGACCAAACGACTGCTTTCTGTGCTGTTGGCGGCGTTGCTGTTGGTGGGTGGGCTCACCGCCTGCGGCGCGGACAAAAAGAAACCGAAAACCCCCGCTACCACCGCCAACAAGAGCACCACAACCACCACGTCTGCTTTTCCCGTTTATTACGTGACGGCCACCACCCTCAACGTGCGCAGTGCGCCCGCCATCGAGGAGCAGAACATTCTCGGCAAGCTGTCTTACGGCACGCCGGTGGAGATTTTGGAAACGGTGGACGGTTGGTATCGCATCACCTTTAACGGCGTCCCCGGCTATATCAGCGCGGATTATGTGTCCCAGACGCCGGTCTCCACCCTGCCTCCCACCACCGCCACCACCTTGGCTCCTCATACCGTCCTCTATCTCACGGCGGATAAGGTGAATATGCGAAAAGAGCCGATCAACGGCGATGTGTTGTGTCGGTTGGCCTATGGCTCGGTGGTGGAATTGGTGGCCACCGAGGAGAATTGGTATTGCGTCAAGTTTGAAGGCCAGACCGGTTACATCCGTTCCGATTTTCTTTCGGTCACCCCGCCCTCCGGTGTGACGGCGGTGCCCACCACCACGACCGCAATCAAGGCGCCCACCGGCACCTATCCCGACGCCAGCATCCCTCCGCTCAAAGGCGGCCTCACCGAAGAGCAGCGCACCGAGCTGTATGAGGGTCTGCAAGATATTATTGCCACAAAAGGCTCGGACTATCAGAGCATTTACACCTATGTCAACAAGAATAAAACCTATGTTAACAAGGCGGAGGGTCAAAGCATTGAGCAGATGGCCTATTATATGTTGACCCACAAGTCTGCGTCCTGCTATTATTTCGCCGCTTTCACCTATTTGTTGATGAAAGAGGCCGGCTACGAGGTGGATTTCGTCCGTGGCTTGGGCTGGCAAAACGGCACCGAGCATTGCTGGATTATGTTCAAGGACACCGACGGCTGGTATTTTATGGACTCCCTTTATGTGCGCAGTGCGAAGCTTACCACCCAGCGGTGCAAAGAGATCGGGTATAAGTGGAATCCTAACGTCCATCCGGAGGCAAAATGATGAAACGATTGTTGCTCTGGGCGGCGGTGTTGGCGGTGCTGTGCACCGCCTGCGGCCGCCCCGATGAAAAGGCGACCTCTCCCGTGGGTGGGCAGGTGGCATCTTCCGCTCCCACCGCCACCACTCCGTCGTCCTCCACCGTTCCCACCACCGCTCCCACCCGTGTCACCGTTGACGGCGTCACCTATGTGGGAGACGCCGAGGCGGGGTTGACCGCCACGGATTTTGAATTGCCCCTGCGCGGTGCCACCGGCTTTATCTCGGTGGAGACCCCGCTGTACAGCGATGCATCCCGCACCTCCCTCGTAGTCACTTTGGCGGCGGGGGATGCCTTCACGGTGTTGGCACAGACCGCCCCCGATACGTGGCGCGTCCGTCTTGCCGACGGCGTCGAGGGCTATGTGGAGAATACCACCTGCTATCTCAATATTGCGGATGTGATCCCTTCCGTTGTGTTGGACAACACCAACAGCTATTCCTCTGTGTTTCTGTCGTCCGGCAAGGAGCTTCCCGAAATCACGGGGGAGCCGCTGTATGACGCCAAAGCCTACAACCCCCGTTTGGGACGAGAGGAGTTTTTGGTGGCCTGCAACTGGCAGATGGTGCAGAAGATTTATCTTGCCCAGCAGGCGGCGCTGGCGGCGGGCTACACCCTGGTGATCAACGAGGCCTTCCGCCCCAATGACGTCCAGCAAAAGGTTGCCGCCACCCTGAAAGGGATGTACAACACCGACCCTGAGGTCAAAGCGGGCATCGACACCGCCCCTTGGAACATCTCTTGGTTTATTGCCAGCCGCCCCTCTACCCACCAGATGGGCTGTGCCATCGACACCTCGTTGGCAAAGGTGACCGAGGTGACCTATCGCCGGTGCGGCGATTACCGTTATCGTGAGGTGACCGGCTACACACCCTGTGAGATGCCTACCCCCATTCACGAGCTGAGCGCGGCGGCGGTTTCTCTGGCCAAGCCGGTGAATTCTTACCACCCCACCGCATGGCAAAGCATTTCCCCCGCCACCTCTATGACAGAGGATGCTCTCAAACTCAAAGCCTTCTGTACGGAGGCGGGGATGTCCCCCTTGGCCTCCGAGTGGTGGCATTTTAACGATTTGGAAACCAAGACGATGGTGGGGGAGCGGTACACCACAGACCCCTTCTATCTGGATACCTGCGTGAGCGAAATCCCATAAAAAACAAAAGCCGCTGTCTGTCGAGACAGCGGCTTTCATTTATGTAGGGATTAGACAGCGGCTTTTTTCCACGCTTTATTAACCTTGGAGGTGCATACGGCCAATGCCACAAACGCCACGAAGATCAGCACTGCCAGAAGCACGCTGGACAGTAGCGCACAGGCAGGAACGTACAGCAGGATGCCCAGCACGCACAGACCGGTTTTCTTGGCGGTGGCGGCCCACAGAGCCAGCAGGGCGATCACAATGCCGACCGCATAGGTGACGACGCGGACAATTTTAAGAATCTTGGAGACTTCCTCCAACGCTTCTATTTCCTCGTTCATGCCCAATTTGTCCGAAACATCGTTGGCCAGGCTGTGGGTGGCATCCACCACGCCGATCAGATTGGCCAAGGAGAGTTTGCGTGTGGCTTTCTCCCACTTGTTGACCACTTTCTTGGCTTGGCGGGCGGCTTTGCTGCCGAATTCGTCCTCAATTTCTTCCAACAGCTCCTCCATCTCCTCCATCGTCTCGTCGGCCACCTCCACGGAGTCGATCAGGTCATCGCGTTCGCTATCATCCACTGCCATCTTAATGATGGGCAGATCCACAACGGCGATGGTGTTCACGGTGATGGTGGCCAACAGAATCAGCACCAGGATCACCGCAAAGAAGGCCAAAGACAGCTTGCCGGCCATCCTCACGCCGGGGGCCGCTTCGGTGGACAAAAATTCTTTCTTGGATAAGCCGCGCTTTTTGGCGGACAGCCCGGACTGGGCTACGGGGGCAACGGCCGCGGGAGCCGCAGGTGCCACCGGTGCTGCGGGAGCCGCGGTGGCGGTCAAAGCGCAACCGCAATGACCACAGAAGGTGGAATCGTCGGCGATGTTGGCACCGCATTTGGGACAGAACATATCAAACACTCCTCTTAAGTACATTATTGGAAAGAATCCAATAGTGCAAGTATAGCATTTTTGGCAGAAAAAGTCAACAAAAGCCGCTGTCTGTCGAGACAGCGGCTTTTTATCCTTACAGTGCTTTCAGGAAGCCCTCTAAACGGCTGGCGATGCGGGTATGACCGGCATCGTTGGGGTGCAGACCGTCGGGCATAAAGGTTTCTTTAATGATGGGCAGTTCGGGGTTGAGGTTGCTGACGGCATACAGATCCAACACGGGGAAGCTGTAATAGGCCGCCACCTCCTTGATGGCTTCGGAAATGCCCTTGAGGGAGGCAATGACGGGGTGGCCATGCTCGTTGAGACTGTCGTGCTCACCTACGCGGTGGAGGGGAGTCATCACCACGATGGTGGCGGTGGGATATTTCTCCCACAGTTGCCGATACAGGGTGTGGAGCGCACCGTAGAAGGTGGTGTTGTCGCGGTCGGCGATGGTGCCCAGGGGCACGTCGCCGTGACCGAAGTCGTTGGTGCCGCCGAACACCACGATGATGTCGGCATCGGGGTCCATCCCCGCCACGCGGGAGCCGAAATATTGACCGAAGCCCTCCTCGCCGGGACGCTCCGGCATCAGACGGGGGGCGATGCGGGTGCCGCCGATGCCATAGCCGCGGACGGTGGCGCCGGTGTCACGGCCCACCTGCATCCAATAGACGTTGTTCCAATCGTTGAGACAGGCACCCTCGGTGATGCTGTCGCCGAGAAAATTGATTTTTTTACCCTTCAATTCCATACGTTTTAAGCTCCTTATCAATACAGAATGGTGCGATTGGGGAAGACCGGCTCGCAGGTCAGGTTCATCCGCAGCTTTCGCAAAATAGACTCATCTCCCGAATGGAGGATTTCGGTGGAATGGATTTCGCAACCCCGCAGGTTGGGCAGTTGCGCCACGGCGCTGGCGGCGGTTTCGTCGGTGGCGGCGCAGATGTACAGCGCCGTCAGGCAGTCGTCCAGCTTGATGGCACTGCTGCGGCTTTCCAACAGGTTGTTTTTCAGGTCGATGATGGGCTCCAACACGGCGGGGCTCATCAGCAGGGTGGCCTTGGGAATGTCCGCCAGCACCTTGACGGCGTTGAGCACCGCCGCCGAGCAGGCAGACAGCAGGGGGCTGGCCTTGCCGGTGATGATGCGTCCGTCGAGAAGCTGAATGGCGGCGGTGGGGGTACCCACGCGGTCATGCTTATCCAAGGCGGGCTGCACCACGGCGCGGTCGCCGGTCTTGATGCCCAGCTGCTGCATGATGGTGGTCAGCTTGTCCACGGTGGCTTGTTGTTCCCGCCCCATTTTCAGATCGGTCAAGCCTTTATAGTAGCGGCGAATGACCTCTTGACAGCTGGCTTCTCGGCAAACGGCGTCGTCCACAATGGCATAGCCTGCCATGTTGACCCCCATGTCGGTGGGGGAGCGGTAGAAATGGTCGTTGCCGGTGATGCGTGCCAAAATGGTACGCACCAGAGGGAACGCTTCCACGTCGCGGTTATAGTTGACGGTGGTGACGCCGTAGGCCTCCAGGTGGAAGGGGTCGATCATGTTCACGTCCTGCAGGTCGGCGGTGGCGGCCTCATAGGCCAGGTTGACGGGGTGTTTAAGCGAAAGGTTCCACACGGGGAAGGTTTCGTATTTGCCGTATCCCGCCACCACGCCGCGCTTGTGCTCGTGATAGATCTGAGACAGGCAGGTGGCCAGCTTGCCGCTGCCGGGGCCGGGGGCGGTCACCACCACCAGCGGCTTGGTGGTCACGATGTAGGGGTTGGCACCATAGCCCTCCTCGCTGACGATGTGATCCACGTCGGAGGGGTAGCCTTTGATGGGGGAGTGGATATAGTTGCGGATGCCCAGGGCGTCCAGCTTTTGCTTGAATTGATCGGCGGCAGCCTGACCGGTGTAGCGGGTGATGACCACGCTGTTGACCTCGATGCCCATGCCCCGCACCATATCGATTTGGCGCAGCAGGTCTTGGTCATAGCTCAAGCCCAAATCCGCGCGGATTTTATTTTTTTCGATGTTGTCGGCGCTGATGCAGAACACCAATTCCGCCTGATCCGACAGAGAGCGGAGCAGCCGAATTTTGGCGTCCGGAATGAAGCCGGGGAGCACCCGCGCGGCATGATAGTCGTCAAAGAGCTTACCGCCGAATTCCAGATACAATTTGCCGTCAAAGCGGGAAATTCGTTCCAGAATATGCTCCTTTTGCTTGGTCATATACAGCTCGTTATCAAAGCCGATGTTCACCCATACCACCCCCAAAACAAAATACACACTCAGCATAGCATATTTTTGTCCCCAAAACAAGGTAAAAAAGCAGGAAAATCCCATCATTTTTAATGATTTTTCCTCTTTCTTCCCTGCCGTCAAAAAAAACTTGTCACGGCGGCTTTCTTAGTGTATAATAAATCTATCTATGAGCAAGGAGGGAGTCAAGGGATGCAATTTCGCGATTTTGCGGGCAACGCCCCCATCAAACAGCGTCTGGCGGCAGAGATTGACGCCGGACACTATCCCCACGCCTTGCTCATTGAGGGCCCTCTCGGCAGTGGCCGCCGCACTTTGGCGCGGCTGATTGCCCGTGCGGCATTGTGTCGGGACACCGACCATTCCGCCCGTCCCTGCGGCGTGTGTGCCGCCTGCCAAAAGGCGACGCCCCCCGACCTGACCGAGCTGGGCGGCGACGGCACCTCTTTGTCGGTGGACACCATCCGCCGCCTGCGGGAGGACGCCTTCCTGCTCCCCAACGAGTCGGCGTATCGGGTGATGATTTTGGCCGAGGCGCAAGCCATGACCCCCCAGGCGCAGAACGCTCTGCTGAAAATTTTGGAAGAGCCGCCCGCTCACCTGTTGTTTATCCTCACCTGCGACACCCGCACCTCCCTGTTGGAAACCATCCGTTCCCGTTGCGTGTGCCTGACCCTCGCCCCCACTGCGTGGGAGGAGGCAGCGCCGATCCTCACCGCCCGCTTACCCAAGGAAGACCCCGCCGAGTTACAGCGTGCCCATAGCCTGTTTGGCGGTTGCATCGGACAGGTGATTGACGGCGTGGGGGACGGTACCTTCCGTCAGGTGCTGGATCTCACCCCCCGCATCGCCGCCGCCATCGTCGCCCCGAAGGAGGCGGAACTGCTGGAGCTGACCGGCGCTTTGGAAAAGGAAAAACAGCTTACCGCCGGCGTATTGGCGGGCTTGTCCCTTATCCTGCGGGATGCACTGGTGGGCAAATACGGCGGCACCACCACTCTGTCCACCGCCCCCGAGGCGGCGGCACAGCTGGCCTCCCGCCTAACAGCACAGCGGCTCACCGCCTTGATGGAGCAGGTGGAGCGTTTGCAGTTTGCTCTCTCTCGCAATATGAATAACACCTTGTTTTTGACCCGCCTGTGCGCTTGCCTTAGGCAAGCCGCCGGTTATTGATTACGAAAGGCTGGATTATCACTATGTCTATGGTTGTTGGTATCCGTTTTCAGGAAAACGGAAAAGTATACGATTTTGACCCGGGCGAGCTGACCCTCCTTCCGGGGGAATTGGTGGTGGTGGAGACCGCCCGCGGCATCGAGTGCGGCACGGTGGCCCGTGCCAACCGCACCGCCTCGGAGGAGCGGGAGGACCGCAAACCGGTTCTGCGCCGCGCCACCGCCGAGGATCGCCGCCGTCAAGAGGAGAACGCCCAAAAAGCACGTGAGGCGATGCGGATCTGTCAAGAGCGTATCGCCGCCCACGGCTTGGAGATGAAGCTGGTGGATGCGGAATACGCCTTTGACAATTCCAAGATCACCTTTAATTTCACCGCCGATGGCCGCGTGGATTTCCGCAATTTGGTCAAGGATCTGGCCGCCACCCTCCACACCCGCATTGAGTTGCACCAGATCGGCGTCCGTGACGAGGCGAAGAAGCTGGGGGGCATCGGCATCTGCGGTCAGCCCTTCTGCTGTTCCCGCTTTTTACGGGATTTCCAGCCGGTGTCCATCAAGATGGCGAAGGAGCAGGGCTTGTCCCTCAACCCCACCAAAATCAGCGGCTCCTGCGGTCGTCTGATGTGCTGTCTGAAATACGAGCAGGACACCTATGAGGAGCTGATCAAGATGAGCCCCAAGGTGGGCGCGGTGGTGATGACCCCCGAGGGACGCGGCGTGGTCACCGACAGCAACATTCTCACCGGCAAAATCAAGGTGCGTTTGGATAAGAATGTGGACGGCCCTGCGGTGGATATGCACCGTGACGATCTGAACGCCGTGGTGCGGGACACCCGTCCCCACACAGAGGCGGATCCTGCTACTGCCCCTGCCGAGGAAGCGCCTAAGCAGGAAAAGCCTCAGCAGCCCAAGCCTCAACCCGTCAACAAGCCCCAAGGTGACAAGCCTCAGGGCCGCACCGACCACCGCCGCCGCGGACACCATCCCCGCAACAAGCGGCAGGGCTAATTGTTGAGAATCCGAACAAACCAAGAAAAAACAGTTGCATTTTTATTAAAGTGTGCTATTATTAAGTTACAAACGAAACGGAGGTGTAAAGAAATGGCTTTTGTTATTGGTGATGCTTGCATCATGTGCGGCGCTTGCGCCGAGGGCTGCCCCGTGGGTGCGATCTCCGAGGGCGACGGCAAGTATGTGATCGACGCCGATGCTTGCATCGATTGCGGTGCTTGCGCCGATCAGTGCCCCGTGGGTGCGATCGAGGGCTAATCGTACATTGGCAACGCCGGACAGTGTGCACTGTCCGGCGTTTTGCACTCTATGAAGTATTGCGAGGAGGACAGCGTTATGGCCATCACCTATGTTCCCGTCTACGGCGATGTCGTGGCGGCGGTGGACGACACCCATCGCTTCGGCACCGATGCCATGCTGTTGTCCCATTTTGCCATGCCCTGCGTGGGTGAGGCGGTGTGCGAGCTGGGCACCGGCTGCGGCGCCATCGCCCTGCGGTTGGCCGCAGGGGGCCGACCCTCGTCTGTGCACGGCGTGGATATACAGCCGACTGCCATTGAACTGGCGCAGTTGGGGGCCGCCCGCTTCGTGGGTGAGCCCAAGCCCACCTTCGCGGTGGGGGATTGGCATGATCCCCGTTCGCTTGCTCCTGCGGGTTCTTTTCGTCGGGTGGTGTGCAATCCGCCCTATTTTCCGGCGGGTAGCGGCCCCACCAACGCAGAGGAGGCTTCCGCCATCGCTCGTCACGAGCAGGAGGATACGCTGGATAGCCTGTGCGCCGCCGCCGCGTGGTTGCTTACAAGCGGCGGACGCTTTTTCCTCTGCCACCGTCCCGAGCGGCTCAGCGATGTGCTGGCGGCCTTGACGGCGCACCGTTTAGAGCCTAAGCGGTTGCAGGCGGTGCAAAAGCGTGGGGACACCGCCCCCTGGCTGTTTTTGTTGGAAGCGAAAAAAGATGCCCATGCAGGCTTAACGTGGTTGCCGCCGTTGGTGCTGTATACCGACGAGGGTGACCCCACCCCCGCTTTGCGGGAGATTTATCGGGAGGTGACGGTATGAGCGATACCATAGGACGGCTGACGCTGGTGGGAACCCCCATCGGCAATCTGTCGGATTTTTCTCCGCGTGCCATCGAGGCGTTGGAAACCTGCGATTTCATCGCCGCCGAGGACACCCGCGTGACGCTGAAACTGCTCAATCATTTTGGGATCACTAAGCCGCTGGTGAGCTATCATGAGCACAACAAGCGGGAAAGCGGTGAGCGCCTGTGTGCCCGCCTGCTTTCGGGCGAGTGCGGTGTGTTGGTCAGCGATGCGGGTATGCCCGCCATCTCCGACCCCGGCGAGGATCTGGTGAATCTCTGCCACCAAAAGGGGATTCCCGTGGGGGTCGTTCCCGGCCCTACCGCCGTGGCGACGGCGCTGGCTTTGGCGGGGTTGCCCACGGGGCGTTTCACCTTTGAGGGCTTCCTCAGTGTGAACAAGCGCTCTCGCCGCACCCATCTGGACAGCCTGAGATGCGAAACCCGCACCATGGTGTTTTACGAAGCCCCCCATAAACTGAAATATACCCTTGCCGACCTGTTGGCGGCGTTGGGTGACCGCCCCATCGCCTTGGTGCGGGAGATCACCAAGATTCACGAAGAGGTGATCCGCACCACCCTGTCCGGGGCGGTGAAGAAATACGACCGTGAAGATCCCCGGGGCGAGTTTGTGCTGATCGTGGGGGGAGCCACCCCCGCCGAGACCGCCCCCGCCACCCCTGAGGAGGCGGCAGACGTCGCCCGCGCCTATCTGCGGGAGGGAATGTCCCCCTCCGAGGCGGCGAAGGCCGCCGCCGCCGACACCGGATTGAAAAAGGGCGATATTTATCGCCTGTTGCTTAACGATAAGGAGGATTAATCATGCCTTGGAAAGAAATTGGCATTATGCTGGCCTTGGTGGTCTGCTTTTTGGCCATTCAGAAGTTGGGTCGCCGTCGTGGCGACGACAGCCGTTCGGCACGGCTGATGAAGAAATACAAAACACTAACCCCCGAGCTGCTGGCGGACACCCCCGATGACGAGCTGGTGGAGGCGGTGGTGGCTCACGTGCTGGCGGAAGCCGCCGAGAGTCGCAAGCCCGACCCCCTCTACACCCTGTCGAAAAAGCCTCAGCCCTATCTGGTGGTATACAGCATTTGGGCGGTATGCAAGGAGCTGGCTCGCGGCGATTATCCCGCCCTGACCCACACCGCCACCCGTGACGTGGTGCAGGACGCCTGTGACGGTCTGCCGCTCATCGGCGCTCCCGCCACTGCTGCGGCGCTGAACGACGTGATTGCCTTGCATAAAGAGGGAGAGGACACCACCGCTGCGGAAACCGCCTTCCACCACGCCGTGGAGAGCGAGTGCCCCCTGTCCCTGTGCGTGACCTATATCCGTGACCATATTGCCGAATTGATGGGCGAAGAGCCCGCCGAGGAACCCAACGATGGAGAATAACTTTCCCCTCAACGCCTTAGGGCTGAGCCATCAGTTTATGGCCGCCCACATTCGTGAGGGCGCTTTCTGCATCGACGCCACCGCCGGCAAAGGGCGGGACACCCTCTTTCTCTGCCGCTTGGTGGGGGAGAGCGGTCGGGTGCTGGCGTTGGATATTCAGTCCGATGCCGTGGCGCAGACCGCCGCCCTGCTGACCGGGGAGGGGATGGCCCACCGTGCACAGGTGGTGCAGGATTGCCACAGCCGCTTGGGCGATTACGCCGCCCCTTGTTCCGCCGACGGCATTATGTTCAATTTCGGCTGGCTCCCCGGTGGGGATCACAACACCTTCTCCCACGCCGACACCAGCGTGGCGGCGGTGCGGGCCGCCCTCGACATTCTGAAGGTGGGCGGTGTGATGACCCTTTGCCTTTATTACGGACGGCAAAACGGCACCACCGAGCGAGACGCCATTCTGGATTTTCTTCCTACTATCGATAACCGCCGCTTCACCGTCATTCGCGGCGATTTTGCCAATCGCACCGGCGACGTCCCCATCCCTGTGTTTATCATCAAAGAAGCATAAAAAAGTGCCGCTGTGGGCTCAACCACAGCGGCACTGTTTCTTATTCGTATTTTATACCGGGGATAATGGACAGCAACAGTCGTTTTTTACGTCGCTTCCAACGGTTTTGCTCCCGTTCGTTTTCGGCGTTGCGTTCGATCTCGGTGTTGATGTATTTCAGTTCCTGCCGAAACCACTCGATCCACGGCAGCGACAGCAACAGCACCACCAACGCCAACAGAAGCAGGATCAGCAGAACGCCCAATACCGTTTCGCTGTTTCTGTAACTCAATTTCGTGAAAGGAAAATCCATAGTTGACACTCCTTCGTGTTAGTCTTCATAGATACTGCCGCCCACAAATTCGCGGATGAGGGCGGTGGGGGGAACCACCGTCGGCTCCAACGGCAACGCCTCGGTGAGCAGGCTCAGCAACTCCTGCATATCGGGGTGGTCTTTCAGCGCCGCCACCTCGTCGGGCAGTACGGCGCGATAGACGTTCAGCTCGTAGGGGCAGAAGGTGTCGACGTCAAAGGTGGAGCGGTGCTTGTAGGGCATGATGTATTTCTGCTCTCCCTCCTCCACGTTGTGGAACATGGAGAGGGTCCCTTCGGCGGGGCGGCCGCGGCCGCCCACGTCGCGGAGCATGCGCCGCAGTAAGCGCACGTATTTGGGGTGGAGCAGGCCGCCGTCCTTCCCCTCCACGCGGGTGCGCACGCTGACGTACAGCCGCACCGTTTGGTTTTCGGATAGCGGCACCACCGCAGGATTCAGCACGTGGATGCCTTCCAAAATCACGATCTCTCCCGGTTGGCGGGTGAAGGTGACACCGGAGGGCTTGCACACGCACTCCCGAAAATCGAACACCGGCAATTCCACCGGTCGGCAGGCAATGATGTCCTCCAGCTGCTGTGCCAGCAGCACCTCGTCCACACGGGCGGGGGATTCCAGATCCAGCATGCCCGCCTGCCGCAGGGCGGTTTCCTCGGGGGTGTTGGTGCGGAAATAGTTGTCTTGGGAGAGGGTGTGGGTCTCCAGACCGCGGCGGTCCAATTCCGCCTCCAGCATGCGTGCGGTGGTGGTTTTGCCGCTGCCGCTGGGCCCGGAAATGAGCACGATGGGGCAGGTGTCGCGGTGGGCGGCAATATGGTCGGCGATTTCGGTGAGTTGGCGGTGATAGTCCGCCTCGCACGCCTGCACAAAGGCGGCGGCATCGGCGCACAGTGCTTGGTTGATGGCTTGGATGGTTTGGGTCATGGAGATTCCTCCTCTCTTTCGGTTATCGTATGTAGTATACCACGTTTTGATACAAAAGAAAAGAGGGAATTGCACACGCGATAAAATTGTGGTACACTATCCTCGTAAAAGGAGGCTTTGCAAATGCGTATTGTGGTTGCCGATGCCGCCACCGTGGTGGGTCACGGTGTGGATCTGGCGTTTTTGAAAGAATTCGGCGAGGTGATCGAATACGATCTGACCTCCGAGGAAGAGATCATCCCCCGTTTGCAGGGTGCCGATGCGGTGCTGTGCAACAAGGTGCCCATCACCGCCGAGGTGATGGCGGCTTGCCCCACCCTAAAATACGTGGGGTTGTTCGCCACGGGATTTAACAATATCGACGTGGCCTACGCCGCCTCCCACGGGGTGACGGTGTGCAACGTCCCCGGCTATTCCACCGAGGCGGTGGCCCAGCACACCTTTGCCCTTTTGTTGGCACTCACCGACCGCGTCCACGAGTACAACGCCACCGTGGCACAGGGGGACTGGATACGCAGTCGCACCTTCGCCTGTTTTCCCATTCCGCTGACGGAGCTGTGCGGCAAGACCATCGGCATCGTTGGCTATGGCGCCATTGGTCGTCGGGTGGGGGATATGGCGCGTGCCTTTGGTATGCAGGTGCTGGTTCACGGCCGCCGCCCCATCCCCGACACGGATGTGGAGCAGGTGCCGTTTGAGGAGCTTCTCCGTCGTTCCGACATTGTGACCTTGCACTGTCCCCTCAATGCCGACAGCCAAGGGATGATGGACGCCGCCGCCTTTGTCGCCATGAAGGAGGGGGCGATCTTTATCAACACTTCTCGGGGCGGTCTGGTGGATGAGCGGGCGCTTCGTGCCGCTTTGGAGAGCGGTCATCTGCTGGGCGCGGGCGTGGACGTGTTGCAGGTGGAGCCCATGACGGCGGATTGCCCGCTGTATGGCGCCCCCAATCTCATCATCACCCCTCACATCGCTTGGGCGGGTCTGGAAACCCGCCACCGCCTGATGGGCGTGGTGGCGGAGAATCTCCGCCGCTTCCTCGCCGGCGATCCGATAAATAGGGTGTAAAAAGGCTCCCTCTTTGAGGGAGCTGGCACGGCGAAGCCGTGACTGAGGGAGTTGCCGCCGATAGGCGGCGGGTGTTTCACTCCCTCCGTCTTTCGCCTGCGGCGAAATCCACCTCGCTCGGAGAGGGAGGCTGACAAAGGAGTTATCAGTATGATTCGTTTGGCTATGGAAAAGGATATCCCCAAAATCGGCGACCTGCTGCGACAGGTCTGCTTGGTGCATCACAAGGGGCGCCCCGATATTTTCAAGGCGGGACGCAAATATTCCGATGAGGAATTGGCGGAATTGTTGAGGGACAAAGACCGCCCCATCTTGGTGGCGGTGGACGACGTCGACTGCGTGCAGGGTTATTGCTTCTGCGTCTATCAGCAGCACCTCGATGACGGAGCCCTCACCGCGATCAAAACGCTGTATATCGACGATCTGTGCGTGGACGAAAATCTTCGCGGTCAGCATATCGGGCACACTCTCTACGACGCCGCCGTGGCGATGGCACGGGAGAATGGGTGCTACAACGTCACCCTCAACGTGTGGAGTTGCAACCCCACCGCCCTGCGTTTTTACGAGTCCCTGGGCATGACCCCGCTGAAAATCGGTATGGAACAGCTTTTGTAAAGAGAGCAAAGCCCCCGCGCCACCGTTCCATTGAACAGAAAAAAGCCGACCAACAGGATGTTGGTCGGCTTTCGTTATGCCCATTATTTCGCGTAGTCCACGGCGCGGTTCTCGCGGATGAGGTTGACCTTGATCTGACCGGGGTAATCCATATTGCCCTCGATCTTTTTGGCGATCTCGCGGGCCAGGATAATCATCTGGTCGTCGTTGACCTTGTCGGGGCGCACGATGATGCGCACCTCGCGACCGGCCTGGATGGCAAAGGAGTTCTCCACGCCCTCGAAGCTGTTGGCGATCTCCTCCAGCTTCTCCAAGCGCTTGATGTAGTTCTCCAGATTCTCGCGGCGAGCACCGGGGCGGGCGGCGGAGATGGCGTCGGCAGCCTGTACCAGACAGGCAACCACGGTCTGAGCCTCCACGTCGCCGTGGTGAGCCTGGATGGCGTGCACCACAGCCTCGCTCTCTTTGAACTTGCGGGCGATGTCCACACCGATCTCGATGTGGCTACCCTCCACCTGATGGTCCACAGACTTACCGATATCGTGGAGCAGACCGGCACGGCGTGCGATCTCGGGATCGATGCCCAATTCACTGGCCATGATGCCGGACAGGAAAGCAACCTCCATGGAGTGTTGCAGCACGTTCTGACCATAGCTGGTGCGGTAGCGCAGGCGCCCCAACAGCTTGACGATCTCGGGGTTGATGCCCCGCAGACCGGTCTCCAGGATGGCGCGCTCGCCCTCGGCCTTGATGGTGGTCTCCACCTCACGGCGGGCCTTGTTCACCATCTCCTCGATGCGGGCAGGGTGGATACGACCGTCGGCGATCAAACGCTCCATGGCAATGCGAGCGATCTCGCGGCGAACGGGATCGAAGCCGGACAGGGTGATGGCCTCGGGGGTGTCGTCGATGATCAGGTCGATGCCGGTCAGGGTCTCGATGGCGCGGATGTTGCGGCCCTCGCGGCCGATGATACGGCCCTTCATCTCGTCGTTGGGCAGCGCCACCACAGACACGGTGGCCTCCGCCACCTGGTCGGCGGCCACACGCTGGATGGCGTGGGAGATCAGGTTGCGGGCGCGCTGATCGGCGTCGTTTTTGAGCTGAGCCTCAAATTCGGCCATCTTGACCGCCTTTTCGTGCTCCAGCTCCTGGCTCAGGCTGTTGAGCAAATATTCTTTCGCCTGCTCCTGAGTGAAGCCGGAGAGACGCTCCAACAGCTCGTACTGGCTCTTTTTCAGCGCCTCGGCGTCGGCCATGCGGGCCTCCACCTCTTTGACACGCTCTGCCAGTTTTTCTTCTTTTTTCTCATAGTTTTCCATCTTGCGGTCCAGAGTTTCCTCTTTCTGGTGCAGACGGTTTTCCTGACGCTGTACGTCAGCGCGGCGCTCTTTGATCTCCTTCTCCGACTCGTTGCGCAGACGGTAGATCTCGTCCTTGGCCTTCACCACGGCTTCTTTTCGGCTGGCTTCGGCCTTCTCGTGGGCATCTTTGAGGATGCGCTCGGCCTCCGCCTCGGCAGAGCCGATGGCGGCCTCGGCCACCTTCTGGCGGTGTTTACCGCCGGCACGGTAGGCGATGATACCGGCAACCGCACCGCCACCGACCAAAGAGCCGGCAGCCATCAGGATTGCGTACATCAGATCCATTGTGGGATACACCTCTACTTTCTGTCAAAAAATTGTTGTCACGGTAAGGCGCTCCCAGCGGGGTACTTTTTCAGTTGTCAAGCGATAGGCCACAGCAGCCTTCATAAAAAAGCGTTTACCCCCACGGGGTCGCCATAAATACGTGGATCGAAGGGTGAAAACAGGGTGAAAAACCCTAAATACCACCAGATACTATACTACACTATATCTTGTGGTATTGTCAAGGGGGAAAATCCCAAAAATAGCCAATTCTCTCTTCCTTTTCTTACCGCACAACCGGCGGCGGAATGCATATAGTGGTAGCAGGAGACCGAAATCGGAACAAGTAACCACTGATTCAATCTTGTTCGCAATGCTCGGTGGCTGTTTTTTCGCCAACATCGCCCAAAATACTCGCCAATGCATACCGTGTTGCCTGCGCTTTTGGACTTTTTTGACGAAAAAACATCTCACCGATCATCACAAACCGCTTTCATCAGCGGTTACAGAAAGGGTGGCGGCTATGGCGGTGTTGAGCGTGGAGGGGATTCGCAAGGCCTATCAAACTCCGCAAGGGGAAACGGTGGCGTTGCAGGACATTTCGTTTTCGATGGAAAAGGGGGATTTTTACAGCTTGGTGGGTCCCAGCGGCTGCGGAAAATCCACGTTGCTTTCCATTATTGCCGGCACGTTGACCCCCACGGCAGGGCGGGTGCAGGTGGCGGGGCAGACCGTGTCCGGTCCTTGCCCCCATATCGGCTATATGCTGCAGCAGGATAATCTGTTGGAATGGCGCACCGTGCGGCAAAACGTGCTGTTTGGCTTGGAGATTCGCCGTCGCCTTACCCCCGAAACGAGGGCCCACGCCGACCGCCTGTTGGAAACCTATGGCTTGTCGGAGTTTGCCGATCGCCACCCTTCCCAGCTTTCCGGCGGTATGCGTCAGCGGGTGGCGCTGATTCGCACCTTGGCGGTGGAGCCGGACATCCTTCTGCTGGACGAGGCGTTTTCCGCCCTGGATTATCAAACTCGTTTGGCGGTGACGGAGGATGTCTATCGCATCATCCGACAGGAGCAGGTGACGGCGCTGATGGTGACCCACGACATCCCCGAGAGCATTTGTATGGGGGATAAGGTGCTGATTTTGTCCGGCCGTCCCGCCGTCATCCGCGAGGAGTTGCCCATCCGCTTCGACCTGGCGGAGCGTACCCCCTTGCGGTGCCGTGCCTGTCCCGAATTCGGCTCCTATTTTAATCATATATGGAAGGAATTGGGGATGTATGAAGCACACGATTCGGCCAGCTCTCTCCAAGGAGAGAGCGCACTACCTGCGACAGAACCGACGCCGTAACCTAACCGTCCGCCTGTGTCGGTGGGGGTTTTTGGCGGCCTTTCTGCTGGCGTGGGAGGTGGCGGCTGAACGGGAGTGGATCGACAGCTTCATTTTCAGCCAGCCCTCCCGCATTTTGCACACCTATTTGTCGATGGGGCAAAACGATCTGTGGTATCACATACGGGTGACGGTGGGGGAAACGTTGGCAGGCTTTCTGCTGGGTGCGGCGGCAGGCGTTCTGTTGGCGATTCTCCTCTGGTGGAGTCCGTTTGTGGCTAAGGTCAGCGAGCCTTATTTGGTGGTGCTCAACAGCCTGCCTAAGATCGCCTTGGGACCGGTGATCATCATTTTGGCGGGGGCGGGCACCCGTGCCATCGTCTTTATGGCGTTGGCGATTTCTCTGGTGGTGACGGTGCTGGAGATGCTGTCCGGTTTTCGGGATACCGATGCGGGAGCCCTGCGGATGGCCCACACCTTCGGTGCCACCAAGGGGCAGATCTTCCGCAAGGTGGTTCTGCCCTACAACATCCCCACCCTCTTCGACTCGCTGAAGGTGAATATCGGCCTGTCGTTGGTGGGTGTGATTGCCGGCGAGTTTTTGGTGTCGCGGGCAGGTCTTGGTTATCTCATCGTCTATGGCGGCCAGGTGTTCCGTATGGATCTGGTGATGGCATCGGTGATCATTTTGGCGGTGGTGGCGGCCTTGCTGTATGAGAGCGTGGCGCTGACCCAAAAGCTGGTCAATCGCCGCTTCGGTCACGGAGCCTAATACGTATGAAAGGGTGTTTTTCCATTGAATAAACGATGGTGCAGAGGGCTTTCTCTGCTGCTGGCGGCGGTGCTGTTGCTGGCAGGCTGCGTGGGGTGCAAGAAAAAGGATAACGGCCTGGATACGGTGCGTGTCTGCGAGGTCACCCATTCCATCTTCTATGCGCCCCAGTATGCGGCGATTGCGCTGGGCTTTTTTGAGGAGGAGGGCATCGAGATCGAGCTTTCCAACGGACAGGGTGCCGATGCGGTGATGGCGGCGGTGCTGTCAGGGAATATCGACGTGGGCTTCGCCGGGCCCGAGGCCTCCATTTACGTCTACAACGAGGGCAAAAAGGATCACACGCAGGTGTTCGCTCAGGTCACCCGCCGTGACGGCTCTTTCCTCATCGGCCGCGAGCCGGACGATAACTTTACTTGGGATAAGGTGAAAGGTAAAACCGTCCTTCCCGGACGCAAGGGCGGTGTGCCCTATATGGCGCTGGAATACGTCCTGCGGCAGAACGGCATCGACCCCTATGAGGACACCAATCTGGACAACAGCGTGCAGTTTTCCATGATGACGGCGGCCTTCACCGGCGGCACCGGGGACTACGTCACCGCCTTTGAGCCGACGGCCTCTATGCTCCAACAGGAGGGCAAGGGCTATATCGTCGCCTCGGTTGGCGAAGCGGCAGGGGACATTCCCTACACCGCCTATTTTGCCAAAAAGAGCTACATCGACAAAAACAGCGATCTCATCCAGCGGTTTACCAACGCGGTCTACAAAGGACAGCAATGGGTCGCCACCCACACCGATGCCGAGGTGGCGCAGGCGGTGGCGGAGTTTTTCCCCGACACCTCCTTGGAATTGCTCACCGCCTCGGTGGCGTCCTATCGCGCCATTGACGCGTGGAACACCGACCCCGTCATGAGTGAGGAGAGTTTTAATCGCCTGCAAACCGTGATGACCGAGGCAGGGGAGCTGACCAAAACCGCCGACTACGACAAGGTGGTCAACAACACCTTCGCCAACAAAGCGAAAGGGTAACAAGAAAACGTAGTGCTCCATTCGCTGCCTGCCGGCGGTGACGGAGGGAATTCCTTTCGCACAAATGCATTGTAAACAAGTAGGGGCGGGCGTCCTCGACCGCCCGTATAGGAGAAGGCCGCTATCCGTCAGGATAGCGGCCTGCTTTTATGCAACCTTCTACGATTTCTCACTCCTCATTTCTAATTTTGCATTCTTTTTGCATACACATAATCATCACGGGCAATCTATAACGAAAGGATGGGATGGCGTATGCGTGTGGTGGCGGTGGTGGTGACCTATAACCGAAAAGAGAGTTTGCTCAAATGCCTCGACGCCTTGCGACATCAGCACGGCGCCTCGACGGATATACTGGTGGTGGACAATGCCTCCACCGACGGCACCGCAGAAACGCTGGCGCCTTTGATGGAGACGGGGGAAATCCTTTATCGCAACACCGGTGAGAATTTGGGCGGCGCCGGCGGCTTCAACTTCGGCATGCGGCTGGCGGTGGAGGCGGGCTACGACCGCCTGTGGGTGATGGATGACGATTGCATCCCCGATTCCTCCGCCCTTTCCGCCCTTATGTGGGCGGATCGCCGCTTGGAGGGCAATTACGGCTTTCTCTCCGGTATTGCCCGCTGGCGGGACGGCACCCCCTGCCAGATGAACATCCAAAAGACCACCCTGTGGCGCAAGCTGGACGATTACACCACCCCCTTGGTGCCGGTGGTGATGGCCACCTTCGTGTCGGCTTTCATCCCTGCCGATCGGGTGCGTCAGGTGGGTCTGCCCATTCGGGAGTTTTTCATCTGGTCGGACGATTTGGAGTATACCCGCCGTCTGTCCCGCCGCTATCCCTGCTATGCCGTCAACGGCTGTCGGGTGTTGCACGATATGCGGCACAACAACAAGGTGAACATCGCCACCGACTCCCTTGACCGTATGGGGCGCTACGCCTATCTCTATCGCAACGAGGTGTACGTCTACCGCCGCGAGGGTGTGGTTGGCTGGCTGTATTTGTTTGCGCGGGTGGGACTGCACTTGGGCAAGATATGGCTGCGTTCGCCTGATAAGTGGAAGCGGATGCGGGTGATCCTCTCCTCCTTTGCGGCGGGGTGGCGGTTTCATCCCCATATTGAGGAGGTGCGGTAGAATGCCGATACGCGTTTTGCAGGTATGCGGAGAACCTTTTGCCGGCGGCGGGCAGGAGAGCTTTCTGATGAATATGTATCGCCACGTCGACCGCGAGCGGGTGCAGTTTGATTTTTACACCCCCTTTGAAAACCGCGCCATCCCCATGCAACGGGAGATCGAGCGGCTGGGCGGACGGCTGTGGGCGTCCGGTTTTCCGTTTGGCGAGGACAATCGGGGATATTTTCGGCGGGGACTTTCCGCCTTTTTGGAGGAGCACCGGTATACCATCGTTCACATCCATTCGGGTAGCATCTACGCCCTGGCGATGGGGGCGAAATTAGCGCGCCGTAGCGGTGCCGCCCGTGTCATCGTCCATTCCCATTGCGGCGGCTTTGCCAATCTGCGCTATCGGGTGGCGCGTTTGGTCACCCGCTCTGCTCTGCTCCGTTATCCCACCGATTATTATGCCTGCTCTCATTTGGCGGCGCGGTGGAAATTTCCCCCGTCGGTGATCCGCAAGGGGAACTATACGGTGATGAAAAATGCGGTGGACACCGCCAAACTGCGTTACGACCCGACCCTGCGGCAAGCCACCCGCCTTCAACTGGGAGTGGAGGACAAGCCGGTCATCGGCCACGTGGGGCGGTTTGCCTTGCAAAAAAATCACCGCTTTCTTGTGGAGGTCTTTCACGCCCTTACGGAATTAGAGCCCGATGCCCAGCTGGTGCTGGCGGGGGAGGGGGAACTGGTGGACGAGGTGCTGGAGCAGGTGGACAAGCTGGGGTTGGAGGATCGGGTGCACTATCTCGGCACCCGACAGGATATTCCCGCCCTGATGAACGCTTTTGACCTGTTGCTCTTGCCCTCCTTTTTCGAGGGTCTGCCCGTGGTGGGGGTGGAGGCGCAGGCGGCAGGGCTTCCCGTTGTCACCTCCACCGGTGTGACCAGAGAACTTCCCATAGAGGGCCTTGCCACCTATCTCCCCCTCACCGACACGGCGGAGCAGTGGGCACAGGTGGTGCGGAAGGCACTGTCCACCCCTCGTCGTGACACCGCCGCCGAGATGACCGCCTGCGGCTATGATGTGCATGCCGCCGCATGGGAGATGCAGCGGCGTTATGAGGAGATGGTGTGATGGCGGTGTATATCGCGGTGCATAAAGATGCCCCTCTCCCGCAGGAGAAGGGCTACGTTCCGTTGCAGGTGGGGGCGGCGTTGCACCCGCCGTTGCCGTATCTGCGGGATGATACGGGCATCCACATTTCGGAGAAAAACCCTCATTATTGCGAGTTGACGGGGCTGTTTTGGATATGGCAGAATACCCGTGACGACTACAAAGGGCTGGTGCATTACCGCCGTTTTTTCACTCACCACGGAGAAATCCTTACCGAGGAACACGCCCGTCGGCTTCTTGCCGAACACGACGTCATCCTGCCCCGCCCCGAGCCGTTGCGTGAATGTGCGTGGCAGGAGTTTTGCCTCCACAGCGGCTTCGAAAAAGATTTGCTTCTCACCCGTCAGGCGGTGGAGCTGGTGAGCGGGGAGATGCTCCCTGCTTTTGATGCGGTGATGAATGGCAGAAGTCTGCATCTTTACAATATGCTGATTGCTTCCCGAGAGGTGTTTGACGCCTATTGCCGGTGGCTGTTTGCGGTGCTGACCCAGGTGGAGCGGCAGGTGGATATGACCGATTACACCCCCTATCAGCAGCGGCTCTACGGCTTTTTGGGGGAGCGCTTGCTGAATGTGTGGGTGACACACCACAGCTTACGGGTGTGTGCTCTGCCGGTCAAAAATACGGAGCAAACGGTGGCGCAGGAGGTGCGGCTATGGCTGAGGCGGCAAAAAAATCGGTTATCCCGCGGCTGAGCCCGCGGTGGGTGGCGGCGGGGGAGTATCTCCTTATGCTGTTGGTGGTGTTTTATTCCGCCGTGTGGTGCCTGTATACCTCCGCCAACTGCAACACCGCCCTGCGCTTTGGCGTGCCGTTGTTGGCGGTGCTGATCCTGTGCGGGACGGGCCCCGTTTCGCCTCGGCTGTGGCGGCGGGTGGGGGTGCTGGCAGTGTTTTTGGCGGTGTATGTCCTTGCCACCCGCTACAATGCCGTCCGCTATCTGCTGTATTATTTCACCCCGCTTCTGTTGCTGGCGCTGTATATGGGAGGGCAATCGGACGGCGGTGTGCGCTTGTTGCACCGCCTGTCGGATATTGTGGCGGTGCTCACCGCCTTGTCCCTCTTTTTCTATCTTTTCGGGACGATCCTTCATTGGATTCCCAAAACCGATGTGGCGGCGTTCTATTGGGGCGGCGGTTGGCGCACCTGCCCTTCCTATTTTCATCTTTACTATGAGGCACAGCAGATCACCTTTTTCGGTTGGGATCTGCCGCGAAATTGCGGTGTGTTCCCCGAGGCGCCGGGGTTCGCGGTGTTTTTGGTGACCGCTACCGCCACCGAGGTGTTGCTCCGCGCCCGCCCTCGCTTGTGGCGGTGTGTGCTGTTCGCTGTGGCGACGGTTACCACCGTGTCGGTGAAGGCGTTTCTTCTGATGGCGGCGGTGTTCACCCTGCGGTATGTGCTGTGGCCGCCGGAGTGGCTTTCCCGACGGCTGAGGATGTGGCTGTTCCCCCTCTTAGGGGTGGGGATGACCTTGGCGGCCGCGGTGCTGCTGTGGGATAAGCTCAATTCGGTGTCGGGAGTGATGCGGCTGGACGATGTGGTGGCCTGTTGGCGCGCCTTTACCACCGCGCCGCTGTTCGGCACGGGGTATTGGAACGATGCCTCCGTCATCCCCTTTTTCTCTTATCCCGACCGCTATAACAACGGTCTGAGCATGGGCGCGGCGGTGATTTTGGCCCAGGGTGGGCTGTATCTTTCCACGCTGTATTGGCTTCCTGCGGTGGGGGCGATTCGCCGCAGCCGCGGCGATCGCCGCCGTTGGGTGGCTTTTGCCCTCATCTATGCCGGCCTGCTGTTCAGCGGCAACATCACCTATCATTTTCTCACTCTGGTGCTGATTGCTCTGTTCCTGTCGGTGGGGAGGGAGGTCGTGCCGTGACCGTCCCCAATCTGCGTAAAAACTATCTCTATACCGTGGTCATTCAGTTGGTGTCCATGCTCGCTCCGCTGGTCACCGCTCCCTATGTGGCGCGGGTGCTTGGTTCGGATGGGGTGGGCACGTACAGCTACGTGCTGTCGGTGGCCACGGTGTTTTCGCTGTTTGCCGCCTTGGGGCTCAGCGCCTACGGCCTGCGGGAGGTGTCCCGCGTGCGGGACGATCCCGTCGCCGTCTCCCGCTTGTTTTGGGAGCTGACGCGGCTGCGCTTCGTCACCACTCTGCTGACGGGGGCGGTGTACGCTCTGCTTTGCCTGTGGGCGGAGGATGGGCGGGTGTATGGGGCGATGAGTCTGCTCATTCTCGCCACCAGCCTGGACCTCACCTGGTTTTTTCAGGCGTTGGAGCACTTCGGCACCCTGATGCTCCGCCATTTGGCGGTGAAGGTGCTGGGGGTGGTGCTGGTGTTTGCCTTGGTGCGGGACGAGGGGGACGTGGCGGTATACGCCCTCATCCAGACGGGCACCACCCTGCTGTCCAATCTTCTGCTGTGGCCTTATGTGCGGGGGTTGGTCGGCAAGGCGCAAAGCGGTCGTTTTCTTGCTCATCTGCGCCCATCGTTGGTGTATTTTGTCCCCGCTATCGCCACCTCGGTGTACACCGTGCTGGACAAGACCATGCTGGGCGTTATCACCCGCGACATGGCGCAAAACGGCTATTACGAAAGCGCCCACAAGATCATCCGCCTGCTGCTGGCGTTGCTCACATCGCTCAACGTGGTGGTGGGGGTACGCACTTCCTATTTGTTCGGGCAAAAGCGGGAGGAGGAGGTGCGCACCCATCTGTTGGACACCTACCGCTTTATGTGCGCATTGGCCTTTCCGCTGTGCGGCGGGCTGATGGCCTGCGGCTATGGCTTTGCGGTGTCCTTTTTCGGGGCGGATTTTGCCGAAGCGGGCGGAATGCTGACGCTGTTTGCCCCGCTTCTGTTTATCATCGGCACCAGCAACGTGCTGGGCAGTCTGTACCTCACCCCCGGCGGCTATCGGCGTCTGAGCAACCGCGCCATCCTCGCCGGCGCAGGGGTGAACGTGTTGCTGAATTTGTTGCTGATTCCCCGCTTCGGCGGCTATGGGGCTGTGGCGGCCTCGGTGGTGGCGGAGCTAACCGTTTCCGCTCTCTACCTGCGGTTCACCCATCCCTTTTTGCCGGCGTGGAGCCTTTTGCGGGTGGCGGGACGCTATGCTCTCTACGGTGTGGCGGTGTTCGCCGCGGCGTGGGGTGTGGGGTGGGGAATGCCGCCCACTTTTTTGGCGGTGCTGGCGCAGACGGCGGTGGGGGTGGTGGTGTATGGGGTGTTGCTCGCCCTGTTTCGCGACCCTGTGTGGCATGTGTGGAAAAATTTGCGAAAAGGCGGTGACGATGGATGAATGAGGTATGGGCGGCACAGCTGCGGCTGCTGGCCGCCTTTGACGAGGTTTGCCGCCGCCGTGGGCTGACCTATTTTGCCGGTGGCGGTACTCTTTTGGGAGCCGTCCGTCACGGTGGCTACATTCCGTGGGACGACGACATCGACCTGTTTATGTTCCGCAAGGATTACGACCGTCTGCTGACGCTTTCGGCGGATTTTGCCGCTCCTTTTTTTCTGCAAACGGCGTATAACGACGTGGGTTACAGCCGTGGCCACGCCCAGCTTCGTCTGGACGGCACCACCGCCATCTTGGCGGGGGAGCGGGGGCACTATCGCTTCCATCAGGGCATCTTTATCGACGTTTTTCCGCTGGATTTTGTCCCCGATGACCCGACGGAGCAGACTGCTCAGCGCCGCCGACTGGCCCGCTTTAACAAATGGCTGGCCGCCACCGTGCGCTACCCCGGCAGCCCTCACAAGACCCCACTCAAAACGGCGCTTCACCACCTGCTGTCCCCGCTTTCGTATCGGTGGATCTATCGAAAAATGGAGCAGGAGTGCCGCCGCTTTTCCAACACAAAGCGGGTGGCACTCCTCAGCTTTGATCCGCAGTCGGATCGTTGGGTGATGCCTGCCACCGCCTTTGCGGGGGCGGTGTGGTGGCCGTTTGAACGCACGCGCATTCCGATCCCCGTGGGCTTTGACACCATTCTCACCACCGCCTACGGCGATTATCTCACCCCGCGTCAAGAGCCCACCTATCACGAGGGCGTTTTCTTCGATCCCCACCGCGATTGGCGAGAATATATGAAATGAAAAACCGCTGTCCCCACAGATGGACAGCGGTTTTTATAGTTACGTCTAAAACAGAGAGCGTAGGGGCGGGCGTCCTCGACTGCCCGTATTTATTTTCTCTTTTTCCCCAACAGCGCACACACGCCCCATATTGCCACGCCTGCGGCGGTGACGATGCCTACCAAGCCCCAGTTCACCAACGCCAGATTGGTGATGACGAAATCGCCCGTGTCGGCGTCTTGCAGGGGGCGGAAGATCTCCACCACGTCCCATACGGCGGCGGTCAGCAGAGCCGCCTTGCCGATGAGGGACAGGGCAAAGCTGCCGCTTTTCGCCACCTGCTTAGCACGGGTGGGCATTTCCTCCCGCAGATCCACCGCCTTGGAAAGATACCAGGCGCCCAAAGCGGTGACGATGGTTTCGGGGATCATATAGGTGGCGTTGTAGGCCAGCGAATAAACCAGTGCCGCACTGTCGGGGATGGAGAGACCTGCCCACACGGTGCAGCCGGCAATGGTGTGCAGGGTGTAGCGCAGGGCACCGGTCAGCAGGGTGCCCAGCACCAAGGCTGTGCCTTGGCTGTCGCACTTGCGGCGGAAGAGGCCGCCCAAGCCCAGCACGGTGAAGGCGAGGATGTAATCCAGCATGACGATGGCGATCACCGCTTGGATGGTGAAGCCGTAAGAAAAGACGCTGGTGCCCAACATCAACTGGATCAGAGCATGGGCAAAGGCGGTGAGCAGACCCTGCCACAGACCATGGCGATAGGCCACCAGCAGGATGGGCAGGGCGGAGAAGGCGGTGATGCTTCCGCCATAGGGCAGATCCAGTACTTTTACAAAGCTGAGTACCGTGGCCATGGCCAGCATCAGACCACTTTCCACCAGACGGAGCATCTTTTGTTGTTTGTTTGCTTGCATTTTGTTTGTCTCCTTTTTATAAATTCAATCGGACAAACAAAAAACCTCCGCCCAAAATGGACGGAGGTGATACAGCATACACTGTCGGTGTTTTGTGATAAAACATCCCTCCGCCGGCATTATCCGGATCAGGTTCAGGGTTGGGCATTCGCCCTCTCAGCCACTCTCAATGGAGCAGCACCCCTTGTTTTGTCTGTTCGGTTGTGTCTACACTATACCACCATCCTTGTTGGTTGTCAACGGAAAATTTTCTCTCCCTCTTGAATTGGTGAAACAGTTGTGCTATTATATAATATTAGCATGGGAACTTATGTCGAAAGGAGGGAGAGCCGTGTCCCGCTATGTATGGAATGACGGTGACTTGAATACCCTATTGGTGTTGCCCGGTGAGGTGGCGGATTGCCTATCTTCTGCCGGTGCAGAGCAGTTGCGGGTGCTTTTATGGTTCTCTCGCCGTGGAACCGACTTTGATGTCGCCTCCTGCGCCGCCGCTCTCGGTATGAGCGAGCCGGAGTGCGTGGGATGCCTCAACTATTGGGTAGAGAAGGGAATTCTTCGCTGTGACGGCGCGGCGGTTGCCGCTTCTGCCGAGCCTGCCCCTGTCAAGCAGGCTCGCCCTGCGGCGGTCAAACCGTTGTGGAAAGAGGTGCTGGCCTACCAGCAGGAGCATAAAGAGTTTAACGCTTTCTTGCAGGAGGTCAGTGCGCGTTTGGGTCGCCCCTTAAACCACGGCGACAACGCCACTCTCCTGTATCTCATCACCACCGCCGGTCTGTCCCAGGCCTCGGTGCTGATGGCCACCGCCTATGCCGTGTCTATCGACAAGGCCAGTATGCGGTACATCGAGAGCTTGGTGCTGGGCTGGGCGGATGAGGATATCATCACCCCCGAACAGGTGGACGAGAAAATCCGCGACCTGACCGAAACCCGCAAGAGCGCCGACAAGGTGGAAAAGGTTCTCGCCTTGCCTCGCCCCCTCAACGCCACCCAGGCTAAGACGGCCCACAAGTGGCTGACGGTGTGGTGCTTCAGCGATGTTATGTTGCAGCACGCCCAGACCTTGACGCTGGAAAACTGCGACAAGTTCTCCGTTGCTTATATGGACAAGATTTTGGAGCGGTGGCACGCCGAGGGGATTCACTCTCCCGACCGCATCGCCGCCCCCAAAACGAAAAAGAAAGGCCCTGCCTCCACCAACCCGGAGCAGAGCAGTCTGGACAGCGAGTTTGAGGAGCAACTGCTCAAATATCGCCCCAAATTCAACAAGAAGAACTAAAAGGAGGTGCTTTTCTCCATGGCTTATGATGAAAAAGTGGTGCGTGCCGCCAAACGGCGGTTGGAAAAGCGCCGCCGTGACGCCGAAACCTCTGCCGCCGCCTTGCGGGAGGTTTTGTGTGAGCAGATTCCTCGCCTGCGGGAGATCGAGCGGGAAAAGGCGGCTGCCATCCCCGAGCTGACCCACGCGATCCTCTCCGGCAACGCCGACGGCGAGGTGGAACGCATTCAGCAGAAGAATTTACAGCTTCAACGGGAGATGGCAGACATCCTGCACGCCAACGGGTGTGCCTTTGATAACTTTGAGCCACGCTACACCTGCCCAAAGTGCGGTGACACCGGCTATGTGGGCGGCGTGATGTGCGATTGTTACCGACGCCTGTTACAGGAGGAGGCTTGCAACACCCTGTCGGGTCTGTCGGCTATGCGCTTGACGGATTTCGGCTCGATGCGGCTGGATTATTACGACAACAGCACGATAGATCCCAAGAGGGGAGTTACACCGCGTGAGCAGATGAAGACGGTCATTGATTACTGCCGCGATTACACCGCTGCCTTCACCCCCCACAGCGACAGTTTGTTGCTGCAGGGTGCCACCGGCCTGGGCAAGACCCACCTGTGCCTCGCCATTGCCCGCGGCGTCACCGAGCAGGGCTTCGGGGTGGTGTATGGCTCGGTGCAGCCCCTCGTCCGCCGTTTGGAGGCGGAGCATTTCGGCCGCGAGCAGGGGGACAGCGAGAACCAGCTCATCTCCTGCGACCTGTTGGTGCTGGACGATTTGGGGATGGAGTTTGACACCCCCTTCTCCCGCGCTTGTCTTTACAATATTCTCAACGCTCGTCTGTTGGAGGGCCGCCCCACGGTGGTGAGCACCAACCTGAGCATTTCCGCCATGCAGGAGCGGTACGGTGAACAAATCGCCAGCCGCATCAGCGGCGGGTTTGTGCCGCTGTTTTGCGTGGGCAACGACATTCGTCAGATCATTCGCAGACAATCTTTAGGTTAAGGAGGTCTTAACTATGGCTAAATTATGTATGGGTTGTATGAATCCGCTGTCGGAGGACAGCTTAGAGTGCAAGGTGTGTGGTTTTGACATCACGAAGGATCGAAATCCCGAGCATTGCTTGCCGGTGACCGCTTCGTTGCAGGGGCATTATATCGTGGGCCGCCTGATGGGCGAGTTCCCCGATCACCTGCTGTATCTGGCTTATGACCGTCAGATGAAGGAGCCTTGCTTCATTCAGGAATTTTTCCCCGCCGCTATTGGTCGCCGCGACACCATCGGCGGCGTGCAGCCTTTGGACGGCTGCAACAAGGTGTTTGAGGAATACGCCGACCGCTTCCGCACCACCATGCGCATTCTGGCGCGTATGCGTGAGTTGCCTGCGGTGGTTCCCGTGTATGACATTTTTGAAGAAAACGGCACGGTCTATGCGGTGTCCGACTATTGCCAGGGGATGACTCTGACCAAAAAGATCAAGCTGTCCGGCGGCCGCATTCCCTGGCCGGAGGCGCGCAGCATCTTTATGTCCCTGCTGAGCAGTTTGAGCCAGCTCAGCGATGCGGGCATCTGCCATCTGGCCATTTGTCCCGATAACATTCTGATCGGCAGCGACG
Organism: Clostridia bacterium; assembly: GCA_017415515.1. GTDB lineage: Bacteria > Bacillota > Clostridia > Oscillospirales > Acutalibacteraceae > UBA5905. Next base: position 4,089 of record JAFQGI010000023.1, on the reverse strand, counting down.
GCAAGGCGCGTTTGCGTAACTTCTCCATCGCCGCCGCTCACACCTCCGGCACCGATCTGACTCCCGACCTTCACACCGGCTATGCTGCCCCCGAGCAGTATTGCACCGATGAAGAGGTGGGCGTGCCTGCGGACGTGTACGCCGTGGCGGCCACCATCTTCCGCACCGTCACCGGCACCGAGCCTCCCGCAGGCGACAACCGTGCCAAGAATTCCGACGATCTGTTTATGTCTGCCGAGGTGGCAGAGGAGCTGACCCAGCCCGTTTGCGTGGCGCTGTTCAACGCTCTGCAGGTGCTTCCCGAGCGCCGCACCGCCGGCTTGGCTCAGCTGCGTGACCAGCTGTCGGTGAATCCGCAGGTGTCGGCTCTGGTGACCGAGGCCCAGGCAGATATCGCCCAGTCGGACGAAACGGATGAAGAGGAGGAGCCGAGGAAAAACAGCCGCGGCGGCCTGATCGCTATGCTGATCATCAGCTTGGCGCTGCTGCTGATCGCGGTGGGTGTCATCGTGTGGATGATCGTGCAGGGCCTTGGCGGCGGCAAGAAATCCGGCGGCACCATGGATTCCGGCAAGGATACCTCCACCACGGCGTCCCAAACCGATACCCCTCCCGTTGCCGGTGAGGGCGAAGCGGCGGTTGCAGACGTATTGGGCTGGAAGTATAAAGAGAAGCAGGATGAGGCTCCCAACGGTATGCCTTTGGAGCTGATTGGTTTTGTCCATGACAGCACCATGCCGGTGGGCGCCATCGTTAAGCAATATCCTCTTGCCGGTGACGTGCAGGAGGTAGGTGACCCCATCTACGTGGTGGTGAACAGCACCCCCGGCAACGACAGCACTACGGTTTCTGTTCCGAATCTGATTGGCTGGAAAGAGGCAAACGCCAAATTTTTCTTGGAATATATGGGCTTTACGGTCGAGGTTGTTTATCGCAGTAACGACAAGACGCAGGATGAGGGCTTGGTGTGTGCTGTCCACCCCGGTGCCGGCAGCGAAGCCCCCTTTAACTCCACGGTGGAATTGCACGTCAGCACCAAAAAGCCCACCAAAACGGTTCCGAATCTGGCAGGTGCTTCTGAGACAGAGGTCAAGACGGCATTGGAATTGTTAGGCTTCGTGGTGCAGTCCCAGCCCGCCGAGTCGTCTTTGTTGGAGCAGGGCATGGTGGAAAGCGTGGATCAGGCCGGCACCCAGCAGGCCATCGGCACCACCATCGTCATTTATGTCAGCCAGGGTCCCTCTGTGGATGAGCCTGTGGTTGACGACCCCACCGTTGATACCCCCATCGTTCCGTGGTAAAATCTGAATAAGCAAAAAGACCGAGGTTGTTCGCATAACAACCTCGGTCTTTTTTATTACCTATATAGATTTTGTCGAAACAAGCGGGATTCGTCCTCTTTGTCGCCGCATACGATCGTGGCCTCCCGAATGAGGCCCTGCTCCAACGCCCCCGACAGCACCAACAGCCCTGTCAGTTGGCTGCGCAGGTTGAGCACGTCTCCCTCGTCGGTTTTGAGAAACACGCTTCCCTTCGCGTTGGCGGCAAAGTCCATCAGCTTGTTGAAATCAAAGTCGCGGATCCGCACACCTTCCACAGCGCACCGCCTCCTTTCTTGCATAGTGTTGCCGCTTTCGGTGTAAAATAAAGATGGTAAAAAAGCGAAAAAATCAACAGATTTACAAAGAATTCACAATTACCTATTGACAGTTTGAAAAATGCCTGCTACAATAAGGTTAGCACTCAATTAGTGAGAGTGCTAACGCAACAAGATGCAGAGTGCTAACGGAGGTGAGAGGCTATGCAACTGGATTTTCGCAAAGGTCGCATTTTGGCGGCGATTGTGGAGAGCTACATCCAAACCGGTGAGCCGGTGGGCTCTAAGGCGTTGGCCGATATGCTGGGCAACTGCGTGTCCTCCGCCACCATCCGTAACGATATGGCGGTGCTCACCGCCGCCGGCTATCTGGCTCAGCCCCACACCTCGGCAGGTCGTTTGCCCACCCCGGCGGCTCTGCGCTGGTATGTGGAGGAGATGATGGACCGCCGTCCCCTTACGTTGCAGGAAAAGGTGGATATCAAATCTGCCTTGTCTGCGGTGTCGGGTGACGCCGCCCGTATGCAGGAGGAGGCCTGCCGTGTGTTGGCTGACCTGACGGGGCTGTGTGCGGTGGCCTGCCGTCCCGCCCACGTGGGTGCCAGCATCAGCCGCATCGACGTGATGCAGATGTCCCCCCGCAATATGGGCGTCCTGCTGGTGCAGGATAACGGCTTTATGCGCACCCGGATGTGCCGCTGTCAGCGTGACATCCCCACCAAGTTTGTGGTGGCCTTGTCCGAGTATCTTTCCCGCCGTTTCCTCGGCGGCCCCCTCACCGCCGTGACGGTGGAGGCGATGCAGACCATTCTGATCGATTTGGGCGAGGCGGGTTTGGCGGTGGCGCCCATCCTTTCCGCTTTTTACGAGCTGGCGTTGGAGTGCGCCTCCTCCCGCGTGACGGTGGCGGGCCAAATGAATCTGTTGCGCCAGCCGGATTATCCCACCGGTCGTGCGCTGGCACACCACCTGTCGGATCGCCAGAACGTGTCCGACCTGCTGACCAATGGATCGGCACAGGGGACCAGGGTGATTTTGGGCAGCGACAACGCCCCGTTGTTGGCGGGCAGCGCTGTGATTTTGGCACCCTATGCGCTGGGCAAGCGGGGGCAGGGCACCATCGGCGTCATCGGCCCCATTCGTCAGGATTACGTCACCCTCATCCCGCGGCTGGAATATTTTGCCGCCCACTTGGGCAGGATGATGAGCGAATTGTTTGACGACACCGAAGCCTTAGACTTCGGTTAAAAAGTAACCACTGATTCAATCTTGTTCGTAATTCTCGGTGGCTGCTTTTCCGCCAACATCGCCCAAAATGCTCAGTAATACATACAGTATTACCTGCGCTTTTGGCCTTCCTTGGCGAAAAACCGTCTCACCGATAATCACAAACCGCTTTCATCAGCGGTTACCAAAGGAGATTCACAATGGATAACGAAAAGATGACCACTCCCGAAACGGCAGAAACCGTTGAACCCCCTGTCGCAGAGGAGAAAAAGCCCAAAAAGGGCGGCAAGACCGCTGAGTTGGAAAAGAAACTGGCGGCCAAAGAGGAAGAATTGACCGCTCTCACCGACCAGTACCAGCGTATGCTGGCGGAATACGCCAATTATAAGCGCCGCACCGAGCAGGAGAAGTTGCAGATCGGCCTGTTCACTAAGGCGGAGCTGCTCACCGAGCTGCTCGTAAGCATCGACAATATGGAAAAGGCGATCGCCGCCCCCGACGGCGCGGATTACAAGACCGGCGTGGATATGGTGCTGCGTCAGTTTATGGACACCCTCGGCAAGATGGGTCTGGAGCCTGTCGGCGTGGAGGGCGAGCCTTTCGACCCCAACGTCCACAACGCCGTGATGCGTGAGGATGCCGATGGGGTAGAGGAGGAGACGGTCACCGCCGTCTTCCAAAAGGGCTACAAACTGGGCGACAAAGTCCTGCGCCCCGCTATGGTCAAGGTAGCCAACTGAGGCTAATAAGGGAAACCTTTTAGATAGAAAACAAACAACATTTATCTTAATTGGAGGTAGTTATTATGGCAAAGATTATCGGTATTGATTTAGGTACGACCAACTCCTGCGTGGCAGTGATCGAGGGCGGCGAGGCCGTCGTCATCCCCAACGCGGAGGGTGCCCGCACCACCCCCTCTGTGGTGGCATTTAAGAAGGACGGCGAGCGTATTGTCGGCCGCGTGGCAAAGCAGCAGGCTGTGTCTGCTCCCGACCGCACCGTCGCTTCCATCAAGCGCGACATGGGCACCAACCGTAAGGTGTCCATCGACGGCAAGGAATACAATCCTCAGGAGATCTCCGCTATGATCCTGGCTAAGCTGAAGGCGGATGCCGAGGCGTATCTGGGCGACACCGTCTCCGAGGCGGTCATCACCGTTCCCGCCTACTTCACCGATGCGCAGCGTCAGGCCACCAAGGATGCCGGTAAGATCGCCGGCTTGGAGGTAAAGCGTATCATCAACGAGCCCACGGCGGCAGCGTTGG
>JAFQGI010000022.1 GCA_017415515.1 Clostridia bacterium | reverse complement strand
CGGAGATTTTGAAAAGAGCAGATTTTTGTTCAGCCGCGGCAAAAACGCAGCGAATACTGTATGTATTCGCGAGTATTTTAACAAAGGATGAGCGAAAATCCGCCTTTTCAAAACGGAGTTCGGGTTTGACTGCTCACCCTATGGTTGGTTCACATTGTAGGGGCGGGCGTCCTCGACCGCCCGCGCCACCGAAGGTGGCGACGGTTTTTATTCCTCTTTCTTATGCTTTTTGTAATACCGATAGGAATATACGGTGGGCACCGCGCACATCACCACCAGAATGCTCATCATCACGATGAAGGCCCACACACCGGAGAGCAGCGCGCACGCCATGGTCAGCAGACCGCCGGCCACCCACAGTTTACCTGCCAAGCGATGGGTTTTGTTCCAGTTTTCTTCGTCGCTCAGTGTCCAGGGGAGTTTGATACCCATAGTATAGCTCTGCTTGCACTTGGGCAGATAGTTGCCGATGACTATGAACAGCACGCCCATAACCAGCGGCATCATCACCTCCATGCTTACCTCGCGTCCCAAGGCCGCCAGATACACCATCACGTGTAGGAATAGGTTGAGCATGGGGATGATCCACAGCACGATACCCATCATCTTGGTGGTGGTGACGTTTTTCGCTTTGGGGTCCAGACCGGTACACAGGATGCAAAACCACTGCATCGCCAGCATAAAGAGGGGCAGTAAAAACACCGCCGTGGGTTTGGATGCCCAACCGTCCACCTCGCCGTTGACGCCCCAATGATAGGGAATCTTGTCGGGCAGTTTGTTCCACAACAGCAGACCACCCAAAATGGGGAGCAGGATGATCACCGAGGTGCTCACCATCCGCCACTTGTTTTTCTTCAAATAGTCACGCATTCTCATTCTCTCCTTTCAGGTCGCTGATCCACAGCAGAATCTCCTCCAACACCGAGGCGTTGAGGTCGTAAAAGATGAATTTTCCCTCGCGGGCATCCCGAATCAGACCCGCCTCTTTGAGTACCGACAGGTGGCGGGAAATTGCCGCATCGGTGATGTCGAAATGGCTTGCAATCTCTCCTGCGGATTTTCGACCGTCTTTCAATAGGTTGAGTATCTCTCTTCGCACGGGATCCGACAATGCTTTCATGGTTTTTTGCAGTCCCATACCGCACCTCACTTTCTAATATTTAACAATTAACTTAACTGTTAAATGTATAATACCACGGACTGCAATATTTGTCAATAGGAAAAATTTTTTCTTCGGCGTATACTTTGTGGCTCTGCCGCATATATTGACAAGATAAGCGAAAATGTGCTAAAATTTACGGGTGGAAAGGAGGGGATGCCCGATGAAACGCATGGGAATTTGGTGCTTGGTTTTGTGCCTGTTGTTGGGGCTTTGCGCTTGCGGCAAGGAAGAACAAAAGCCCGCCAAAAAGCCCCTCGAACCCTATGTGGAGGAAGAGGAGGATCTCTCCGCCGACACGGTGTGGGTGACCCTCCGCGAGGGGCTGACCATCCCCGAGATGGCGCAGGTGTTGGAGCAGAACAAGGTCTGCTCCGCCGCCGATTTTATCAATGCGGTGCAAACCGTGGATTACGACTACGCTTTTCTTAAAAACCTCCCCGACGACGCCAACCGCATCTATCGTTTGGAGGGATATTTGTTCCCCGACACCTATGAGTTTTATATAGATAGCAGGGCTTCCACGGTGGTCAATCGGATGCTTGCCAATTTCCAAAAGCGTACCCAAGACCTCTTGCCGCAGATTGAGGCACAGGGCTGGACGCTGGACGAGGCGGTGATTTTCGCCTCCATGATCCAGGGCGAAGCAGACACCAAGGAGAATATGAAAAAGGTGTCCCGTGTGCTCCACAACCGCTTAGCCCCCAACTCCGGCTTTACCAAATTGCAGCTCTGCTCCACCCGGGATTACGCCAATTTTCTGCTGGCAAACGGCGACCACGACGCCGACGCTCTTGAACAGGCCTACAACACCTATTACCGCGAGGGCCTGCCGATTGGCGCTATCAACAACCCCGGCTTGGACGCCCTGACGGCGGCGCTGACCCCCTCTGAGGACGCCGCCATCAAGCAGTGCTATTATTTCGCCACGGATTATAAGACCGGCATCACCTATTTCTCCAAAACCTATAAGGAACACCAAGCGATGATCGAAAAATACGGCATCACCGACATTGGCTAAACAAAAAGCAGAGGCAATCGCCTCGGCTTTTATTTTATCGCCAACTTGTGTTGAGACAAAGCCCCCCTTGCCTAAAGGGGGGATGTCGCCGGACTTCACCGTAGGTGAATATCGGCGACAGGGGGGATTCCTCCCCATACTATTCTAAATTGCTCTGTACGGAACGGGTTTGCCGTGCCGCAACAAAAAAGCCGAGGCAATCGCCTCGGCTTTTTACATCCTTATTCCACAGCCAACGTAGCCGCCATCACCGCTTTGATGGTGTGCATGCGGTTCTCCGCCTCGTCAAAAACGATGGAGCGCTCGCTCTCAAACACCTCGTCGGTGACCTCCATGCAGTCGATGCCGAACTTGTCATAGATCTGCTTACCCACGGTGGTCTTCAGGTCGTGGAAGGCGGGCAGACAGTGCATAAACACCGCCTGCTCACCGGCGTTGTCCATCAGCGCCTGGGTGATGCGATAGGGGGAGAGCTGCTCGACACGCTCCTGCCACACCGCATCCGGCTCACCCATGGACACCCACACGTCGGTGTACAGCACGTGAGCCCCCTTGGTGGCTTCGATGGGATCCTCGATGAATTCCAGCACAGCCCCGGTCTCGGCGGCGATGGCCTCACACTCGGCTACCAGCTCTGCGTTGGGGAAATAGGCCTTGGGCGCACAGGCTACAAAGTGCATGCCCATCTTGGCACAGCCCACCATCAGGGAGTTACCCATATTGTAGCGGGCATCCCCCATATATACCAATTTAATACCTTTTAGGCTGCCAAAATGCTCACGGATGGTGAGGAAGTCGGCCAGGATCTGGGTGGGGTGGAACTCGTTGGTCAGACCGTTCCACACCGGCACGCCGGCGTAGTGCGCCAGCTCCTCCACGATCTCCTGACCGTAGCCGCGGTACTCGATGCCGTCAAACATACGGCCCAGCACGCGGGCGGTGTCAGCGATGGACTCCTTTTTGCCGATCTGGCTTCCCGAGGGATCGAGATACACGGGATGCATACCCAAATCTGCCCCCGCCACCTCAAAGGCGCAACGGGTACGGGTGGAAGTCTTCTCAAAAATCAGGGCAATGTTCTTGCCCTCGTACAGGCGGTGGGGAATCCCCGCCTTTTTCTTCGCCTTAAACTCGGCGGCGAGGTCAATTAAGCCTCCAATCTCCTCCGGCGAAAAATCCAACAGTTTCAAAAAGTGTTTTTGCTGTAAAGAAATCATTTCAACGCCTCCATAATCACGTCGACGGCCTCGGTTAGTAGTTCCATGGGGATGTTCAGCGGTGGCAGCAGACGGAGCTTCGTCTTGGCGGAGAGAGCCAGTACGCCGTGCTCACGGCAGGCGGTCAGCACCTCGCCCACAGGCTTTTCGCACTCCACACCGATCATCAGTCCCATGCCGCTGACCGACTTGACGCCCTCCGCTTTGGACAGACGGTCAAACACGTAAGCGCTCTTTTGCTTGACCTCAGCCAGCAAGGTGTCGTCAATGCGGCTGATGACGTTCAGCGCCCCGGCACAGCACACGGGGTTGCCACCATAGGTGGAGCCGTGGTCGCCGTAGCCTAAGACACCCTCGCATTTCTCGCTCATCATACACGCACCGATGGGCAGGCCGCCACCCAATCCCTTAGCGGTGGTCACCACGTCGGGGGTGATGCCGAACTGCTCATAGGCATACAGGGTGCCGGTGCGACCGTTGCCGGTCTGCACCTCGTCCGCCATCAGCAGGATATCCTCGCGGGCGCAGATGTCCGCCATCGCCTTGACGTAGTCGGCATCCAGCGGCAACACGCCGCCTTCGCCCTGCACGCACTCAAAGAGAATACCGGCCACTTTATGCTCCGCCACAGCGGTCTCCAAAGCGGCAACATCATTGGCGGGGATGGTGACAAAACCGGGGGTCAGCGGCTGAAACAGTTTGTGGAAATGATCCTGACCTGTGGCCGCCAGGGTGGTCAGCGTACGACCGTGAAAACTATTTTGCAAGGTGAGAATCACGTGATAGTCCTCGCCCTTGTTGTCGGTGGCGTACTTGCGGGCCACCTTAATGGCGCATTCGTTGGCCTCTGCGCCGGAGTTGGCGAAGAACACCTTGCTTAGCCCTGTGCGGGTGCACAGGTGCTCCGCCAGCTTGGCGCAGGGCTCGGTGTAGTAGAGGTTGGAGGTGTGTTGCACCGCCGAAAGCTGGGCGGTGACCGCCGCCTGCCACTGCTCGTCGGCATAGCCGAAGGCGGTGACCCCGATACCGCTGCCCATATCGATGTAGCGCTTGCCGTCGGCGTCGAAACACTCACTGCCCTTGCCCCGCACGATTTCCACGGGGAAGCGGTTATAGGTGCCCGCCACGTATTGCTTATCAATCTCTGTAATGCTCATACCTTAATCCCCCGTCACCATGGTGCCTGCACCTTCGTCGGTGAGGATCTCCATCAGAATGGAGTGGGGCACGCGACCGTCCATGATGATGACGTTTTTCACGCCCTTGTGGATGGCTTCAATGCAGCAGTCCACCTTGGGGATCATGCCACCGGAGATGACGCCCTCCTCGTACAGCGCCTTAGCCTGAGAGATGGTCAGCTCGGGGATGAGGGTGTCAGGGTCGTCCTTATCGCGGAGAATGCCCGCAATGTCGGTCATCATGATCAGACGCTCCGCCCCCAGCGCACCGGCGATATAGGCGGCGGCGGTGTCACCGTTGATGTTATAGCTGTTGCCGTCGTGGTCGCTGGCCACGGTGGAGATGACGGGGATGTAGTTCTTTTCCAGCAGGTCGGTGATGGGTTGGGGACGGATCTTTACGATCTGTCCCACGTAGCCCAGGCGCTCGTCCTTCACCTTGGCCTCGATGAGGCCGCCGTCCATACCGGACAGACCCACGGCGTGACCGCCCTTTTTCTGTAAGAGGGTCACCAAGGATTTGTTTACTTTACCGGCCAGCACCATCTGCACGATGTCCACCGTCTCCTTGTCGGTGACACGCAGACCGTCCACAAACACAGCCTCTTTGCCGAATTTTTGCATCACTTCGTTGATCTCGGGGCCACCGCCGTGGACCAACACCACCTTCACACCGATGAGCCACAGCAGGGCGATGTCCTCCATCACCTGTTGTTTCAGCTCCTCGTTGATCATGGCGTTACCGCCGTATTTGATGACCACGATCTTGCCGTTATACTGCTTGATATAGGGCAGAGCCTCGGTCAGCACTTGTGCCCGTTGGGCATTGGAAAAATGATTGTTGTTCATTGTCTTCACTCGCTTTATGTACGGTAGTCACCGTTGATTTTTACATAGTCGTAGGTCAGGTCGCAACCCCAGGCGGTGGCGGAGGCATCGCCGCTGTGAAGAGAAATGAGGATGTCGATCTCCTTTTCCAGCAGGATCTCCTTGGCGATCTCCTCGGAGAAGTCCACGCCGGCACCGTTTTCGCACACCACGATGGTGCCCTTAGCGGAGTGGAACGCCACGTCCACCTTGTTCACGTCCACCGCCGCCCCGCTGTAGCCGATGGCGCACAGCACCCGACCCCAGTTGGCGTCGGCGCCGAACATGGCGGCTTTCAGCAGGCTGGAGCAGATGACGCTTTTGGCTACCGTCTTGGCGGTGGCGGTGTCTGCCGCTCCCTCAACCACACATTCCAACAGCTTGGTGGCGCCCTCGCCGTCGGCGGCGATCATGCGGCACAGCGCCATCGTCACGGTGTTCAGCGCCTGCATAAAGGTGTCAAAATCCGTACCCTCGGCGGTGATCTTCTCGTTGCCGGCCATGCCGTTGGCTAACACCGTCACCATGTCGTTGGTGGAGGTGTCGCCGTCCACGCTGACCATATTGAAGCTGTCCTTGATATCGGCGGACAGCGCTTTCTGCAACATCTGGGGGCTGATGGCGCAGTCGGTGGTGATGAACACCAGCATGGTGGCCATGTTGGGGTGGATCATACCGCTGCCCTTGGCGATGCCGCCCATGCGGCAGGTCTTGCCGCCCACGGTGAATTCCACCGCCACCTCTTTTTTGACGGTGTCGGTGGTCATGATGCCCTCGGCGGCGGCGGAGCAGTCGTGCTCATCCAGACTGGCCAACAGCGCGGGGATGCCTTTGGCGATGGGGGTGATGTCCAAGGGCTGACCGATGACGCCGGTGGAGGCCACCACCACGTTTTTGTGGTCAATGTGCATCACCTCCGCCAACAGCCGGCTCATGTTTTCCGCCACCTGGATGCCGTCGGCGTTGCAGGTGTTGGCGTTGCCGCTGTTGCAGATAATGGCTTGGGCCACACCGTCGGCAATGTGCTCTTTGGTAACGGTGAGGGGCGCACCCTTCACCAGGTTGGTGGTGTATACCGCGGCGGCAGAGGCCGGCACACGGCTGACGATTAGGGCCAAATCCCTTTTGGTGCGATTTTTGCGGATGCCGCAATGGATTCCGCCGGCCAAAAAGCCTTCGGCGGCACAGACACCGCCGTCAATCAGTTTTATCATAGAGAAACCTCTCAAACTACAAGCCCGGTGGTGGGGTTCACCCCGAGCAGGATATTCATGTTTTGGATGGCGGCGCCGGAGGCACCCTTGCCCAGATTATCAAAGCGGGCGGTGAGGATGAGGCGGTCGGCGTTGCCGTTTACGGTGATCTCCATATCGTCCCGCCCGCTCATGGCTGCCGCCGAGAGAAATCCGCTTTCGTCGGCTTCCACACACAGCTTCACCATGGTGCCCACGTAGGTTTTGCGGTAGGCGGCTTTCACGTCCTCCACGCTGCCCTTGAGGTCACTGCCGTGGAGCATCACCGTCACCTCCATGCCGCTGTAAAAATCGCCCACGATGGGGCAGAAGACAGGGGGGTGATTGAGGCCGCACACCGCCGCCATTTCGGGCAGGTGCTTGTGGCTCTGGGTCAGCCCGTATTGACGGGGAGCCCCCAGCAAAAAGTCGCGGTTGGGGGCTTCATAGGCGGCGATCATGGGCTTGCCGCCGCCGGAATAGCCGGTAAGGGAGAAGCAGGTCAGCTTGGCGTCGGCGTCCAACACCCCCGCCTTCACCAGCGGCGCCACCAGCGCCACAAAGCCGCTGGCGTGACAGCCGGGGTTGGCGATCCGCTTGGATTTTGCCACCGCGTCCACACCAACGATTTCGGGGAAGCCGTAGGTCCAGCCGTCGGCGGTGCGGTGGGCGGTGGAGGTGTCGATGATGGCGGTGTGGTCGTTGTCCACCAGCCCCACCGCCTCGATGGCGGCGGCGTCCGGCAGACAGAGAAAGGCGATGTCGGCCGAGTTGAGCGCCACCCGACGTGCCTCCACGTCCTTACGCAGTTCCTCCGGCAGGGTGAGAATGTCCAGCCCTTCCCGCTTTGCCAACCTCTCGCGGATGCGCAGGCCGGTGGTGCCGGCACTGCCGTCAATAAAAATCTTCGTCATGCCAATTGCTCCTTCACATAGGAGATTTGTGCCTCAACCGAGGCCACCGAGGTGCCGCCCTCGCTGATGCGGGTGGCGACGCAGGTCGCCAAATCGATGGCGTGGTACACGTCCTCGGTGAAGAGGTCGCTGTATTCGCGGTATACGCTCAGCGGCAGGTCTTCCAGCACTTTGCCTTCCGCCATACAGCGGGCTACCAGCTGACCGGCGATCTTATAGGCACTGCGGAAGGGCAGCCCCTGCTTCACCATCCAGTCTGCCAGGTCGGTGGCATTGATAAAGCCCTCCCCAGCGGCTTTTTTCATATTTTCGGGGATGGCGGTGAGGGTTTCTACCATGCCCACAAACACCTTGAGGCACATTTCCACGGTGTCCACCGCGTCAAAGATGGCCTCCTTGTCCTCCTGCATATCCTTGTTGTAGGCCAAGGGCAATCCTTTCAGCGTGGTGAGCAGTGCCATCAGATCGCCGTAGACGCGACCGGTCTTGCCCCGCACCAGCTCGGCCATATCGGGGTTCTTCTTTTGGGGCATGATGGAGGAGCCGGTGGTGTAGGCATCGGAGAGCTGCACAAACTTAAATTCCCAACTGCTCCACAGGATGATCTCCTCCGAGAAGCGGGAGAGATGCATCATCAGGATGGATAATGCGCTCAACAGCTCCACCGCAAAGTCGCGGTCGGATACGCCGTCTAAGCTGTTGCGGCAGATGTCGTGCATCCCCAGCTTGTCCGCCTCGAAGCGGCGGTCGGTGTCATAGGTGGTGCCCGCCAGAGCACAGCAGCCGATGGGGGAGACGAGGGTGCGTTTTTGGCAATCCGCCAGCCGCTCTAAGTCGCGGAGCAGCATCATCGCATAGGCCATCAGATGGTGGCCAAAGGTGATGGGCTGGGCTCTCTGCAGGTGGGTATAGCCGGGCATGATGGTGTCCTTGTACTGCTCCGCCTTGTCGGTGACGGCGGCAATCAAGTCTTTCACCAAAGCGGCCATGTCCCCGTTTTTCTCCGCCAGATACAGGCGCAGGTCCAGCGCCACCTGATCGTTGCGGCTGCGGGCGGTGTGCAGCTTTTTGCCCACGTCTCCCAGTCGCTGGGTGAGCACCTGCTCCACAAACATGTGGATGTCCTCGCAGGTCATATCGAATGCCAGCTTGCCGCTGTCCAGATCATCCAAAATTCCCTGCAAGCCATCGATCAGCGCACCGGCTTCGGCCTCGGTGATGATGCCCCGAGCGCCCAGCATGGCGGCGTGGGCCATGCTGCCGGTGATGTCCTGGCGATACATCCGGCTGTCAAAGCGGATGGAAGAATTGAAATCGTCTGCAATCTGTGCGGTGTTGCCGTCGGTGACACCGGCCCACATCTTAGCCATAAAATCACACTCCAATAAAATGGGTAATGAGATAGCGAGAAAATCTCGCTATCTCACAGAAAAAGCATTATTTCAGTCTACCCTGCTCACGGAGAGCCTGCACCTTGGTGGGCAGACCCCACAGGTTGATAAAGCCCTGAGAATCCTTCTGGTCATAGTCGGACTCGTCAAAGGTAGCCAGATTTTCAGAATACAGGGTGTAGGGGGAGGTCATGCCGGCGGGGATGATGTTGCCCTTATAGAGTTTCAGCTTCACGGTGCCGGTGACGTACTTGTTGGACTCGTCAGCGAAAGCGGAGAGAGCCTCACGGATGGGGGAGAACCACTTGCCGTTGTAGATCAGGTCGGCAAAGTCCACCGCCAACTTCTGCTTTAAGTGCAGGGTGTCCTTGTCCAGAGTCAGCATCTCCAGCTGCTCGTGGGCGAAATAGAGGATGGTGCCGCCGGGGGTCTCATAGACGCCACGGTCCTTCATGCCCACCAGACGGTTCTCCACGATGTCGATGATGCCGATGCCGTTGGCACCGCCCAGCTTGTTCAGCTCGGCGATGATGGCAGAAGCCTTCATCTTCTCGCCGTTGATGGCAACGGGAGCACCTGCCTCAAAGTCCAGGGTGACGTAGGTGGGCTCGTCGGGAGCCTGGAAGGGGGAGATGCCCATCTCCAGGAAGCCGGGCTTGTCATAGTCGGGCTCGTTGGCGGGATCCTCCAGATCCAGACCCTCGTGGGAGAGGTGCCACAGGTTCTTATCCTTGGAATAGTTGGTCTCGCGGCTGATCTTCAGGGGCACGTTGTGAGCCTCGGCATAGTCGATCTCCTCGTCGCGGGACTTGATGTCCCACTCACGCCAAGGGGCGATGATGGCCATGTCGGGAGCAAAGCGCTTGATGGCCAGCTCGAAACGCACCTGGTCGTTGCCCTTGCCGGTGCAGCCGTGGCAGATGGCGTCGGCGCCCTCGGCGATGGCGATCTCCGCCAGTCGCTTGCCGATGATGGGGCGGGCAAAGGCGGTGCCCAGCAGATAGGTTTCGTATTTGGCGCCCATCTTGAGGGAGGGGATGATCACGTCGTCCACCATCTCGTCCACCAGATCGGCCACGATCAGCTTGGAGGCACCGGTCTTGATGGCTTTCTCCTCCAAGCCCTCCAGCTCGTCGGCCTGACCCACGTTACCGGCCACGGCGATGACCTCACAGTTGTTGTAGTTCTCTTTCAGCCAGGGGATGATGATGGAGGTGTCCAGACCGCCGGAATAGGCGAGGACTACCTTTTTGATGTTTTCTTTGTTCATGGGAATGCCTCCTTGAAAATATGAATGATTTTGAATAAATATGCGGCAAAGGGCTTGCCGCCTTGCACAACAGAGCCTATTATATATACCCTAACGAATTTTGTCAAGTGCTTTTTGAAAATAATTTGCATAAAATTGCAGAACTTTGCAACTTTTATGCAAAATTCCTGTATATATACACAAAGAATTGCAAAAAAGCAGGTCTGCGGCACACGCCGCAGACCTGCCTGCTTACCGATTTTCCAGAATCATTGCAAACTCTTCGGGCTTTCCTTCGGCAACCACCTTGTCGTCAAAGGCGATGGCCAGCCGTTTCACGGCCTCGCTCACCTCGCTGTCAAAGGCTTCATAGCAGGTGGTGTAGAGAATCTCCTCCACCGAATTTTCGAACAATTCATTGGTGTCGTAGATATCCAGCCGCTGAATCAGCGCAATATAGGGGGTGGCGGTTTCCGTGAACTCCACGATGGCGGTGTCGCCGATGGGGACGGCACGCACCGCTTGGGCCAACGCCGGGTCCATATGGCTGGCATCCACGTCCACACGGGCATGTTCAGCGGCCTCGCCGGTGTGGAGGGCGTAGACGGCGTCAAATCCGCTTTCCTGACACAGGGTTTGATAGTGGGACATCTTGGCCAGGATTTCCTCGTAGGCTTCGCTGTTGACGTCCAACACTTGGCCGCCGGCATCGGTCAGGGGAATGCTGATCATCTTATAGGACAGATAATTGGTGACGAAATATTGGCGCAACGTCAGCTCGTCTACGGCACGGGCACCCCCCTTGCCGTATAGGCCATAGAAAGTGGAACGCTCGTTGAGGTTGGCGTTTTTCAGCGCGTAGCCATAGGCATTGTTGTCAAAGCCCACATCCAGAAAGGTGTCCTTTTTCAGCGTGGTCAGAAGCTGGTCGATTTCCTCCTCCTCATCGGCGATCCAGTCGATGTCGTAGTCCTCCATCATCTGTTGCAGCACGATCTGTCGCTTGATGTTGTCCTGCGTAGCACGGACGATATAGTCGGAAAGCAGCAGCTTTTCGCCGTCATCGCCGTAGGGGAACTCCTGCTCCCAGGGGTTTGTTCCGAAGGATTCATACATATTGTAGTAGATGTTCTCAAACTCCAAATATAAATACGCCAAATATTGCTGTGTGGACAATTCCTGCCCATCGCCGTAGGTGGCGGCCACCGCAGGGAGGGGGTGGACGGTGGGCTGTTTTGTCTCCTCCGTGTGGGCTTTCTCCGGTGTGGCGTCTCTGTTCAGCATGGCCTCCAGCCCACCGGTGAGCCATAGGGCGCTCAGTCCCACTGCTACCGTTGCCAACACCGAGAGGATGACGATGGGCAGGGCGTGCCCCCCCTTTTTCTCTTTTTCCTCAAAGAAGGGCAGCGCGGGGGACGCCACCGGTTTCGGTGAGGGCTCCGTGGGTATGGGTGTGGGCGGCGGTGTGGGCTGGCTCACCACAAAAGACGCACCGCAGCAGGGGCAAAAGGAGGCGTGATCCTCCGTATGCATGCCGCAGGTAGAACAAGTTTTCATATTGGAAATCTCCTTTTTGGTGGGAGTGAAGGTTCCAGTTCAGCATAGCATAGTTTTCGCGGCTTTTCAACACTTTTCTGCGCAAAAAAGAACGCCCCTCAGCCGAGGGGCGTTCTATATGGGGGCTGAAATCAGAACTGGTTGTAGGCGCCGGTGGTGCCGTTGTCATAAAGGATGGTCTGAACGCCGTCGATCTCCACGATGAAATAGCCGTAGAACTGGATCAAGGCATCCTTGTGCTCGTCGGGGATCTCCTTCACGCGTATGGCGAAGGAAACGGTGTCCTCATACTCGTTGTAGACGTTGCACAGATAGACGGCGGGCACGTCCACCACGTGAATGCCATCCACGTCTTCCAGAGTGGGATGGGCAATGGTGCTGGAATTGGAAATCACAGCGCCCATACCGATCAGCTTAAAGCCCTCGATGGTGGCGTTGTCATAGATGGCGGTGGTGCCTTTGACTTTCATGCCGGCCACCTTCACGTTATATTTGAAGGCGAAGCCGTCCACGTCCGCGGATTTGGAGGCGCCCGCCATATTGAACCACGTCTTGATGTTGACCTCGCGCTCTTCGCCGCAGGTGTTGCACACCGTGTCGAAATCATGGTCGTACTCGTGGACGTGAGCCAGTTCACGCACAGCACCGCAGGTGTTGCAGTCCATATCGGCGTCGTCGTCATAGACGCACTCGTGGGCATCGTCCACGATGGTCAGGACGTAGAGGGTGCCAATACCATCGGTGGAGTTGTTCTCGATGGCCCAGGCAGGCTTGACGGGAGGCGCACCGGCAGAGCCGAGGCTACCGCCCAGCTTGGCCTCGATGATGCCGTCTCCATCGCTATCCGTAAACGCCTTTGCGGTTACGGCACCGGAGGTGCTGTTGATGGTAACGGCGTAGAAGACGGTGTCGTCCACGCTACCTTCTACCAACAAGCCCTTGGTGGCGTAGTCGGCATTGAGAGTATCGTCCTGGAAGTAGACGGTCTCACCGGCACCCACGTAGACCATGATGCCGTTGGATTTAACCTTGATGGGGTTGTCGGAATCACCGGTGACAATGTTCATATTCGCATAGACGGTGCCGGCGGCGGCGTCCTTGGTGACGATCTGGATGGTGGCCACGTCGCCCACCTGCACGGGCAGGGTCATAATGGGTCCGTTGTAGATCACACCGTCCACCGAGCCGCCCTCATAGACGAGACCGTTGTCCGTGGTGAGGGTGATGGTGTAGTCTACGTCCTTATACTTGTGCTCCAGATATAGGATACCTTCCTGCTCCACGGTCAGGGTGTACCACACGCCGTCGGCGGTGCCTGCGGCGATGGTGGGGTTGAGCAGATAGCAGTCCACGCCGTAGCCGAACCATTTCTCGTTGGCGTTGATGGGGTTATCCTGGGTGCCCTCAGCAGCGACGGCCATGGGCATGACCATCATCAGCATGGCGCAAGCCATCAGAATGCTGAGAATACGTTTTGCGTTTTTCATGGGGGATAAACCTCCTTTAGTATAGGGTGAGAAGAGCGTCCTCTAACCTCTTCACGCGATGCATCGCTTTAACGCGATGCTACAACAGAGAAAGTATAGCATAGTAAAGTTGCAATTTCAATAGTTTTTGTTAAATTTGCATTATTTTTTTGCATTTTCACAGTTTGGAGATTGCATATTTGTCAACTGTCACAAAAAGGAGTTGCATTTGTGTTTTTTACGTGTTGTGCTAGAAAATTGGAAAAAACTATTGACTCTCACGTACCGTTATGGTGTACACTGTGTTGTGTGAGGTGATGGACTTGAAGATACGCATTAAAGAATTTGCCGCTATAACGGGTGTCAGTGTGCGCACCCTCCACTATTACGATGAGATCGGCTTGCTTCGTCCCGCTTATGTGGATAGCGCCACCGGTTATCGGTATTACGACGAGCAATCCCTTCTGCGTATGCAGGAGATTCTCTTTTATCGTGAGCTGGATTTCCCGTTACAGCGTATTGGAGAGTTGCTGTCCTCGCCGCATTATAATCAAGAACAGGCGTTGACCGAGCAAAAGCAGTTGCTCATCCTGAAAAAGGAACGGTTGGAGCGACTGATTGCCGCCGTGGATTGCGCCGCGAAAGGAGAAAACGTTATGACCGCTTTTGATAACCGTGATTACGAGCAGTATCGAGAGGAGGCCGCCGCCCGATGGGGCGATACCGCCGCCTTTCGGGAGTATGAGGAGAAAACCGCCTCTGCTACCGCCGCAGACGAGGCAAACCGCACCGCCCAAATGGACGGGCTGATGGCGCAGTTTGCCGTCTGTATGCAGACGGGAGCTACACCCGATTCCGCCGCCGCTCAGGCTTTGGTGAAGGCTCTGCAAGAACATATTACCACTCATTATTACCACTGCACCGACGAGATTTTGTTCGGCCTCGGTCAGATGTACGTGGCGGACGACCGCTTTTGTGCCAACATTGACCGCCACGCCGACGGCACCGCCGCCTTTATCTGCTCCGCTATCGAAACCTATTGACGCAAATAATCCGCAAACAAAAAACACCCTATGGCCTTTGAATAGGTCCAGTAAAAACGGACAATAGACAAAATACCCCCTGTTGTAGGATAATAACTACGACAGGGGGTTTATCTATGCCAAGACAATATCAACACATGTTATCACTGCTACCTCAAATCAAAGAAATGCTGGAAAAGGGAATGAGTCATCGAGAAATTGAGAAGAAATTAGGTCTGGTCGGAGATATAGTTATGAAGATTTATAAAGAGTCTTATATAAAAGAAAAAGAGACATAAAGATTCTATAAGAATCGTTATAACTCATAAAGATTGCAGGAAATATTGAAATTTTGAATGATTTATGGTATAATGCAATCAATTCGATAAATTCCAATTTGTCGGTCAGTTTAATAAAAAGATGAAAAAACACCCTATGACTTTTTACGGTCATAGGGTGTCTTCATTTTTTCATTTGTCGTAAATGTGTCGTAAATCGGTTTTTGTAAGGTCTTGAAAACCCTGTAATACCGCTATTTTACGGCACTTTCTTAATCAAGTGGCTTCATTGTGGGAACCTCTGGCCCTGATATTACATAACTCATTGCAGTTCTACAAATGCCTACATATTACATACCCTTTCAGCCTTTTATCTCACGTAAAGTTACCCAGCTCTACATATCTATACGGCATTTTGGCGTAGTAATTGGCGTAGTTGGCGTAGTAGATTAAATTTGCTTGTCCTTGAAATAATCGCCCAAGCTTGTAAACTCTCTTTGTTTCAGATCCTTGGTCACGTCGCAATATATGTCCATCGTCGTGCTTATGTCCGCGTGTCCCAAAACATCCTGAATCACCTTTACATTGATACCCGACTCGCAAACTCTTGTTGTAAAGGTATGTCTCAAGCTATGGCAACTAAAGGGCGGCAGCAATACCGGATTCTCTTCACCTTTCAGCAGAACCTCATCGTTACAATCACGGATAATGCGGCGTATCGCCTTGTTGAGCGTTCCTTGGTGCTGCACATCACCGTATCTATTAACGAAAATAAAATCGGTGTAGCAGTCTACAATCGCCTTACACTTAACTCCAGATAGCTCTTGATTTTCCTTTTCCATAAGAAAAGCCTTCTTAACATCATCAAGCATCGGAATCGTGCGTTCACCGGCTTTTGTTTTCGGTGTGTTTACACTAAAGGAACAACCTTTATTATCCCCGTGATTATAATACACCAGCGTATGATTTACGTCAATAATACCTTCATCTAAATCAATATCGCACCAACGAAGTCCCACGACCTCGCCTACACGCATACCCGTTCCAAGCATAACAGCAAATACGGGATACCAATGATTGTATGTCGGATGATTTTTGATAAAATCAATAAACAACTTTTGCTCGGCAACGGTGAGTGCTTTCCGCTTTTCAACCTCAAAATTGTGCGACTGTTTCAGTTCCTTCAGCATATTGTCGGTTGGATTGATTCGGATATATCCATCATCCACCGCCAAATTAAAGACCTGATGCAGAACCGTATGCACATTGTCAATGGTGGCAATCTTCAATATTTTTTCGTCAGCCATTCTGTTGTAAAAGCGTTTCACATCAGACTTTTTGACTGAAGCAATACGAAGTTTGCCAAACGTGGGGCGTACAAACATATTATACATATATTTGTAATTCTGAAAAGTGTTGTCCTTCAGTCCCCTTTTCAGATCACACCACAATTCAAACACATCATTGACTGTAACATAACGAATCTCGGTTTTTATGCCATCTCGCTTATCAATTATGATCTGCTCTTCTTTTTCACGAAGTTCCTCAAGCGTACTTGCGTAAATAGCATGACGTTTGCCGTCCGGTGTACTCCAACGGTAATCATATATACCGTCAGCTCTTTGGGATTCTCCTTTGCGAAGGGTAACCCTGTCTTTATCTAATCTTCTGCCTTTCTTTGTACTCATATTTATCTAGCTCCTTTCAATACCTGTCAGCATTGAAAAGTACTATGATAGTACCTATATTATAGCACATGTTCTTCATTTTTTCAAGACAATGCTGACAGGATTGATAAATCTTATATCGAATAGGACTTGTCGATATACTCATCAAGCTTTTTGCGCTTTATGAGTCTCTTTGTCCCAATGAACAAAACGAACGGACAGTCATCCTTATTGGATATTTTTCTTAACTTGTTAATACCAATGCCGGAATACTCTGCCGCTTCAGAAAGCGTTAATGCCGCTTTCTGCCAAATCGGAATCTCTTTTTCTTTCATTGGAGATCCTCCTTTTTAAGAATTACCTCCACTTCTGCCGGAGGCGGGCAATCTAAAATTCATCATAAAATTCTCCTTACGGGCGGTGACGGGTGTCACCGCCCTGTTTCTTAACTGTCCCTGGTTACTTCCTATATATCAGTCCCGCATATTCGGGGACGTTGTTTTCAATTTGAATAATTCCTTCTTAAATATAAAAATAGTGGTGGGGTTACTTAGTTTTTGCCTTGAGAAAGGGCAAGTAGATAGGGGTTACTGTATCTCTCCCATGCCCCAGATCGTGACTAACAACTGATTTTGCCTTCTCAGGAGATACCTTAGACACTTCCTCAAATCTTCTCTGTGCGTAGCTGTGACGAAGACCGTGCCAGGATATTGTTTCATGCCGAGGCTTCTTGCCTTCTTCTTTCATATCTGCGCGATTTTCGTCCATAAACTTCTTTCTATGAAAGGTCATCCAATTTTGCAAAGAACGCTTTTCGTGAAGAACGCCATTCTTCTCACTGCTGGAAATCAAATAATCACCGGGGGCACGACCGGAAACTTTTGCGTAATCCAAATACTTCTTGATGATCTTCATTTGCTCTGCATCAACTGGGATCGGTCTAACTTTCTTACCCTTGCCTTGCACGATCAATTGGTCGTACTTTTCAGCGTGCATCAAATGCTCAACCTTAAGTCGACACAACTCTTCAATTCTAAAGCCAAACGTGGGAACCAAATCTAAAGAGATCTCTACGTCAACTCTGCCCATTTCACGTGCAACCGCACGGGCTTTTTTGATTTCTTCGGGAGTCCAGGAGCGATCTTCTTTACCAACTGCTCTTTTGGGCAAATCCAAATGGTCATTTTTGGATAGCTTGTTTTTACTGCCGGACTTTTCGTGGAAATAGCGTATGCCGGACAGATCGGTCTGAATGGTCGTTGCAGCATTGTTTTCTTTCAAATACTCGGCGTAGGCTCTAAAATGTCGTTCTTCCACATTCTTGAATTTTTGCAGACGATAATTGTCAGCCAAAAACCTGCAGAATCTTTTGGTGGCTTCGTAGTACCGATACCTTGATTTGATACTGCGCTCATTGCTGTGTGCAAGAATTGAATCGATCTGCGCCACCAAATTCTTGTATGCACCATCACTGACAGAGGCAGGAATTTTACCTTCGGTCTGGGAATCCGCAAGCTCGGTGGCCTCTTGAGGGGGCGGGATACTTTTTTCGTTGGGAACATCAGACATGAGCATTCCCTCCTTTCTGTAATATTTTTATTTTCACGCAGCAGGGACAGATGCTGCGAAAAAATCTCTGTACGAAAATAGAGATTTTAGGGGCATTTTCGTCACGAGAATACAGAACGTATTTCCTGACGAAAATAATCCTCTGTACGAAAATTTTGCGCGGTCATTTCGAAATGACAGTCATATATCATATCGAAATGAACACAGAACTGTATTGCTCATTT
>JAFQGI010000021.1 GCA_017415515.1 Clostridia bacterium | reverse complement strand
TGGTTGATAATTAAAAAGAGCTTCAATATTTTAGGCGCAATAACGCATTACTTTACGCAAAGCGATTATCTGTTTGTTGTACTAAGCGTGTTTGTGCTTATGATTGTTTCGTTTATTCCGAGTTTAGTCATACTGTATAAGCGGAAAAACAATATTCTTTTAGACTAATTCGTTATGATTTACAATCAGTGTTGGTTTTGATCCGGGCAATAATTACTGATTAGTTTTTGTTCGATATTGTATGTTAGAGAGATAAGAAGACTTAAACTCCATAACGAGCACTTTACTGTTCTCTCATGAATCTGCAAATTCGCAAAACGGCCTTACATCACGCAAATACTTTTCAACGGTGTTCACGTTCTTTACATCTGAACGAGGATAGTTTTCAAAATCTTCGATCATTGCATTTGTAATCATTCTGCTCATAAAAATCCTCCTTATATACTGCTTAATGTTTTACACTACTGTTTTTAACAGATTACAGCAAGTAGCATATAAGGAGGTTTCATTTGGTGAGAAAAAAGAATATATAGTTGCAACTGTCGTTTGCTGCCAAATTTATTGCAGGTTCGTACCATATATGGTATAATAATTTAATAAATTATCTTGGAATGTCTTTTAGATGTTATAGGGGGAGAAAAAATGATATCAATTAAGTTAATTAACAATACATGGCCACCTCAAAACGGCCAATATAAAAACTCATTGATTCTATATTATGATAATTGGAATGATTATGGACATAGAACAAGTTTTGGAATGAGTTTTTGCAACGAATCCGGACAAGTGTTTGAAGTTGGTTCAGTCAAAATCCTCCATCTTGAAGATGACGAGGAAGAGGCTTACGCATTACATACGAGAGATATCATTGGCTCCCAAATTGATCGCTTGGATAACACTTTCTGTTCGCTTGGACAGGATTTGGCATATTATAAAAATCTGCAAAAATTTCTCCCAGCCGAATACAAAGATATTCTTGCGAGAATGAATGACATAGCTGTTTTTGATGAAATAAAAGAACGGGTTTGGGATTGCTTAGGTGTCCAGTCTTCTTTGCTCAGATTCAGTTCTGCTGAGAAAGCACTTAAAGAGGCAAAAGAAGTGCTCGGTTTATTACGTGTTGAAGAAAAAGATCTATCATTTGATTACTTAGTCAGTGTTCCTTATGATCAAGAGACAACAAAAATATCCTTTGACTTTAAGCAGAATAAATTACTGCCTTATCGATTAAATGTCATAATCGGTAAGAACGGAACTGGAAAAACACAGATACTTACCCAATTGGCCAATTCATTAAGTGGTTATACAGATGACTTAGAAGATGATGTGTTCCCTAATGGTCGGCCTGCGTTTGATAAGATAATGTCGATTTCGTATAGTGCGTTTGACAGCTTTAAACGCCCTAAGCATCATAATGCAGATGAAACTCGTGTTCTGTTTAGCTATGTTTATTGCGGAATCCAAAGCGAAAATGGCACTCTGTCTTTGGAACAATTGCAAAACAATTTAAAAGATGCATATTCCAAAGTGTTAGAAAAAGACCGTCGTGAAATATGGATGCAAGTTTTAGCTGAATTATTAGAACAAGAGCATTCCAGCGTTATTTCATTAATTGAGAAAGAACAGTTTGATGGGATTAATTTAAGTTCTGGACAACACATTTTGATTTGTACCGTAACCGAATTAATTGCAAACATTGAAAATGAATCTATTATCTTATTTGATGAACCCGAGATACATTTGCATCCTAATGCTATTTCTAATTTGTTGCGTATGTTTAATCTGCTTCTAGAGCACTTCAATTCATTTGCAATTTTCTCTACACACTCTCCGCTGATCCTACAAGAAGTGCCTTCCAGATATATAAATATATTGGACAGATCGGAAAACCTTTTGACTGTGAGAAAACCTGACATAGAGTGCTTTGGTAATAATGTCAGCGACATTATTTTTGATGCTTTTGATGTTAGCAATAAGGAAAGTAATTATAAAAGCGTTTTGTTGGAATTAAGTAAAACGATGTCTTATGACGAAATCCTGAACACATTTTCAAACAGATTAAGTTTCAATGCACTTATTTTCCTAAAGAGTTGCTATTATTCGGAGGGAGATGCGTGAAAAATCTAACACTGCCGGATGTTAATAACATCGATTTGTGGAAAAGAATTGTGTCCAACAAGCATCTTGATCCTCGGCGAAGGCTGCTCGCAATTGAGGATAGGATACAGAATCGTTATCAAACATACTTAGCAAATAATGATAACCTTTCAACCATAAAACCATCAACGGATACTGCAATAATCGGAAATAAAAATGATTTGATCAGTTGCTATGGGGACAATGTGAATTTTGTTCCGGTAAAGAAGCAGTTGCTTTCATTATCCTACAAATGTCCGTACTGTTGTATCAATCGCCCAAACACACTAGATCATTATTTTGATAAGAGCGAGTATCCGGAATTCTCTGTTTTTGTCCCAAACCTCGTACCGTGTTGTTCTGCCTGTAACGGAACGAAAAGCACCTATGTTTTTGATGAAGATGGGGAAAGGATATTTTTACACTATTACTATGATCACATTCCCGAATACCAGTTTGTCTTTATACGGTTTAATATAGAATCAGATGGTATACCTGTTTTTAGTGTATATCTTGATTTTATGGAGGCAACCGATATAACCGGCGTAATTGAAAGGCATTTCAGCAAGCTAAGTTTACTTAGCAAGTATGAGGACTGTGTGAAAGATAGATTGCCTGTGTTTCTCTCACAAATTGATAGTTATAAGAATATGATGCCTGCAAATGCTATCAAGGAAATATTGACCGTACAGTATAAAAGTTTCTTAGAAAACAATGGTGCTAATTATTGGGAAACCTGTATCTATGAAGGGTTATTAAATAGTCCGAATTTTCTTGACCAATATCTGACACAAGAAAAAGTGTGTGCGGTGTCCTAATAGTTGAACAGATTAAAAATGCGACAGCAAGGAGTTTTCTCCAAACTGTCGCATTTTGCATACATAATCAAGCTGTTTTAACTCTTTTACTGTGCATAAAGATTTTGATATTCTTAGCCTTAAATATAACATTTACTTTTTACTTGCCAAATGAAACCTTGCTTTTTATATTAACTCCGCATTCTTAAAAACAGAAGGGTGGAGTTTATGTTAGGCAAAAGAAAAAGGCAGCAACGCAAACACTTCAATATAGTGTTTGCGTTGGAGAAGGCAAAAACAGAACAAATGAAAGGGCGTGATAAAACCATGTTACAAAAGAAAACTGAGTATCGGCAGGAGGTGAAAAGCGAATGACAGCGGTAATTTACGCAAGATATTCCTCGGATAGTCAGCGTGAGGAAAGCATTGACGGTCAGCTTCGTGAATGTATGGCATTTGCGGAAAGGCAAGGTATTTCTGTAATTGATACCTACATTGACAGAGCATTATCTGCCAAAACGGATAACCGACCACAATTTCAAAAGATGATAAAGGACAGTTCCAAGAAAAAGTTTGATGTAATCATTGTTTGGAAATTAGACCGTTTTGCAAGAAACCGCTATGACTCAGCTCGTTACAAAAATGCGTTGAAGAAGAACGATGTCAAGGTGATCTCAGCTACCGAAAATATATCTGCCGGTTCGGAAGGCATATTGCTTGAATCTGTACTGGAAGGTATGGCAGAATACTACTCTGCTGAGCTTGCGGAAAAGGTTACAAGAGGTCTTACGGAAAACGCCTTAAAGTGCAAATTCAACGGTGGTACAGTTCCCATTGGCTATGTCATTAACAAAGAGCAGATGTTTGAGATTGATCCTCTGAAAGCTCCTTGGGTATTGGAAGCATTCAAGTTATATGACAAAGGCAAGACTATTAAGGAGATCGTGACTTTGTTAAATGCAAAAGGATTGACAACTTCTCTCGGCACGAAAATATCCATCAACATCGTAACGGCTATGCTGAAGAATAGGCGTTACATCGGTGAATATAAGTTTCAGGAGATCATTCACGAAAACGGTATTCCGCAGATCGTTCCAAAGGATTTGTTCAACAAGGTACAGGATCAGTTACAGAAAAATAAGAAAGCCGCCGCAAGGCACAAGGCCGAGGACGACTATCTGTTGACTACCAAGTTGTTCTGTGGCAAATGCGGTGTCTATATGACAGGAGAAAGCGGTACTGGTAGGAACGGCACGGTTCACCGCTACTATAAATGCAACAATGCTAAGTACAAGCACTCCTGTGATAAAAAGACTGTTAAAAAGGAATGGATTGAAGACATTGTAGTTCGCTACACCAAGGAGATTCTGTTACAGGACGATGTGATTGAGGATATTGCCAATATCGTACTCCGTGTAGCAAATACCGAAAACACATCCATTATCCTTCTGAAACAGCAGTTGAGCGAAACTGAAAGAGCGATAGTAAACCTCATGAACGCTATCGAACAGGGAATCATTACGACTACTACAAAACAGCGTATGATTGAGCTTGAAACCACCAAGGAAGAATTAGAATTAAAGATTATTAAAGAAGAACTGAAACGCCCTCCTCTTACAAAAGAGGGACTGATTTTCTGGCTGCAAAGATTTCGCAGCTTAGATACAACGAAAAAAGAACACAAGCAAAGACTCATTGACAGCTTCGTAAATGCAGTGTATGTATATGACGATAAGCTGGTTCTGACCTTTAACTACAACGAAGCAAATACTACCGTTACTCTTAATGAGGTAAATGGTTCGATTATAGAATGCTCTGGCGCACCACGCAAAAAGGGTCACCCATTCGGGTGACCCTTTTTGCGTGGCGTGAGGAAGACTCGGACTTACCCACTTAGTTTTCGCTTTAGCGCAAACTATAGGTTTTGACCGCTCACAGTCCTATGGCGTCTATCTACACTTATCTTCGGTCAAAACCGGGGTTCAAGTCCCCGAAACCACAGGTTTGGCTTCGTTTGTGCACTCACTCGGCGCAAAACCGGGGTTCAAATCCCCAAAATTCCACTTTTCCCTCTTGACAAATCATATACCTCGTGATACGATGTATTACGCAAGGGGAGGTATGCCGATGGATATGCAACTCAAACGCGGTCTGCTGGATGTATGCGTGCTGGCCGCCATCAGGAGCGAGGACTCCTACGGATACAAGATCATTAAGGACTTAAAGCCCTATATCGTCCTGTCTGAGTCCACGCTGTACACCATACTCAAGCGGCTGGAGAGTGCCGAGATGCTCACTGTCCGCACCGCAGAGCACGACGGCCGCCTGCGGAAATACTACCGTATCACCGATATGGGCCGTCACCGTATCGAAGAGTTTAAGCGTGAGTGGGCGGAGATCCTGTCCATCTACCGATTTGTGATAAAGGAGGATGAAAAGAATGACTAAACAGGAATTCCTTGCCGACCTGCGAGAGGGGCTTTCCGGTCTGCCGCAAAGCGATATCGAGGAGCGCATCGCTTTTTACAGCGAGATGATCGACGATCGCATGGAGGAAGGTCTCTCCGAGCAAGAGGCGGTGGCCGCCGTGGGCTCGGTGAACGATATCATCTTGCAGGTGGTGGATGAATATCCTTTTCCTGAGCTGATTAAGGTACGCATCCGTTCCCGCAAGCCGATGTCAACGCTGACCATCGTTCTGCTGATTCTCGGGTCTCCGATTTGGCTGTCGTTGCTGATTGCCGCCTTTGCCGTTCTGTTGTCGCTGTATGCGGTGTTGTGGGCGGTGATCGTGTCGCTGTGGTCGGTGTTCGCCGCCTTAGCCGGTTCGGCTGTCGGCGGTGTGGTGGGCGGTGCGATCTTCGCTTGTACCGGCTACGTTCCCACCGGCTTGGCTGTGGTCGGTGCTGCCTTAGTCTGCGGCGGTCTTGCCATCTTCGCTTTCTTTGGTTGTAAGGCTGCCACGAAAGGTGTCGCCTTGCTGAGCAAAAAGATCGTTCTCGCCATCAAAAAAGCTTGTGTGAGAAAGGGGGAGGCACAATGAGTAAACGCAGCAAAGGTTGGCTGATTGCCGCCGTTTCGCTTGTTCTTGCCGGAGGCATCCTGTTTGCAGGAGTGATGACTGCGCTGGATTGGGATTTTAAGAAATTGTCCACTGTTACGTATGAAACCAGCACCTACACGGTGACCGATTCGTTTACAAACGTTTCCGTGGCTGACTCTGTGGCTGACGTTACGTTTGCCCCTTCGACGGACGACATCGTATCGGTTGTCTGCTATGAGCAGAAGAATCTCGCTCACTCCGTTGCCGTAGAGGGGGATACCCTCGTAGTGAAACCGGAGGATACCCGCAAATGGTATCATTACATTGGGATCGGCTTTGATTCCCCTAAGATTACCGTCTATTTGCCTAAGGGCACTTACGGCGATTTGACCGTGAAAACCAGCACCGGTGACGTGAACGTCCCCAAGGGCTATTCTTTTGCAAGTGCCCATCTTTCGGTGAGCACGGGGCGTGTCACCGTTGCCGCTTCGGTTGTGGGTAAGCTGACGGTCAAGGCCTCCACCGGCAATATTCGGCTGAAAGAGCTTTCTGCCGGAGGGGTGGATTTGACGGTGTCTACCGGATGCATCACCGCTTCTGCCATCACCTGCGACGGTGACGTGAAAGTGAAGACCACCACCGGTGATACCGCCTTGACGGATGTGACCTGTCGCAATTTGTCCTCTGAGGGGAGCACCGGCGATTTGACTCTAAAACGTGTGACGGCGGCGGAAGCCTTTGTCATCGAGAGAGATACCGGTGACGTGCGCTTTGACGCCTGTGACGCCGCTACCTTGTCGGTCACCACCGACACCGGTGACATCAAAGGCTCTTTGCTGACCGAGAAGGTGTTCATCACCTCTACCGATACCGGCCGTGTGGATGTTCCTGAATCCATCGCCGGCGGCAAGTGCAAACTCACCACCGACACCGGTGATATTACCATTTTCATCCAATAAGAGAAAAGCCGCTGTTTCCACAGCGGCTTTTTCTTTACTTCTTCACGGTTTTATGCTATACTCACCGTGAGGAGGAGATTTTGATGACGCACACGCTGAATTTACACGCCGGTCCTTTCGAAATGATTCGAAGCGGACGCAAAACCATTGAATTGCGCCTGTTTGACGAAAAGCGCAGCCAAATCGCGGTGGGGGACACCTTGGTGTTCACCCATTCCGACAATGCTGCCGAGACCCTCACCGCCAGGGTGACAGCTTTGCACCGTTTTCCCGATTTCGCGGCGCTGTACGCCGCCCTGCCGCTGGACAAATGCGGCTATTTGCCAGAAGAACTCTCTACCGCCTCTCCTGAGGATATGAACGTCTACTATTCCGCCGAAAAGCAAGCACTTTACGGCGTTGTCGGCATTGAAATCGCTCTTTTGAAGGAGGAAAACCAATGAAACGGATTTCAACACTGGCGCTCACCTTGCTTGTGCTTTTGTGCGCTGTTCCTGCGGTGTCTGCCGAGCAGGTGGTTGCCACCGAGGAAGACGTGATCCTGCTGGCGGGTTCGGATTTTCAGGTGAGCAATAACGATACCTCCCGTGTGGAGAATCTTTTGAACGTGTTGGCTATGCACGGCTTGACCCGTGCAGACGGCGCTTTTTTGGTGGGTGACTATACTCCGCAAAAGCGCGAAACCAACACCAGCTCAGAGGGTATTGCCGCCTTAAAAGAGGTGTTTCGTCCCGTTGTGGGCGAAAATATGATTTTCACCCAAGGCAATCACGACCACGTGGATACCGTCGGCCTCGCCAAGGACGGCAACAACGACCCTGCCTCGGGGAAATACGGCGTGTTTGTCATTAACGAAAATCAGCGTATGGAGTTCAATTACCCCTACACCTACGAAACCACCAAGCAGGCGGCGGACGACCTGAAAGCCTACCTGGACGCCAAGGTGCAGAGCGGTTGGACCAAGCCGATCTTCGTGCTCAACCACATTCCGCTCCACTGGGGCAACCGCACCATTGAGCAGGGGGTAGGGGCCCACGCCGAATTGCTGGTGAAGGTGCTCAACGAGGCGGGTGCCAAGGGACTCAACATCATCTATCTGTACGGCCACAATCACGGTAGCGGTTACGACGATTTCTTGGGTAATGCCGCCGTGTACCTCAAAAAGGGCGATAAAATGGAGGTGTGTGTCAGCGACCCTGCCACTGCACAAAAGAAGGAGCATACCACCTATACCCTCAATTTTACTTATATGAACGCCGGTTACATCGGCTATGTCAATTCCCCCGATGCGTCGGTGGATTGTTCTGTGACCATGAGCGTGTTTCTCATCCGCGGTGACGAGGTGATCATCACTCGTTACGATGAGGAAATCAACTTTGTCAAGGATAAGTACGGTATCCATGACTTGAAATCTCCCGGCAAGTGGGTCGACAAGTACAATCAAGAGGGCTATCACGCCACCCCTAACACCACACGCTACGCCTCCTCTCGCAAGGTGACGGCCACCGATGACGTGGCGGTGGAATCGCCTCGCTACAGCCCGTTGGAGGATGAAGAGCCGGAGGAACCCGCCACTACCACTACGGCGGTGCCCACCAAGACGCAGACCACGGCACCGGTTACAACCGCCACCATTCCGGTGGATCCCATCGGAACGGGCACCCCCTCCATCGAGGCGCCCTCTGCCACTACGGTGCCTGTCACCGACCCCTCGCGGACGGTCATCGAGCATGACTGTGTGATGCCGGAGGATGGGGAAGAGGATACGCCGACTTCTAAACCGGGGAATAAGGAAGAGGATACTTCCACCACTCCCAAAAAGCCGTTCCCTCTCGGATTGGTTTTGGGTATCCTCGGCGGTGTGATTGTGGTGGTCTTTGGCGTCACCGCAGTGCTCCTCTACAAGAAGAAAAACAGCTAACAAAAACGCCTGTTTCCCATTTCGGGAAACAGGCGTTTTGCGGTATGGTTTTAATCCACCAATTCCACGGTGTAGCCCTCTTCCAACAGTTGGTCGATGATGCCGCCTTCGCCCACCACGTGGGCGGCACCCACGCACACGAACAGCTCATCGCCGTCATCCAGTGCGTCGATCACAAAATCGGTCATGCCCTCGTCGCGCTCGGTGCGTAGCGCGGTGTTGTATTCCTTATAGAGCTTTTTCTCTTTTGCGGTGAGGTCTTCGCCCTCCGAGCTGAGGTATTCCCGCAACTGCATGGCGTCACCGTCTGCCCACATATCCATCAGCTCTTGGATCTCCTCAAGGTATTCGTCGCCTTTTTCATACCCCTCAATGGAGGATTTCAGCAACAGCTCTTGCAGATCGTCGGAAAAGTCGGCCATCATGCCGTATTGCAGGTCAGCCGATTCCACGTCAATGACCGGCAGGTCCAGGTCATAGGCCATGTTGATCATGTGGCGATCTATGCCCAACGAGGTGGCATCCTCGTCAATCAAAGAAGAGTCGATCAGGGAGGACCACAACGCCGGCATATACATATCGTAAGCGGTCATGTAAATGCCCAAATCTTGCAACGTCTCCACCGCTTGGTCATACACTTCCTCGGAGAGGTGGTCTTGAATGGTGGTGCCGTCGGTATACATCAGCTTGCGCAGGGCACGGGATTGACCGAGATAATCCGATTCAAAGTCGATGATGTCAAACTCCACCGCCAATCCGTCGGAATCCTCCAACGCGTCGGTGACATAATCGGGAAGGGGATAAAAATCCTCCTCGCCCACATGGATGGAGCCAAACAGCCACACCACGTCACCGTCCTCATCGGTCACCTGATACAGCAGAGGGCCGTCGGCAGACTCTTCATAGATGGAGAGATCGGCAGACGTTTTGTCCTTGTTGCGGTCACGGTCTGTGGAGGAGCTGCTGTCGCAGGCGGTGCTGACGCATAGCAGCAGAACAGCCAACAGCAAAGCTAACCCTTTTTTCATTTTCATTGGATCACATCCTTTCAACAACAGCATAGCACGGATGAACAAAAAATGCAACAAAAACCGAGGACGGATATGCCCCTTGCAAATTGAGAAGGAATTTGCTATAATATGAAAGATATGTACCCCAAGGAGGGAAAAGAAATGAAATTATCGGTTGTGATCCCTTGCTTTAACGAGGAGCTGAACGTGGGTCCGTTGCAGGAAGCCTGCGTCAAAGCCTTTGAGGGCAAGGTGGAATCCTATGAGCTGATCTTTGTCAACGACGGCAGTAAGGACGGCACGTGGAAGGCGCTGAAGGCGCTGTATGAGCGGCATCTCTGTCCTGTAAAGCTCGTTAACTTGTCACGCAATTTCGGCAAGGAATCCGCCATGTATGCGGGCATTCAGAAGTCCTGTGGTGACTACGTCACCCTGCTGGACGCCGACCTGCAACAAAGCCCCGACATTGTGACGGAAATGGTGGCGTTTTTAGACGAAAATCCCGATTTTGATTCGGTGGCCGCCTATCAGGAAAACCGCATTGAGGGCAAATTCACCTCTTGGTGCAAAAAGAAATTCTATCGTCTGATGGATCGCATCTGCGACATCGATCTCCACGAGGGTGCCAGCGATTTCCGCACCTTCCGCCGCAGCGTGGCAGACGCCATCCTTAGCGTGACCGAGAGCTATCGCTTCTCCAAGGGCATTTTCTCTTGGGTGGGCTTTAACACCCACTTCATCCCCTATGTGGCACAGGAGCGCCATGCCGGCACCACCAACTGGTCTTTCTGGAAGCTGCTCAAATACGCCTTTAACGGCATTTTGTCCTATACCACCTTCCCCTTGAAATTGGCCACCATCATCGGTGCGGTGATGTCCTTCTTATCTTTCGTATATATGCTGGTGGTGGTGATCCAAAGATTGTTCTTTGAGATGGCGTTCCCCGGCTATGCCACCATCATTGCTTCCATTCTGCTGATCGGCGGTTTGCTGATGGTGATGTTGGGTATCATCGGCGAGTATATTGCCCGCATTTACATTGAGGGCAAGCACCGTCCGATCTTCATCGCCAAGGAGTACGTTTCCTACGACAAGGAGAAATAAGATGGATATTCGTTGCGAAGAGTGCGATTATTACGATTACGACGAGGAAACCGACACCTACGAGTGCCTGATGAACCTGGATATGGACGAGTATGAGCGCATCCTCGCTTCGGGACGTAACCGCTGTCCCTATTTCCGCGTCCGTGACGACTATCGCATCGTGAGAAAGCAGAACTAAAAAAACGGCAACCCGATTTCGGGTTGCCGTTTTTTATGTGTAGATTCGTACGGGTTTGTTAGCCTTCCCCTTGAGGGGAAGGGGGACCGCCGAAGGCGGTGGATGAGGTGGTGCGGGACGCATTGATTGGATATAGCCGCTCCGCGGAACACCTCATCAGTCACGGCTTGCGCCGTGCCAGCTTCCCCTCAATGGGAAGCCACGCCACCTTTGGCGGCTATTGGATGTTTACGTTAAGTTTTGAAACCGCGAATCGTTTCGGAGAGTGTCATATACATCGTTTTGTAAACGTTTTCTGAATTGTTCTCTTTCGCTACTTTGATAGTTTTTGGTGGTCTTGGTGTCATCAAACACGCAACCTTTGAGTGGAAGAACAGTATAGGTGCTTTGCTCAGGAAGTGCGTCGTGCGCACAAGCGATGGCGGCAGCTTTTTCAAGCCACATCATTGCGTTGTCGGCATCACCTTTCATAGCATAGCCCTGTGCGATTGTTTCACAGCGTTTCCAATAATTCCATCCAAAACCGATGTGCGCTTCGTCACCAAGTACGGTTTCGTTTACAAGAATGGCCAGCTCACGGATGGCGATTTTTTCGTCAAGTGTATAGCCGTTTTCAAAGGTATAATCTCCCAATCGAGAGAACAGTCCGTTGAGTTCTTCCAGCGTCAGGCGAACAGCGTGCTGAATATGGCGTAGGCGTTCGTCACCTTCCATCAAATCGCACAATAGAATGGTGCTGGAGTTGTTCATATCCGTTTGGCCTTTGGCA
The DNA here is from genome assembly GCA_017415515.1 of Clostridia bacterium. GTDB lineage: Bacteria > Bacillota > Clostridia > Oscillospirales > Acutalibacteraceae > UBA5905. Next base: position 61,171 of record JAFQGI010000021.1, on the reverse strand, counting down.
AGCGCCAGTGCTTTCTGATGCTGACCCTGATAACGATAATGACGAATAAGAAGCGCCGTTGCAAAGTTACGAATTGCGCTGTCGTTACTTTCGTTCAAAATGCGTTCGAGTATGACGATCGACGATGCAATCACCGCATCCTTTTCAACGCGATTAGCATATGGTGATTCGTATTTAAGTTGGATAAGCTCCAAACGCAGACGGTGCGCGTTTGGATATTCCGTTAGTCCGTCTTCCAATACGCGTCGCGCATTGCTTAGATCGCCGTGCTGATAAAAGCTGTTGGCGTTGGCGATGATTACTTTGATTATTTCCTGCTTCTTACTGACGTCGACACCGAGCAATTCATCGGTGCTGATTTCAAAGAAATTGGCGATCATCGGCAACATAGTTATATCCGGATAGCCTTCGTTACGCTCCCATTTGGAGATAGCTTGAGAGGTCACGCCAAGATGTAGAGCCAGTTCTTCTTGTGTGATGCCTTTGCGTGCCCGCAGGGTTTTAATGGTTTTAGCAATAGAAATTGACATAACGGTTCCCTCCTGTAATGATCGTTGCAACCGATTGCGTCTTTATTGTACCGTCATCGTGTGCAAAAGTAAACAAACGCATCGAAGAGCGAACTCAACGATGCGTTTGCTTTAAAATATGAAAAATGATTACGTAAGGCAATTACTCACGTTATTCCATTAATCCTCAGCCGCAGATGCCTTGCCCAGAGTGTTGTTGGCGAGAGCTTGCAGATAGGCGTTGATAAAGCCGTCGATCTCGCCGTCCATTACCGCCTGAATGTTACCGCTCTCAAAGCCGGTGCGGGTGTCCTTAGCCAGGGTGTAGGGCATAAAGACGTAGGAACGGATTTGGCTGCCCCACGCGATCTGTGCCTGGGCACCCTTGATGTCGCTGAGCTTATCCAGATGCTCCTGCTCCTTGATCTTCACCAGCTTGGATTTCAGCATTTCCATACACTTGTCACGGTTCTGGAACTGGCTGCGCTCGTTCTGACAGGCCACCACGATGCCGGTGGGGATGTGGGTCAGACGCACGGCAGAGGAGGTCTTGTTGATGTGCTGACCGCCGGCGCCGGAGGAACGGAACACGTCCATCTTGATGTCCTCGGGACGAATCTCCACGGAGGTGTCGTTGTCCAGCATGGGGATGACCTCCAAGGCGGCAAAGGAGGTCTGGCGACGACCGGAGGCATCGAAGGGGGAGATGCGCACCAGACGGTGGACACCGTTCTCGCTCTTCAAATAGCCATAGGCGTTCTCGCCCAAAATCTCGATGGAAGCGCTCTTGATGCCGGCTTCGTCACCATCCTGATAGTCCAGAATGTTGTACTGATAGCCGTGGCGCTCTGCCCAACGGGTGTACAGACGATACAGCATCTGCGCCCAATCCTGCGCCTCGGTGCCGCCGGTACCCGCCTGGAAGTTGAGGATGGCGTTCTTGCCGTCGTATTCGCCGGAAAGCAGGGTAGCCAGGCGCTGGGTCTCCATGGACTTCTGCACCTTGTCCACACCCTCCTTGCACTCGTCCAGCAAAGAGAGGTCTTCGGCCTCGTCTGCCAGCTCGATGAGGGTCAGGGTGTCGTGATAGTCGTTCACCAAGCGCTCGTAAGCCTCGATCTTACCCTTGACACCGGCGGCCTTTTGGGTCATCTTCTGGGCAAACTCCATATCGTCCCAAAAGCCGGGGGCCGACGCCTGAGCGTCCAGCTCCTCCGCCTGACGGCGCAGACCGTCCAGACCGATGGAACCGGCCAGATCCTCAATGCTGGGGAACAGGCCCTCTAATTTCAATCTCAATTCTTCGTATTGCAACATAATCCATTCTCCGTTCTCGGACTTATTCCGTAATATTATACTGGAAAATCGCCCAAATGTAAAGGAAAATTTTGTGGTGGAAAAATACAAATCCTTTGCGGTTTTTACTTGTCTTTTGTCGCAATATTTTGTATAATAAACTTGATATTGACCGAAAGAAGGTGCTGTCTGTGCTGTTGCCGAAAACCAAGAACTTGTCCCCTCACCAAAAGGGGGAGTTGGTGTACTATTCGTTTCCCGCCTTTGACCGCGTGGAGGGGGTGCGCCACGGCTTTTCCACCCGCTTGGGCGGGGTCAGCGAAGGCATCTTTGCTTCGATGAATCTTTCCTTTACCCGCGGCGATGACGATAAGGCGGTAAAAGAAAATTTTGACCGCTTTTGCAACGCCATCGGGGTTGAGTCGGAGAACGTGGTGATCTCGGCTCAGACCCACACCTCCAACGTGAAGATCGTCACCGCCGCCGACTGCGGACGGGGCATCACCCGTGAGAAAGAATACACCGACGTGGACGGATTGATCACCAACGAGCCCGGCGTGGTGCTGTGCACCCAATATGCCGATTGTGTGCCGTTGTTCTTTGTGGATCCCGTGAAGCGGGTGGTGGCTACCTCCCACGCCGGATGGCGTGGCACCGCCGCCGGTATTGCCGCCGTGACGGTGGAGAAGATGGGGGAGGCGTTTGGTTGCCGACCGGAGGATATTTTGGCGGGTATCGGCCCCTCCATTGGGCATTGTTGCTTTGAGGTGGACAGTCCCGTGTACGAGGCGTTCACACAGGTGGAGGTGTTTGACGACACCTGCTACACCGACGACGGCGGCGGGAAATATCATATTGACTTGTGGCAGGTAAACCGCCGTTGGCTGCTGAAAGCCGGTGTGCCTGCGGCAAACATCACCGTCACCGACCTGTGCACCCGCTGTCATCCCGATCTCTTCTGGTCTCACCGTAAGACGGGTAACGACCGCGGCAGTTTGGCCGCTTTTATCGCCATGGTAGACTGATATTTTGTGCAAAAAACTGCATACTACTCCCAAAGGAGTGTATGCAAATGACCTATACCGAAACCATTGACCGCCTGTCTCGCAAATTGCGGGTGGACGCCAGTTTTGATCTGATGAGCCGTCCGGTTATGATTGGAGGGCGGCTGTCCACCCTGTTTTTTGTGGATGGATTTACCAAAGATGAGGTGCTGGCGAAGATGCTCCAGTATCTCACCAATCTGACCCCCGATAAGGTGGAGGGCATCACCTCTGCCGACGAGTTTGCCACCCGCTACATCACCTACACCGAGGTGGAGCTCACCGCCGACTTTGATAAGGTGGTGACGGCGGTGCTGTCCGGCACCACCGCCTTGGTGGTGGAGGGGCTGGATCGGGTGATCCTTATTGATGCCCGCACCTATCCCGTAAGAGGGGTGGAGGAGCCGGAAACCGACCGCGTTTTGCGGGGAAGCCGTGACGGACTGGTGGAAACGCTAGTGTTTAATGCGGCGCTGATTCGGCGGCGGTTGCGGGATCCCGCGCTGACCATGGAAGTGATTAAAGTGGGACGGATTTCCTCCACCGACGTGTGTGTCTGCTATATGGCGGATCGGGTGGACAAGGCCTATCTCAAAAAGGTGCGGGACAGGCTCAAAAACATCACCATTCCCGCCCTGACTATGGGGCAGGAAAGCCTGGCGGAGTGCCTGCTGAGGGGGCAATGGTACAATCCCTTTCCCCGCATTCGCTACACCGAGCGTCCCGACAGCGCCGCGGCGGGTATCGCCGAGGGGCAGATCGTGCTGATGGTGGATAATTCTCCGGCGGCTATGGTGCTGCCCACCTCGATTTTTGATTTTTCTCAGGATACCAACGATTTTTATTTTCCACCCATCGTGGGCAGTTATCTCCGCTTTGTGCGGGGACTGATTTTCGTGGCAACGCTGTTCCTCACGCCGGTGTGGTACTGGCTGATGCAGAATCCCGATCGGATTCCGCCGGCCTTGGAGTTTATTCGCATCGATGAAATGGGGAACATCCCGCTGATCGTGCAACTGTTTTTGGTGGAGCTGCTCATCGACGCCATCAAGCTGGCGGCGCTGAACACCCCCTCCTCTTTGAGCAATGCCCTCAGTTTGGTGGGAGCGTTGGTGTTCGGAGAGTTTGCGGTGCAGGCGGGGATTTTCTCCTCCGAACTGCTGGCGTATATGGCCTTTGTGGCCATCGCCTCCTTCACCCAACCCAGCCACGAACTGACCTATGCTTTTAAGCTGTTCCGTATCTTCTTCTTGTTGCTCACGTGGCTGTTCCACGGATGGGGACTGCTGGCAGGCATGGTGATTATGACGGTTGTTCTCGTGACCACCCGCACGGCGGTGGGAGGACACTATCTCTATCCGGTGATTCCCTTCAACGGAACGGCGCTTTTGCGTCTGTTGTTCCGTCAGCCCATCAGCCGCCACAACGCGGAGTAACCTCCAATTTGTCCGTCGCATAGGATGGGCTAAAGGAGGGGGTAGCAATGACCTTTTGGGAAGGCTTTGCGTGGTTTTCGGTGGTGCTGTTGGCGGTGTATGGCTGTACGCAGGCGGTGCGGCGGCTGTGTCTGTGGCTGACCCGCTGTCCACGATGCGTGGAATGTTGTCGGCTGGCCATTCCGCGGGAGCGAGCGGAATTGGCACCCTTATTGCGGTGTTTGCAGAGTCAGGCGGTGTGGGACGATCCTGCCGTCTGCCGCCATACGTTGGTGGTGCTGCCGCCGGATGCGGATCTGTCAGATGAGGAGTTTATACGCATATTTGAGGAAGCACCGGCGGTGATTCCTGTAACGTATGAGGATTTGATCGCCATAGTGCGGCAGAGAATAGAGGAAAACTAACAGAAAGGAGCCGAAAGGATGGAACAGCAAAACGAAGTTCTGCAAATCACCGGTATGGTGGATCATATCGTGTTTTGCAACGAGGATAACGGCTGGACCGTGCTGGAATTGGACACGAACGACGCCGTGATCACGGTGGTGGGCACTTTCCCGCAGGTGCAGGTGGGCGAGACTCTGCGTGTACAGGGCAGTTGGGTGAATCATCCCTCCTTCGGCCCTCAATTTAAGGCCACCGCCAGCGAAAGCACCCTGCCCACCGACGCCACCGCCATTTTGCGGTATCTGGCTTCGGGTGCGGTAAAGGGTATCGGCCCTGCCACGGCGGCCCGCATTGTGGATCGCTTCGGCGCGGATGCTTTGCGCATCTTGGAGGAAGAACCCCAAGAATTGGCGAAGATCAAAGGCATTTCTCTCTCTAAAGCACGGGAAATGGGGCAGAGCTTCTGTGCTCAGTTTGGTCTGCGAGAAGTGGTGATGACCTTTGGCAGTTACGGCCTCAGCCCCAACGAGGCGTTGCGGTGCTGGAAGAAGTTTGGTCCCTCCACGCTGACGAAGATCAAGGCCAATCCCTATTTGCTGTGTTCCTCCGGTCTGCGCATTGGATTTGAGAGAGCCGACCAGATCAATTTGGCGCTGGGCGGCGATAATTTGGATGGCAACCGCGTGGAGGCGGGTGTGCAGTACGTGCTGCGCCACAATTTGGGCAACGGTCACACCTGCCTGCCGCGGGATAAGGTGATGCCCACCGCCATTTCCCTGCTGGACGTGCCCGAGGTGGCGGTGGATGCCGCCATCAACCGTATGGTGCAGGGGTTGCAGTTGCGGCAGGTGGAGATAGAGGGGCGAGCCTACTTGTTTTTGCCTCGCTATTATGACGCGGAGGCGTTTATCGCCAACCGCATGCGGCTGATGAGCGGCATGGGGTCGGAGGTGATCGCCGAAGATCTGCATCTGCGCATTGACGCCATGGAACGAAATTTCCACATCACCTATGAGGAGCAACAGCGTCGGGCTATGATCGAGGCGGTGGCCACCGGCACGCTGATTCTCACCGGTGGTCCCGGTACGGGTAAAACCACCACCTTACGGGGTATCATCACTCTGCTGGAAAGCATGGGGGAGACGGTGGCGATTGCCGCCCCCACCGGTCGCGCCGCCAAGCGCATATCCGAGTTGACAGGACGAGAGGCTAAGACACTCCACCGCTTGTTAGAGGTGCGCTTTGGTGTGGACGAGGACGAGGAGGGCCTTGTCTTTGACCGCAACGAGCGCAATCCGTTGGATGCGGATGCGGTGGTGGTGGACGAGATGTCCATGGTGGACGTGGTGTTGTTTGAGCACCTGTTGCGAGCCACCAAGACGGGATGCCGCCTGATCTTGGTGGGGGACACCGACCAGTTGCCCGCCGTGGGCGCAGGCTGTGTTCTGCAAGATTTGATAGACAGCGGCAAGGTGCCGGTGGTACAGCTGACCCAGGTGTTTCGCCAGGCGTTGGAAAGCCGCATTGTGTACAACGCTCACCGCATCGTGAGGGGTGAGCCGATGGAACTGGATAACAAGAGCGACTGTTTCTATATGCCGCGTCCTTCGGCGCAGGCGGTGACCGATACGGTGTTGGAACTGTGTCACCATCGTCTGCCCACCGCCTATGGCTATACCCACTTGGATGGGATTCAGGTGCTGTGCCCCGGCAGGAAAGGGGAGATCGGCACCGGTGAAATCAATCGCCGCTTGCAGGAACTGCTCAATCCCCCTGACAAGAAAAAGAACGAAATCACCGTGGAGGGGGTTACTCTCCGCGTGGGGGACAAGGTGATGCACAACCGCAACAACTACGACATTCCGTGGACAAAGGATGACGGCAACTGCGGCAGCGGCATCTTCAACGGCGATATCGGCGTGCTGGAGGAGATCCGCCTGCGAGAGGATATGTTGACGGTGCGGTATGATGACCGTGTGGCCACCTATACCAAAGAGGATGCCCAGGATTTGGAACTGGCCTATGCCATCACGGTACATAAGAGCCAGGGCAGCGAGTTTGAAGCGGTGGTGCTGCCTTTGTTCCGTAACACCCCCCAGCTTTGTTATCGCCATTTGCTGTATACCGCCGTTACCCGTGCCAAAAGCCTGCTGATTATCGTGGGCAGTCGGGAAACGCTGGACAGAATGATTGCGAATGACCGCAAGACCCTTCGCTATACCGGTTTGCACGCCTTTTTGACCCAAGAGGAGGCGTTTGTGCTGTGAGCAAATGGAGCAAAGCGGTGAAGCGGGTATTCTTTCCTCGCCATTGCTATTTGTGCGGCGAGGTGATCTATCCCCATCAGAGCGTGTGTGGGAATTGCGTGCATCATAGACCGTATATTTATCCGCCCATCTGCGAACGCTGTGGGCGAAGCAAGGAGGATTGCCGTTGCGGTAAGCGCCACCGTGCCTTTGACCGATGCGTCAGCCCCTTTTATCACAAAGGGGTGGCGGCACAGGGCATCTATTCCCTCAAAAGCCATGGCTACCAAGATACCGTTGAAGGCTTTGTCGAAGAGATGGCTGAGGTGGTGCGGCGAGAATACGGCGGCATCCCTTTTGCTTGTGTTACTGCCGTGCCGCTCCATAAGCGGGAGTGGCGTGAGCGTGGCTTCAATCAAGCGGAAAGGCTGGGACAAGCCGTGGCAAAACGGCTGGGCTTGCCCTATGCGACCACACTGACCAAGATCACCCTCACCGCCCCGCAAAAGGAGCTGAAGGCGGTGCACAGAAGCGGTAATCTGCTAGGTGTGTTTGATGTGTGCGCCGATGTGAGCGATAAAATCATTCTGTTGGTGGACGACGTCATCACCACCGGCGCTACCTTGGATGAATGTGCAAAAATGCTGAAGATCTTTGGTGCGGCAGAGGTCTATGGGGTCACCGCCGCCGCCACTGTCTTGTCAAAGGACGAAGATTGATGTATAATGATGAAAATCAGTGAAAACAAGAGGTTTCTGGTATGAATTTGGGAATCGATCTGGGCACCTCGCGGATTGTGATCTGTGATCCGTCCCGCGGTGTGGTGCTGGACGAGCCGTCGGTGGTGGCGGTGTCGCAAAAGGATGGTCACATGATCGCCTTTGGTCGGGAAGCAGAGGAGATGTTGGGGCGTAACCCCGACACCATCCGCGTGGTGCGTCCTGTACAAAACGGCGTTATTGCGGAATACGAGTTGACGGAGCAGCTGTTGCGCCGTTGCCTTGCCAAGGTGTGCTCGGCGCGCATCATCAAGCCCTGCGTGGCGGTGAGCGTGGCGGAGAAGGTGACCGAGGTGGAGCGCCGCTCTTTTATCGAGGCGGTGATCTCGGCGGGTGCTCGTCGGGTCACGCTGGTGCCTGAGGCGGTGGCCGCCGCCATCGGTGCGGGCATGGACGTGAGCCGTCCGTTGGGGCAGATGGTGCTCAATGCCGGCGGTGGCACGGTGGACGTGTCGGTGCTGTCCCTCAAAGGGGAGGCGGTGTCTGCCAGCATCCGTGTGGCGGGGCAGGCTATGGATGAGGCCATTGTGCGGTACGTCCGTGCTCAATATGGGCTGATCATTAGTGAGCAGACCGCCGAACGGCTGAAAATCGACATCGGATGCGCTTTGCCCATCGATCCCGTCTTGACCGTCGAGGCAAAGGGGCGGGACAGCATCAGTGGTCTGCCCCGGGGTGTCGTGGTTTCTTCCGATGAGATATGTGAGGCCATCCGCGAGCCGTTGCAGGAACTGCTGGAATTGATCCAGCAAGTGCTGGAGGTGACACCGCCTGAGTTGGCGGCGGACATCATCACAGAGGGCATTTGGCTGACCGGTGGCTTGGCCGAATTGCGGCAGTTGCCGTTGCTCATTGAGCACGCCACCGGCATTGCCTGTCATGTGGCTCAAAAGGCCCATCAGTGCGTGGCCATCGGTGCAGGAAAAGCGCTCAAATACGCCTCCTCTTTCTCGGCGGTGTACGATTTGGGCAGTTTTTCCTACCGTCTGTCGGATAACGTGACGAACTAACGGCGTAAAGTGAATAAACTTTACACGAAAGAAGTGGCTATTTTACAAGGATGTGGAACAAATTTTGTGAATTTTGCCCTTTGAAAAATCTTGTAGATTTGTGATATAATGGACGTAGAGTTGGGATGCAAAAGGAGTGACAATTATGGGCGATGCGGCGAAAATCGGCACCTATGTGATGTACGGAAAGACAGGAGTCTGCCTGGTGAAAGAGCAAACCACGATGGCCGGTGGGCTATACTATGTTCTCAGCCCGGTAGGCGACAGCCGTTCTTCGGTATATGTGCCTTGCGGCAACGCCGAGTTGTTGGCACGGATGCGTCCCCTGCTCACTCGTGATGAGATTGACGGCCTGTTGTCGGATGTGGACTCGGTGAAATTGGCCTGGGTTGAGGATCGCAATGAGCGTGCCATGCTGTATCGTGCCGTCACCGGCGGCGGTGACCGCAAAGAGTTGGTGCGGCTGTTGTGTTGCTTGATGCGCAAGAAGCGGGAGCGGATGGAGATCGGCAAACGCTTGTCTTCTATGGATGAGAATTTTTTGCAGGAGTGCGTGCGCTTGGTGCAAGAGGAATTCTCCATGGTGCTGGGCATTGCCGCAAGCGAGGTTGGCCCCTACATACAGGAACGACTGTGAAAGGAACAGCCGACGAAAAATCGTCGGCTGTTTTTGTTTTTTTCGTTTGTATTATGGGAATGATTGTGCTATAATGAGTAAAACGCTGTAAGGGAGGGGAGCGCATGGGAAAAAGTTGCTGTTTTACCGGTTATCGTCCCCATCGTTTTGCTTTCTCTCCCGATGGCTTGCGTCCGGAACAGGTGCAGGCGGCCTTGGGCGAGCAAATTCGCCGCTTATACGACGAGGGCTACCGCACCTTTATCAGCGGCATGAGCGCCGGTGTGGATCTCTGGGCGGCGGCAGAGGTGCTGACCCTGCAGGAAACCCACCCCGAGGTGGAGCTGATCGCCGCGGTGCCCTTTGCGGGGCAAGAGAGTCATTGGCCCATTCCGTTGCAGCGGGAATATCGCCGCATTTTGGACGCGGCACAGCAGGTGGAGGTGTTGTTTGATGCCGCCGCAGCCGAGAAAAATGCCGCCGAGTGCTATAAAGGGCGCAACCGTTGGATGGTGGACCGCGCCGACACGGTGCTGGCGGTGTGCGAGATCGACGTGGCGGACAGCCGCACCGGTACGGCCACCACGGTGCGCTATGCGCGGCGGCTGCAAAAGCGGATTTTGTATATCGACCCCGTCACCTTGGCGGTGACCGAGGAAACGGTACAACAGATGGAGTTTCCCATGTGAGCAATGGCTTGGATGGGATTTGTAGGGGCGGGCGTCCTCGACCGCCCGCATGGAATGTGTGTAGGAGGTAACATTTATGGCATTACGTGATTTCCCCATTCCCGGGATTTTGTTTTTCACCAGTGGCAATCCCTTCAGCGGCAGCTATAAAGGGCTGAGCTATCGCATCGAGCCGGTCAAAGGGGATACGGAGAAGGACATTACCGCTCACTTGTACGTCTTCACCTGGACGGGGGAGAAGTGCAGCGACCTGAGCGAAAAGCGGTCCGAAAAGGAGTTTTCGCTGGATGTGGACGGCGTCGCCGCCGCCGAGGAGTGGCTGAGAAGTGAATGGAAGAAGTTTGAGAAAGAGGATGTGTGAGAAAGAAAAGACGGTCACTCATCGGAGTGACCGTCTTTTTTGTACGGAAAGATAAAACTTATTTACGTATAACTTCGGCTCGTTCAAATTTGATGGAGTACGTAAAATCTTCGGGATAGGAATCTACATCCTGCAAATCGATTTCCAGTATATAATGGTCGTTTTTGTCTATGAGGCGATCGGCTAACCACCATACCTTTTTTCGATTTTCCAAAGATATGGCAGGTGTCAAAATTTTGTAGTTAAACAGTTGGATTTCTTGCACAGAGGAATCATAAAGAGCTCCTTTGGCGTCAATTTTCAGGGTGATTAGATTTCGAGTCCACGTGTTTTTCTCTCCGACAAATTTGTTGTAGTCGAATGGAAACTCGAAAGTTTCCACGCCAACGATATTCGCATCGTGCAAACCGCTTACCCAGTACCAATCGGGCGGATTGTCAGGATATTGAGATGTGTATACTCGTCCTTTTGCCAAAAGAATCACCTCTTTGTTTTGTTCACGGTTATAGACGTGAATATTGCAGAGATACCCACAGAAAAACATGCATATAAGAGATAAGGCAAATCCGAAAGTCGCTTGAGAAAATAATCGAATCCGTCAAATAAGCAATCAATCGTCACAGCACAAAGGTTGCTAAGAATAAAGGCGACGAAGATAACCAAAAAGGATTCCAAAAATAGTATCAGCCATTCTTTCATATTAACACTCCTTATCGAGTTGATTTTAACACAAGTTGATGCTTTATGCAAGAATATAATCTCAAGGCTCGTGGAGTCGAACCCCGTCGGTTGGCTACGCCAACCTTCTATAGTTTGCCTGCGGCAAACTAAGCGGGTTCTCCGCCGCATACCACTACGAAAAAAGACGGTCACCCAAATGGGTGACCGTCTTTTTTGGAGCAGGGTACGGGAGTCGAACCCGCCTTAACGGCTTGGGAAGCCGCTGTAATACCGATATACCAACCCTGCAAAGGGGAACAAGGGAGAGTATAGCACATCCCTTTGGAAAAAGCAAGGGAAAAATGACGGCTGAAATAAAAGTTTCTACCGTATACCGTCTTTCTTCACCGTACATACTGTTTTGGAGAAGAGAGGTGGTTTTGTGTCCCAAAAAAGAAATTTATGGTTGCATCTGTGTCTGTTTATCATCGGTGGGGTGGGGTATGTGCTCATTGAACTGGCGTGGCGGCGGCGCAGTCATGTCAGTATGTTTTTTGTGGGAGGGCTGTGCTTTGAACTGATGGGAATGATCCACACCCATCTGCGGCGATGGGTGTTGCCGCTTCGATGTGGATTGTGTGCCCTCGCCGTGTCGGCGGTGGAGTTGGTCAGTGGCTGTATCCTCAACCGTTGGCTGCGGCTGGGGGTGTGGGATTACAGCAAGATGCGGTTTCACCTGCTGGGGCAGGTGAGCCTGGGCTATTCCTTGCTGTGGTTGTTGCTCAGTGCGGTTGCTTGCCCGCTGTATGGGCTGTGTCGGCGCTTATTGCTTGCCCGCAGAAGGACAGAACTCCCGTAAGGGACACTCGCCGCATTTGGGCGATCTCGCCGAGCAGGTGTCCCGCCCGAACAGCACCAGCCGATGGCAGAAAGCGTTGCTCTCATCCGGAGGGAGCAGTTTGCGCAGTTGCATCTCTACCTTGTGGGGGTCTTTGGTTCCGTCGGTGAGGCCGAGACGACCAGTGATGCGGATGCAGTGGGTGTCTGCCACCACGGCAGGTTTGCCGTAGACATCGCCGCAGACCAAATTGGCGGTTTTGCGTCCCACACCGGGTAGTTTGGTCAATTCCTCCACCGTGTCGGGGATGATGCCATCATATCCATCACGAAGCATACGGCACATGGCTACGATATCTTTGGCTTTGGTCTTATACAAACCGCAGGAGCGGATGTATTCACCCACTTCCTCGGGGTCGGCGTCAGCCAGGCTGTCCAAAGAGGGAAAACGGGAAAACAGCGCAGGTGTCACCAGATTCACTCGTGCATCGGTGCATTGTGCAGACAGACGGGTGGCAATCAGAAGTTGCAAGGGGTTTTCTGCTGTCAGGGAGCAGATCGCTTCGGGATAGCGGGCTTTCAGCCCCTCCACGGCGGCGATGGCACGCTGTTTTTTGGTCATTTTTTACGCCTTCCCTTCGGTCGAGGATCAGCCTTCCCCTCGAGGGGAAGGTGGCATTTGCGAAGCAAATGACGGATGAGGTGGTCGCAGAGCGATAACCCCTACCATTACACAAGAACTACTTGTCAATAAGAAGCCTTGCTGCGTCTATCATATCACACAGATCACCTCGCTGTCAACGAACGGAATTTCTTGACATTGGGGTGCTTTTTTTGTATTATAATTGAGATAACACAAGAAAAAGGAGGGATGACCGATGAATACACCGTTGGCGGATCGCATTCGCCCTGCCACGCTGGATGACGTGGTGGGACAACAGCACATTTTGGGTGAGGGCAAGGCTTTGCGCAACATTATGGAATCGGGTCGCATCCCCAACCTGATCTTCTACGGTCCCTCGGGTGTGGGCAAGACCACGGTGGCTCGCATTATTGCCCAGCAAACGGATATGCGCCTGCATAAACTCAACGGCACCACCGCCTCCACGGCGGATATTAAGGCGGTGGTGGAGGAGCTGGACACCTTTGCGGGGATGAACGGCATTCTGCTCTATTTGGACGAGATTCAGTATTTCAACAAACGCCAGCAGCAGACCCTGCTGGAGTATATCGAGAACGGACGCATCACCCTGATTGCGTCCACCACCGAGAATCCCTATTTCTATGTTTACAACGCCATTTTGAGCCGTTCCACCGTGTTTGAATTTAAGTCCGTGGACGTGGAGGACATCGAAAAGGCGGTGGAGAGAGGCTTTGCCTTCCTACGGGAGGAAAGCGGCAGTTCCATCATCGTAGAGGAGGGGGTGTGCGCGCACATCGCCCGTTCCTGCGGCGGTGACGTACGCAAATCCCTCAACGCGGTGGAATTGTGTGCCTTGGCGGGAGAAACTACCCCTGACGGTGGTGTGTTGGTGACGCTGGATACGGCGCAACAGCTGGCTCAGCGTAGCGCCATGCGGTACGATCGCGAGGGGGACGACCACTACGACATCGTGTCGGCGTATCAAAAGTCGATGCGGGGCTCCGACCCCGACGCGGCGCTTCACTATCTGGCGCGGCTGTTGGAGGCAGGGGACCTGCCCTCCGCCTGCCGCCGACTGCTGGTGTGTGCCAACGAGGACGTGGGCTTGGCCTATCCCCAAATTATCCCCATCGTCAAGGCGGCGGTGGACACCGCCCTGCAGGTGGGTATCCCCGAAGCGCGGATTCCCCTTGCCAATGCGGTGGTGCTGGTGTGCCAGGCGCCCAAATCCAATGCGGTGTACAATGCCATCAATCACGCCATGGCGGACGTGCAGGCAGGGCGGAGCGGCTCTGTACCGCGACAGTTGCAGAATAAGCACTACGACGGCGACGAAGTGGAAAAAAAGGGACAGTTTTATCAGTATCCCCACGATTTTCCCGACCATTGGGTGAAACAGCAGTATCTTCCCGATGCCATCAAAGATACCGTTTACTACACCCCCGGCGACAACAAGACCGAGCAGGCCTTTGCCGCCTATTGGAAGGACATTAAGAAATGAGTGAAGACCGCTGTCGGATGACGGCGGTCTTTCTGATTATCTTAAGGATTTGTTTACAAAAACAACACAAAATCGCCAACGGCAAATGGTATATTGGGGACACAAACGATGCAAAGGAGGATGTTATGGCGTTGCAAACCGTGTTTAAGAGATATGAGCTGAAATATATGTTGACCACCGAGCAAAAGGAACGAGTTCTTACGGCTATGGAATCGTATATGAAGTTGGATAAATACGGTAGAACTACCATACGCAATCTTTACTATGACACGGACACCTATTTGCTGATCCGACGTTCCATAGAAAAGCCCGCCTATAAGGAAAAGTTGCGCATCCGTAGCTATGGACAGGCGTCTTCTGACAGCACCGTTTTTGTGGAGTTGAAAAAGAAATATAAACATGTGGTGTACAAGCGGCGCATAGCGCTAACTAACCGCGAGGCTACGGATTGGTTGGAGCGAAAGAAACGCAGTGACAGGCAAACGCAGATTGCCGACGAGATCGATTATTTTTTGGATTACTACGGCACTTTGTTTCCGACCGTATTTCTTTCGTATGAGCGAGAAGCATATTATGCCAATGACGGATCGGATTTCCGTGTGACCTTTGACGATACGGTTCTTTGCCGTCAGGAGGATCTATCTCTCTCGTCTGAGGTGTACGGCACATCGATTTTACCCCCGGGCAAGGTGCTGATGGAGATCAAGTGCAGCGGCGGCATCCCCCTTTGGATGACCGAAGTGTTGTCGAAAGAAAAGATATACAAAACCTCGTTTTCGAAATACGGAACAGCCTATAAGACGCTGATTTTCCCGCAAACCCATAGCATAAACCAATACAAAATGTTGGAGGTAACGATCAATGAATGAAAACTGGTTCAAGGGGTTGTTTGACACCGAATTGACCACGGTGATCAGTGTGAAAGATTTTCTGCTGTGTCTTGGCGGTGCTTTGGTGATCGGTTTGCTGATGGCACTGGCGTATATGTTCCGCACCCGTTATACAAAAAGCTTTGTCATCACCTTGGCGCTGTTGCCGGCGGTGGTGTGCGTGGTCATTATGATGGTCAACGGCAACGTAGGTGCCGGTGTGGCTGTGGCGGGTGCTTTCAGTTTGGTTCGTTTTCGTAGCGTTCCCGGCACGGCAAAAGAGATCTGCGTATTGTTTTTAGCTATGGGCGCAGGCCTCATCGTAGGTATGGGCTATCTCGGTTTTGCGCTGTTGTTTGCCGTGATGATGTGTGTGATGCTGGTGTTCTATAATTTGCTGAATTTCGGCACGAAAAAGAATGGGCAGGTATACAAGGTGCTGACCATCACCATCCCCGAAGATTTGGACTATTCCGGCGTTTTTGACGATATTTTTGCCGAGTACACCCACTCTCACGAGTTGATGCGGGTAAAAAGCACCAATATGGGCAGTATGTTTAAACTTACATATCATGTGAAGTTGCGTGATATGGCTCGCGAAAAAGAGATGATCGACAAAATCCGCTGTCGAAACGGCAATTTGGAAATCGTGGTATCGCAACAAGAAACGGTGAACACCGAATTGTAACAGGAGGTCTGTATGAGGAAAGCCATATCACTCTTACTTGTTTTGGCACTGAGCTTGTTGGCCGGATGCGGCAAGAAAGCCGCCTCTTCTGTGGCTGAGAATGCGGCAAGCGGAGCGGAAAACCATTCGGCGAATGTGGACTTTGCCCAATCTGACGCCGATATGTTTACAGAGCGTGACAGCAGAACCCAGTATGACGAAAAAGAAGCAATTACCATTGAATTCAACGGCACAAAGGTTGCCGCCAGCTCCAATAAGGTTCACATTTCCGGCTCTACGGTAACCATTACCGAAGAGGCTACCTATGTTTTATCCGGCGAACTGAGTGACGGTATGCTGATCGTTCAGGCACCGGAGACGGCTAAATTGCAGCTGGTCTTTAACGGCGTGCATATCACAAGCCAAACCTCTGCGGCGTTGTATATAGCAGAAGCAGACAAGGTGTTTGTTACTTTGGCCGAGGGGAGTATGAATTCACTCACAAACGGCGGCAGCTTTACTGCTATTGACGAAAATAACATTGACGCTGCGCTGTTCTCCAAGCAAGACCTAACGCTGAACGGTTCCGGCACTTTGACGGTTACTTCCCCCGTGGGACACGGCATCGTTTGCAAGGACGATCTGGTCATAACCGGCGGCTCTTACACGGTGAATTCCGCTTCCCATGGATTGGATGCCAACGATAGCGTAAGAATTTCTGAGGCGACCCTGACCATTGATGCCGGTAAAGATGCCATCCATGCTGAAAACAGCGAGGATGCAGAAAAAGGATTTATCTATATTTCAAGTGGCACCATTAAGGCAGAAGCCGAAGGCGACGGCATTGCAGCAGGAGCGTATGTGCAAATTGCAGATGGCACGATCGACCTGCTGGTTGGCGGCGGAAGCGAAAACGGCTCTAAGGCATCTTCGGACAATTTCGGTGGATTTATGGGCGGCGGCCCCGGTGGCGGAGGACACGGTGGTGGCGGCCCCGGTGGAAGATATCCAAATGATATGCAGAGCAGCAACACAACGACAGAAGAGAGCAGTACCAGCATGAAGGGATTGAAAGCCGCCAGCGGTTTGCTGGTGTCGAATGGGAACATCACCATCAATTCTGCCGATGATGCGGTGCATTCCGACGCTTCGGTTGCCATCAACGGCGGAACGTTTACCATCGCATCGGGTGACGACGCCATTCATGCAGAAGATACGTTAACGGTTACGGCCGGCAAGATCGTTATTTCCGAATGCTATGAAGGCTTGGAGGCCTTGCACATTGACGTGCAGGGTGGAGATGTGCAACTCGTTGCCAGAGACGATGGACTGAATGCGGCCGGAGGCACCGATCAAAGCGGCACCACCGGCGGTCGTGACGGCGCATTTGGCGGTGGCCCCGGTGGTGGTCGCGGTGGTATGGGCGGCGGCATGTCCTCAAACTCCAATGGCACCATCAAAATTTCAGGAGGAAATCTGCATATCAACTCTTCCGGTGATGGTATAGATGCCAACGGCACTGTGGAGATTTCGGGCGGCTACACCGTGGTGGTCGGTCCCACACAGGGCGATACCGCAACCTTGGATTACGATAAGAGCGCTACGATCACCGGTGGTACGTTTATCGGCACAGGTGCTTCGGGAATGGCGCAGACTTTTAGCGATTCTGAGCAAGGCGTGATTGCTGTAAGTGTGGGTAGCCAAAGTGCGGGCACGCAAATCGTGCTGAAAGACCAAAGTGGAAAGACGATCATGCAGCATGCGCCTGAGCTGAGTTTTGCAGTAGTGATCTTTTCCGGTCCTGAATTGGTCAAAGGGGAGACGTATTCTTTGACGGTTGGTACGGAATCCGGCGATTTTGTAGCAAGCTGAGAGGCAATTGTTCCGTGCAAATGAAAAGACCGCTGTCGGTTAGCCGACAGCGGTCTTTTTTGCGGTCAGTTCCTGCCATTCTGCACGGGTAAAACAGCCCAAAAGAGGGAGGAGGAAGCAGTAAACGGCGATAAAAACCAGACCTTGCGGTAAGACGGAAAACAGACCCGCAGTGGTGGGAAGGAGTCGGTTGAAAAGCCACACGCAACAGCCTGCCACCGCCGCGGCAAAGAAGGGGCGGATCACCCAGCGCCCCCAGTTCATCGGAGTGCGGCTGACGGTCAGCAGACGGGCGGTGCTGAGGGTGGCGGTGAGCAGATTGCTCACCAACATCACATAGAGGAAACCTGTCAATCCAAAACGGGGGAGCAGGAGGTAGATCAGACCGATGCGTACTGCCGAATCCGCCACCGCAAACCACAAGGAGTGTACTTGCTGATTTAATCCTTTGAGCATCCCCGATACCACGCTGTCCAGATACATCACGGGGGTGAGGGGACCGAGGATCTGCAACAGCATCCCCACCAGCGAATCGCGATAGAGCAGATCGCCCAGTTGACGACCGAGGGCAGTGAAGACTCCGCCCACCAAAATCGAGCCTAACAGGGTCACGTGGAGGGTGCGTTCCACCAAGCGGGTGACCTGCCGCCGTTGTCCTAATGCATGGGCGTCGGATAGTTCGGGAATCAGCAGTCCCGACAGGGTCATCAGCAAGGCGGATGGGAAGAAAATGAGTGGCAAGGCCATTCCCTTTACAGCTCCGAACTGCGCCAACGACAAGGCATCTGAGTGGGTGTAGAGGGTCAAGCAGGCGGGGACAAGGAAATTCTCCACCGTGCGTAAGGCGGTGGTGAGATACCGCCCCGCGGTGAGGGGGAGGGCTATGTGAAGCAGAGGCTTGAGGGCTTTTTGCGGTGGCAGGTGCGTGCTGTGGGTGAGTTGTTTGCCGTCCCGACGATAGGCCAACAGCAGATATGCACACGCCACCGTTTCGGACAGGGCATCCCCCACGATGATGATGAGGCAGGCTTGTGCCAAGGAGCCGTCCCACAGGGTGGACAGCATCCACAAAATGCCGCCGATACGAACGGATTGCTCCACGATTTGCGACAGGCAGGGCGGCCACGCTTTGCGCCGTGCCATAAAGTAGCCCTTGATGCAAGCAGAAACACCGATGAATGGCAACGCGACGCCGCTGGCCGCCACCGCAGGAACGGCGCGAAGATCCCCCATCCATCCGCCAATAAGAGGAGCGCCTACGTATAGGAGAAGGGCGGAAGCGACCCCCACGCCAAGGCAGAGAAGAAAACTCAACCGCATCAGACGGCACACCCCTCTGCCATCCGAGCGGGTCATCCGCTCGGCGGCCAGGCAGGTGACGGCGGTGGTCAATCCCCCTGTGGCAAACGTGGCACCGAGGATGTAGACCGAGAAGACCAGTTGATACAAGCCCATTCCTTCCGCACCCACCCGATTGGAGATGAAGATGCGAAAGACGATGCCCAAAAGGCGGAGCAGGAGAGAGGTGACGGTCATCACCGCCGTGTTCTTGTAAAAGGTCTGCTTATTCAAAGAGTGCCTCCCGGGGAATTTCGTTATAAAGCGTGGCGATGGCGTTCCAGGTGGCGGTGTCGGTCTCGCCGGTCACCGGTAAGCCCGCCCACTCCTGAATGCCCCGCACCGCATAGGCGGTGGCGGGGGTATAGCGATCGTCGGGCGGGGTGTAGAGAACGTTGTTATACACCCGCGCCAACCGCCCGATCATGGCGTTGAGAAACAACACGGGATCGCCGCGATCCCCTTCTTTGAGAGGGGCGTTGCCCTTGCCCACGATGGGACGGGGCGGCTGTGCCGCCGCTGTGATGGCGGTGTAGGCGCGGTAGAGAGCATCCCAGGTGACGGCGTCCACACGGCCTGTGGGCGGTAACCCCTCCTCTTGCTGAAATTCTCGCACACCTGCGGTGGTGGCGGGGCCGTAGTAGCCATCCTGCGGTACGGTGGTGCCGCCCTGACGGACACGTTGGATGGTACGTAAGTAGCCTTGCAGTTCGATGATGTAGGGGCGGCTGTCCACCGTGATGTCGTTATCCAGTAGGCTCATTGGCTCACCTCCTCACCCAGCTCGGTGCCGGGGAATTGCCCGATGCGTTGGGCGTTGCCGGTGCGTAGGTCAGAATAAAGAGAGGCGATGGCATCCCATGTAGTCACGCCCACGATACCGTTGGGCTCTAAGCCAAACTCACGCTGAAATGCCTCCACCGCCTGCACGGTTTCCATTCCGTACACTCCCGTGACGGCGGGGGCGGGGATGGCGGGGTAGACGGTGGCGATATAAGCCAAATATTCCTGAATGGTGGCCACGTCCTCCCCTTGGAAGCCGGATTGCAGCACCCGACCGGGGAAGAGAATGCTACCGCCGTCGATGAGTTCGGTGGAGGTGCGGATGCTCTCGTAGGCATCCTCCATGGCCTGCCAGGTCTGCCGCCCCACCAAGCCGTCCACCGTGAGACCGAATTGTTGCTGAAAGGCGCGGACGGCGGCTTCGGTGGACTCGTCAAAGATGCCGTTGACTTGAATTTCGGGGATGGTGGCGTAATAGGTGGCGACCACCGCCAAGTAGTATTGAAGCACCCGCACGTTGTCACCGGTGTCGCCGAGAGATAGCAGTTGTTCAAATGCGCGGGGCAGCTCATCGATGCGGATGCCCTCACTGTCCAGCTCGCTGAGCCGCTTGACGGCGTTGAAAAGATAGGTGATGCGATACCAGGTGGCGGAGCCGACGACCCCATCTTCCGTCAGGCGGAAGGTGCGCTGAAAGGCACGCACCGCCGCCTCGGTATCCACTCCGAAATTGCCGTCGGTGGGGTTGATCTTGGGGATGCCGGGGTAGTTGGTGGAGATACGATTGAGACGAATCTGAATTTGCTGTACGTCGTTTCCGGAATCCCCCAAGCGGAGCGGTCTGCCGGGATAGGAGGGCTGGCCATTGCGTACGGGGGCGTCGGTGACGATGTCGATGTCGTCACCGTAAAAGCGGGTAAGAATTTCATAAGGACCGAGTCCCTGCTCGGCAAGGGGGACGGTGCCCCATTGGCTCAGCCCATCGCAGGTGGAGGTGGTGCCGTTGCAGTATTGGGTGAAATACGGTTCGATGCTGCCGCGGCGTACCACATAAGAATTGAAGATGTCGTCCACAATGTCGCTGACCGTGTCGTAGATTTCCCGATTGGGGACAAATGCTTGGTCAAACTGGGTGGAGTTGGTGATGTCAAAATCGTAGCCTTGACTGCGGTACCACTCGGTGTAGTAGCGGTTGAGGGCGTAGGAAATCTGGGCGTAGATATTGGCCCGCATGGCCGCCTCCGGCCAAGTGGGATAGATCTCGCTGGAAGCCACGTTTTTGATATAGCCGGGGAAATCCACATATACGTTTTCCGCGTTGGAGGAGGGGGGTCCCAGGTGCACCACGATGGTACGGGGGATAAACGGCGTTCCTGTCATACGGAGCCTCCTTTACAGGTTGGTGGGACCGCCGGAGGTGAACTCCTGCGTGCTGTCGGCAGTTTTGCCGGGTAGAATGGGGGTCATAGCCACCGGCTGGGTGACGTAATTGTCGCCGTAGACGGGGATGTTGCGGTGCTCCACCGGCTGAAAGCCGTCAGCGGTGACCCGGACGGCGTAGGTTACGTAAGGTTGGACGTTGCCCGGACGGAGGGTCAGGGCAGGGTCTACCGACGGCAGGGCGATGACAGGGGTAAAGCCGTCGCCGTCGGTGGTGAGATTGGCAAAGACGGTCTGGGAATCCCCATCGGGACGGGTGACGATCACCCGTGCCCCAACAATGGGCTCGGCACCCCCACCGGTGAACGCGAACACCCGCAGATAGCCCACAAAATCAGCAGATTCGGATGGTGTCGGTGCGGGCTGTAGCTCGGGTTGCGGTGCGGATGCAGGCTGGGGCTCAGAGATAGGCTGCGGCAAGGAGACGGTCTCCTTGTCCTGCTCGATGTCGGGCATGGGATAGCGGTCATCCAGCCAGTTATCCTCCTCGGTGGCAGCGGGTGGGGAGGGGGTGGCTTGACGATACATCTCCATCATTTGTTTCCGATAGGCTTCCAAGGTGTGGCTGTCGGGTGTATGGTTCATACGGTTACCTCCAAAAACGTGTGAAATCAGCAAGAAATCCGTCACTTTTACCCTTTAAAGAGCGGCGATGGCGAAAAATCGCGAAAAATCGTGTGATTTGGGAAAATTCTATTGACATTTGGGTGCAAAAAAATTATAGTGTTACTTGTCATTTAATATCCAAAATAGAGAATGATGCATCTAAGTTAGACCTTGTGTGTGCCAAACAACGCCGCAGTCGTCCGAAACGGAACGATTGTGAAAAACCCTTTGCGGAGGGCGTTGCCACAGCACATGCATCTGCTGTGTTTCAGCAGAGACCAATTACCGCAAAGGGGGATGTATTATGAACGAAAAGAAAATCATCGAACTGAGAGACATTGCTGTGTCCTTTGATGGTGAGCCGGTGCTCAAGAATCTCAATCTGAGCATTTCCGATGGTGAATTTGTCACCCTGCTGGGTCCCTCCGGCTGTGGCAAGACCACCACCCTGCGCATTATTGCCGGCTTCATCACTCCGGACAGCGGCGATGTCTTTTTTGACGGCAAACGGGTGAACGACCTGCCCGCCTATAAGCGGACGGTCAACACCATTTTTCAGCGCTACGCCCTGTTCCCGCATTTGAATGTATATGAGAACGTGGCCTTTGGTATGCGGGTGCAGAAGAAGAGCAACCAAGAGATTGAGGAGACGGTCACCAAAATGTTGGAGCTGGTCAACCTCAAAGGCTTTGAGAAGCGCTCGGTGGCCAAGCTGTCCGGCGGTCAGCAGCAGCGCGTAGCCATTGCCCGTGCCTTGGCCAACAATCCCCGTGTGTTGCTGTTGGACGAGCCCTTGGCGGCGTTAGACCTCAAACTGCGTAAGGATATGCAGACCGAGCTGAAAAACATTCAAAAGAGTCTGGGCATCAGCTTTATCTACGTCACCCACGATCAGGAAGAGGCTCTTTCCATGTCCGATACCGTGGTGGTGATGGATAACGGCGTCATTCAGCAGATCGGCACTCCCCAGGATATTTACAACGAGCCTCAGAACGCCTTTGTGGCGGACTTTATCGGCGAGAGTAACATCCTGGACGGCGTGATGCTGGAGGACTATCTGGTGGAGTTCTTCGGCCGTAAGTTCAGTTGCTTGGACGCCGGATTTGAGAAGAACGAACCGGTGGACGTGGTGATCCGTCCCGAGGATATCGACATTGTGGAGCCGGTCAAGGGTCATCTGACGGGCTTGGTGACCAACGTCACCTTCAAAGGCGTGCACTACGATACCATCGTGGACTTTAAGGGATTCAAGTGGCTCATTCAGACCACCGACTACTATCCCGAGGGCAGCACCATCGGTATTGTGCTCAACCCAGAGGATATTCACATCATGAAGAAGTCCGCCTATTCCGGTATGTTCGGCGATTACAGCTCTTATTCCGAGGAGTTTGACGAGCTGGGCGATGCCGTGGCCGCCGCTGAGGCGGAAGAGGAGGCAGAGGAATGAAAAGTCGCACCGCTGCCACTCCTTTTGCTCTGTGGATGGGTATCTTCACCGTGGTGCCGATGGCGATCGTGGTGTGGTTTGCCTTCACGGATGAGACGGGAGCCTTTACCATGGCGAACATCGCCCAGATCTGGCAGTATGCGGGCACCTATGTGGACTCTATCTGGATGGGTGCTTTGGCTACCGTCATTTGTCTGGTGCTGGCCTATCCCGTGGCGCTGAGCATCTCCCGCAAAAGCGAAAATATGCAGCGTACGATGGTGATGATCGTGATGCTGCCTATGTGGATGAATTTTTTGCTTCGCACTTATGCGTGGATGAGTCTGTTGGAGAACAACGGACTGATCAACCAGTTTTTGCGTTGGCTCGGTGTCATCGGCGCCGACGCATCCTTAGAAATGATCAACACCGACGGCGCGATCGTGTTGGGTATGGTGTACAATTTCCTGCCCTTTATGATCCTGCCTCTCTATTCGGTGATGGCAAAGTTGGACAACCGTGTCATTGAGGCGGCTCAGGATCTGGGCTCCAACAACTGGCAGGTGTTCCGTCGTGTCATCCTGCCGCTGAGCGCCCCCGGTATCGTATCGGGTGTGACCATGGTGTTTGTGCCGGCTGTGTCCACCTTTGTCATTTCCAAGCTACTGGGCGGCAGTAAGTATATGATGATCGGCGACGTCATCGAGACCATGTTCGTGGGCGACGGCTGCAACTATAACGTGGGTGCGGCGTTGTCCTTGGTTTTGATGGTGCTGATGCTCCTTTGTATGTCCATGATGCGTAAGGTGGACAACGGCGAGGACGAGTTAGGGGGTATGATGGCATGAAACTGCTCTCTAAGATCTACAATGGGATTATTTTCGCTTTTTTGTATGCCCCCATCGTGGTGCTGATCGTCTATTCGTTTAATGATTCCAAGCATCGTGTCAAATGGGGCGGCTTTACCCTCGATTGGTACAAGGAGCTGTTCCACAACGAGCTGATCATGGAGGCGCTATGGCTGACTCTGCAGATCGCGGTGTTGGCGGCAGTGATCTCCACCATCATCGGCACCATGGCGGCGGTGGGCATTTACAGCATGAACGGTCGCCTGCGTAACCTGATGATGGGTGTCAACAACATTCCCATGGTAAACCCCGAGATCGTTACCGGTATTTCTATGATGCTGATGTTTGTGGCGATCTACCGTGCCACCGGCTTCTTGCGTCCCGGCTTTTTGACGTTGTTGCTGGCTCACATCACCTTCTGCATTCCCTATGTGGTGTTGCAGGTGATGCCCAAGCTCCGTCAGATGAACAAGCATATGTACGAGGCGGCGTTGGATCTGGGTTGCCGTCCCGTGCCCGCCTTTTTCAAGGTGGTGCTGCCGGAGATCATGCCCGGTGTCATCACCGGCGCATTGATGGCCTTCACTATGTCGCTGGACGATTTCGTCATCAGCTATTTTAACAGCGGCGCTTCCGCTCAGAACCTGTCGGTTACTATCTATTCTATGACCAAGAAGCCTATCACCCCCGAGATCAATGCGCTTTCGACGCTGATGTTCGGCACGGTGCTACTGTTGCTCATTATTGTGAACATCCGTCAAGTACGGGATTTGAACAAACAGAAAGAAAGGAGATAACGCCTTGAAACGATTGCTCTGCCTGTCGCTGGTGTTGGTGATGACCATCGCCTTGTTCAGCGGCTGTAAATTCGGCAAAGATATCGTCACCCTCAACGTCTACAACTGGGGCGAATATATCTCCGACGGCAGCGACGGACTGATGGACGTCAACGCGCAGTTTGAAAAAGAGTTCGGGGTGCGGGTCAATTACAAGACCTATGAGAGCAACGAGTCGATGTACACCCTGCTGGAAAGCGGTGCGGCGGAATACGACGTGGTCATCCCCTCCGACTATATGATCGGCAAGATGATCAAAGAGGGGATGCTGGCAAAGCTGAACTTCGATAACATCCCCAACTACAAGTACATTGACGATGAATACAAGAACTTGGAGTACGACCCCAACAATGAGTATTCCGTGCCCTATACCTGGGGCACGGTGGGCATCTTTTACAATTCGGAAGTGGTGCCCACTTCCGAGGTGGAAGCCAAAGGATGGGACATCCTTTGGGATAAAAAATACGCCGGCAAAATCTTTATGTTTGATAATGCCCGCGATTCCTTTATGATTGCTCTCAAAAAGCTGGGTTATTCCATGAACACCACCGATCCCGACGAGTGGAAGGCGGCCTATGAAGAACTGGCAAAACAAAAGCCGCTGGTGCAAGGTTATTTTATGGATCAAGTGTTCCAAAAGATGACCAATGAGGAGGGGGTGCTGGCTCCGTATTATTCCGGGGACGGCGCCAATATGATCACCGGTGAGGATGGCAACGACAAGATTAAATATTACATTCCCGATGAGCCGGGTCACGGCACCAATCTGTTTGTGGACGCTATGTGTGTGCTGAAAAACAGCAAGAATAAGGAATTGGCTGAAAAGTACATCAATTTTATGTGTCGCACGGACGTGGCCACCGACAATGCGGAGTATATCTGTTATTCCACTCCTCATAAGGAAGCGCTGAATGAGATTGATGAGGAAATTCGCACCAATCCCATGTTCTACCCTCCCGAGGAAAAGTTGGAGCATACCGAGGTGTTCATTACCCTGCCGGAGAACATCAACAAACTGCAAAAGGAGCTGTGGATTCAGCTCAAATGTCTGCGGGAGGATCGACCGGATTGGTGGCCGTTCCCGAATTAGTGACGTGTATGGCGTCCCGATGAGAAATCGTCGGGACGCTTTTTTGTGTGTCATAAACCCCGTCCGTCGCTCATAAAGTGTACAAACGATGAATGAGCGGAGGAACGACTATGGAAACTGCCAGCAGATTATATAAAGATATGGCCGCCAGAACGGGTGGAGACATCTATCTGGGGGTGGTGGGGCCGGTGCGTACCGGCAAATCCACCTTTATCAAACGGTTTATGGACGTGTTGGTGCTGCCGAACATGGAGGAGGGGGTACGCCGTGAGCGTGCCACCGACGAACTGCCGCAGTCGGCGGCGGGGCGCACCATCATGACCACCGAGCCGAAATTTATCCCCGAGCAGGCGGCACAGATCGCGTTGGATGGGGTGACTAACACACGGGTGCGGCTCATCGACTGTGTGGGGTATATCATTCCGTCGGCGCTGGGATATATCGAGGAAAACCAGCCTAGAATGGTGAAAACACCGTGGTATGAGGAAGAAATCCCCTTTAATATGGCGGCAGAGGAGGGGACACGGCGGGTGATCACCGACCACTCCACCGTGGGACTGGTGATCACCACCGACGGCAGCATCACCGATCTGCCCCGGGAGGAATATGCCGTGGCGGAAGAGCGTGTGGTGCGGGAATTGAAGGAGCTGGGTAAGCCCTTTACGGTGCTTCTTAATGCGGTGGATCCTCACGCTCCCGCTACCATACAGATGGCGAAGGAGTTGACCGAGGTCTATGGTGTGCCGGTGGTGCCGATCAACTGCCAGACCATGACCGAACAGGAAATGCTGCAGGTGCTGGAGGCGCTGTTGTCCCAGTTTCCCATTTGTCAAGTGGGGCTGGTGCTGCCGCGGTGGCTGATGCGGCTGGACCGCACCCATCCTGTACGGTGTGCGGTGATGGACACTGCTAAGGCGGCCTGTGCTGACGTGCAGCGGATCGGGCAGGCGGAGCAGATCGTTCGTGCCTTGCGCCGCTGTGAGCACGTGGAGGCGGCGGTGCTGGACGAGGTGGATATGGGCAGCGGCGTGGCCACTTTGACGGTGACGCTGCAGCCGGAGCTGTTCTACGGCATCCTCAGTGAAACCACCGGCTTGGACATTCCCGATGAGGGAGCTTTGATGGCCGGGATGATCGAGATGGCGGCCATCCGCAAAAAATATGAGAAAATCCAGGCAGCCCTGGAACAGGCGGAAGCAACCGGCTACGGCATTGTGATGCCTGAGGTGGAGGAAATGACGCTGGAAGAGCCGCAGATCATCCGCCAAAGCGGGCGGTATGGGGTGCGGCTGCGGGCATCGGCTCCGTCCATCCATCTGATGAAAGCGCAAATCGAAACCGAGGTCAGCCCCATCGTGGGCACCGAACGGCAGAGCGAGGAATTGGTGAATTATCTGTTGGGTCAGTTTGAGGAAGATCCTGCCAAGATCTGGGATTCCAATATCTTTGGTACATCCTTGTATGGCTTGGTGAACGAGGGTTTACATAACAAGCTGTTGCATATGCCGGAAGAGGCACGACTGAAAGTGAAAGAAACGGTGGAACGTATCATCAACGAGGGGTGCAACGGACTGATCTGCATCATTGTGTAAGGAGTAGCGATGGTAGTGCACGACGAAACCCGTGTGCAGGCGTGGACCCGGGCACGGGAAAAGAAAGCCGAGAGAGAAAAGCGACAGGCAACGGGGCATTGGTCGGTGGTGGCGGTGCAGAGCATCGCCTGTTGTGTGGCGGTGCTGCTGGCATTGCTGTTGCGGATGGCGGGAGGAGAAGCCTATTCCTCTTTGCGACGTAGTTTTCAGCAGGCGTTGGCTCGCAACGAATGGGTGGCGGCTGTGGCGCTTCGATGGGACGGCGATCCTCTGGAAAAGGTGGAAACAGAAGAACTATCCGATGACAAGGAAGACGCCTTTACAGACGAAGAAACCGCACAGCTGACGGGTTTACCGTCAGCTGTGGAGGCCGTTGCCCCGCTGGAGAGCGGTACCCTCACCTCCGGCTACGGCGAGCGGATTCACCCCATTTATGGGACACAGGAGTTCCATACGGGGGTAGATATTGCAGCCCCTATGGGGGCGGCTTTGCTGGCTTCCTACGACGGTGAAGTCACTGAGGTAGGGGAGAACGATCTGCTGGGGAAATTCATTCGTCTGCAACATGGCGGCGGCGTCGAAATCGTATACGGTCACTGCGAAGAAATCGTGGCATCACAAGGTGCAATGGTACGGGCAGGAGAGCGGATAGCGGCGGTAGGCTCCACGGGAGTATCCACGGGGAGCCACGTTCATATCCGTGTCAGTGTAGACGGCGACACCTGTGACCCGGCAACGCTGTTGCCTATAAAGCGGTATGTTTGAGTGGCGGCTGTGGGGGATGCGCTGTCGGGTGAGTCTGTTGTTTCCCGCATTAGTGACGGCGTTGCTCCTGTGGCATCCTGATGGATTGGCTGTGTCCTGTTTGCTGGCATCACTCATCCACGAGGGAGGGCATTTGGCGGCCATGTTGGCGATGGGGGTGCCGCCGCAGAATTGCACTTTGGGTGCTTTCGGCATGCGCATCGATCTGAAAGCACCGTTAGTGGACTACAAGAAAAGCATATTCATCTCCCTTGCCGGGCCGTTGGCTAATGGTTTGGCGGCGGCCATACTGCTGATGTGGCGTTCCCCCATCACGGCGACGGTGCATTTGGTGTTGGCAGGGCTTAACCTGCTGCCTGCTGCCGCGTTGGATGGGGGTGAGATCCTACGGTGCGGGTTGTGCCTGCTGGGGATGGAATCGTTGACAAAGCCGCTGCTGCGGCTATCCTCCGCGCTGGTACTGCTGCCGTTGGCAACGATCAGCTTGTGGTTGTGTTTGCGCGGGGAAAACCCCACGTTGCTGATTGTCAGCGTGTATTTGGCGGCGTTGGTATTTTTTTCGGACAAATGCGAAAAAAACTCTTGACAAGATGCCGGGGTGCTGGTATAATCATCGGGACGAAAGAAGCAGAGCGTTGCCCGCTCTCACCCCCGGATCTTGTTCCAAAGGGTTGATATGGATTGGTTCCTGCCGCATGCGTGTGGTGGGTTTCGGTTTTGTGCGGGCAGCTTGGCTGTCCGCTTTTTTGTTTGTTTTAGGAGGTGTTTCCGATAGCAAAAAAAGAGATGCAGATCAACGAGCAGATTCGCGATAACGAGGTTCGCCTGATCGGTGCTGACGGTGCCCAGTTGGGCGTGATGTCTGCCCGTGAGGCTCAGCAGCTGGCTGATGAAGCTGGCATGGATCTGGTCAAGATCGCCCCTACCGCCGTTCCCCCCGTGTGCCGCATTATGGATTACGGTAAGTACCGCTTCGAGCAGGCCAAGAAAGAAAAAGAGGCCCGCAAGAACCAGCACGTGGTGGACATCAAGGAGGTTCGCCTGGGACTGAATACCGACGTGGGCGATTTCAACACCAAGGTTGCACAGGCTGAGCGCTTTGTGAAACATGGTGACAAGGTGAAGGTCAACATCCGCTTCCGCGGTCGTGAGATGGGCCACCCCGAGAAGGGTCTGGAGTCCATGCAGCGTTTCGCCGAGGCCTGCGCCGAGTTTGCGGTGGTCGAGAAGGCCGCTAAGCTGGAGGGCAGAAACATGCTGATGTTCCTGGCTCCCAAGCCTGCCAAATAAGCAGGAACAATCAATAATCGTTGCGTACAGGGCTTAGCTCTGTTTACACAAACCAATTAAGGAGGACAAAACAATGCCTAAGATTAAGACGCACAGCGGTGCGAAAAAGCGTTTCAAGCTGAGCAAGACCGGCAAGGCGATCCGTGGCCATGCCTACAAGTCTCACATCCTGAACAAGAAGACCACCAAGCGTAAGAGAAACCTGCGTAAGACCGTGGCTGCCGACAAGACCAACTTGGCCACCATCAAGCGCCTGATTCCCTACAAATAATCGTTAGAGACGGAGGTATATAACTATGGCTCGTATTAAAGGCGCTATGATGACGCGCAAGAGAAGAAAGAAAGTACTGAAGCTGGCTAAGGGCTACTTCGGTGGCAAGTCCAAGCTGTTTAAGACCGCCAAAGAAGCGGTTATGAAGTCCGGCCAGTATGCTTACATTGGCCGCCGTCAGCGCAAGCGCGATTTCCGCCGCTTGTGGATCGCTCGTATCAATGCCGCTGCTAAGATGAACGGCATGAACTACTCCACCTTCATGAACGGTCTGAAGAAGGCCGGCATCACCATGAACCGCAAGATGCTCGCTGAGCTGGCCGTTTCCGATGCTGCCGCTTTCACCGCTCTGGTTGAGAAGGCTAAGGCTGCCCTGTAATAAGATAAAATTGCGTCTAGCGTGTTTCGCTAGGCGCAATTTTTGCTTTTTTGGTAACCGCTGACGGTATCTGTAACGCCATTTTCAGCGGCGATTTTCTCGCCTTGACAGGCGATAGGAGAGAGTGATTTATGACTGTCACAAGCAAAGACAACCAGTGGGTTAAAGAGTGGCGACGGCTGAACGATTCTGCCAAATATCGGCGGGAAACGGGTCTGTTTGCCATTGAGGGTGCCCGCCTGTGTGGGGATGCCATGCGTTCCGGCGTGACCTTGCAGACGGTGCTGTACACCTCCTCGGCACTGGCGGTGTACGGCAACGTGGTGGAGCCGTTGCTGGCTTCTGCGGAGCAGGTTGTGGAGATCAGCCCTGAGCTGAGCCGCCACATGAGCGATACCATTAACCCGCAAGGAGTATTTTGTATTGCAAAAATGCTTGACAATTCGCTTATAATAGATAAAATAAATATAATAGGGACATATAGTGCGTTGGAGGATATCCAAGACCCCGGTAATATGGGTACCATCATCCGTACCGCCGAAGCGTTGGGCTTGGATGGCATTTTGCTCTCCGACGGATGCTGTGACATCTACAACCCCAAGGTGCTCCGCGCCAGCATGGGCGGTGTGTTCCGCCTGCCGCTGATGCGGGTGGGGGATATGGTGCAGACGGTGGAGGCGCTTCGAGAGAAAGGCTTGACCGTCTTTGCCTGCGTGGTGGACGCCGATGCTATCCCCATCACCGAAGCGGGGATGGGTCAGGGCTCGGTGGCACTCATCGGCAACGAGGGCAACGGTCTGCGTGCCGATACGGTGGCCGCTTGCCGGCATCGTGTGACCATTCCTATGGTTGGTCGTGCGGAGTCCCTTAACGCCTCTATGGCGGCGGGCATCATCCTGTGGGAGATGTGCCGCAACAAATAAGCAAGCAAAGGGGAGTGGAGCATGGACAGCCGTCTGTATTGGATCTGGTTGCAGCAGGCGTTGCCTGCCGGCAGCCGTGCCGTCAGCGATTTGCTGGATACCTTTGGCCATGCTCGAACGGTGTATCACGCCACCCCCGAGGAGTATAGAAAAGCAGGGCTGTCCGACGAGCTGTGTCAGCGGTTGGCGGATAAGTCGCTGGATAAGGCACATCGCATCTTAGATCGTGTGATGGAGCTGGGCGATTGGATGCTAACTCCTGAGGATGCCCTCTATCCGTTGTGCTTATTGCACAGTATGGCTCCGCCTGCGGTGCTGTATGCCCGCGGTGTGATGCCGGATCTGGACGGCACACCTGCGGTGGCGGTGGTGGGAACGCGTCATGCCACGCGAGAGGGCGTGCTGGAAGCCCGTGCTTTGGCGGCCGGTTTGGCCGCCGGTGGTATGGTGGTGGTCAGCGGCGGCGCCACGGGCATTGATGCGGCCGTCCATGCCGGTGCGCTGGATGGGGGAGGTGTCACCATCGTGGTGATGGCTTGCCCGCTGAACGTGGACTATCCCGTAGAAAACGCCGATTTACGGCGACGGGTATTGGAATCGGGTGGCGTGTTGCTCAGCGAGTTTCCACCTGATGAAGAATATAAGTGCGATTTTCATATCCGCAATCGCATTATGGCGGGCTTGAGCCAAGGTGTATGCTTGGCGCAGACACCCGGCAGAAGCGGTGCACGGATTACGGCACGCTTGGGACGGGAGAATAACCGAGAGGTGTTCGCCCTGCCCGGCACCTTGTCGGGTCACCGCTATGACGGCGCCCACAGGGAGATACAAAACGGTGCCACCTTGGTGATTCGCGCTACGGATATTCTTCGTGAATATGCACCTATGTATCCCGGTGTGCTGGATCTGGATGCGGCGGAAGCCGCCCAAAGAACGGCAGAGGGACAACCGCTTCCTCAAACGGAAGCCTCTGTCGCGGAAAAGAAACGGGAGAAAAAGCCCAGGCGCACATCCCGCCGCAAAAAGAGCGAGGCGGGGACGCCTGCCACCCGAGTGATGGCGGTTTCTGCCGCTTGCCCCGATGGGACAAGCGACGCGGCAAAGAGGGTGTATGAGGTACTTACTACACAACCTCAGCCGGTGGATCTGCTGGCGGAGAAGGCGGAGATGCCCATTCCGGTGCTGCTGGCAGCCCTCACAGAATTGGAAATGTTCGGCTGTGCCGCCAACAGCGCCGGCCAACAATATATGCGTAGTTAAGCGATTGGTTCGTTTTGATAGGAAGGAAGGATTCTATGGCAAATTTGGTGATTATGGAGTCGCCTGCAAAGGCGAAAACCGTCAAGAAATATCTTGGCAGCGATTTTGAGGTGGTGGCCTCGATGGGTCACATTCGTGACCTGCCCAAGACCCTGCTGGGCGTGGACGTGGAGCATGGCTTCCGTCCCCGCTATATGGACATTCCCGGCAAGACCTCTCTCATTCGCAACTTGCGGGAGATGGCACAGAAAAGCGATCGCATCTATCTCGCCACCGACCCGGACCGCGAGGGTGAGGCGATTGCGTGGCATCTGGCACAGGTGCTGGGTGTGCCCGCAGAGCAGACCAGCCGTGTGACCTTTAACGAGATTACCCGTACGGGTGTGACCGCCGGTATGGCGAATCCCCGTTCGTTGGATATGAATTTGGTGAATGCGCAGCAGGCGCGTCGCGTGCTGGACCGCATTGTGGGCTATAAGCTCAGTCCCTTCCTGTGGAAAAAGGTGCGCAAAGGCTTGTCTGCCGGCCGTGTGCAGTCGGCTACCGTCAGCCTGGTGGTTGACCGTGAGCAGGAGATCCGCGCCTTTGTCAGCGAGGAGTATTGGACGCTGGATGCTACCTTGTCCGTGACCGAAAAGGGTCGTACCTTCCCGGCTCATTTCTTCGGCACTGCCACGGAAAAGATTAAGATCACCACCGGCGAGCAGGCGCAGGCCATTCTGGACGAGCTCAATGGGGCTACGTATGTGGCGAAGAGCGTCAAGACCGGCACCCGCAAGGTGGCGCCTGCGCCTCCCTTCACTACCTCCACTATGCAACAAGAGGCCAACCGTAAACTGAACTTCTCTTCCCGCCGCACTATGAAGACGGCGCAGGAATTGTACGAAGGTGTGGAGGTGGCCGGTATCGGTGCCACCGGTTTGATCACCTATATGCGTACCGACTCCTTGCGTATCTCCGACGAGGCTCGCAAGGCGGGTAACGATTATATCCGCAGTGCTTTCGGCAGCGAATATCTGCCCGCCAAGGCACGTGTGTTTAAGCAGAAGAGCACCGCTCAGGATGCCCACGAGGCCATCCGTCCTTCTGTCCCTTCCCTGACTCCTGCGGATGTGAAGGATTCTTTGACCTCCGACCAGTATCGTCTGTACAAGCTCATTTGGGAGCGCTTTATGGCCAGCTTGATGGCCGACCAGATTCAGAACACCTGTCAGGTAGACATCACCGCCGGTCAGTATGTGTTCAAGGCTTCCGGCTATACGGTGAAGTTTGAGGGACACACCGCCCTGTATGTGGAGGGCAAGGATGAGAAGGACGACGAGAATAAGCCGCTGCCTGTGATCAAGCAGGGCGACGTGCTGACCCTGCGCAACATTGAGGGCAACCAGCACTTTACGCAGCCTCCCTCTCGCTACACCGAAGCGACGCTGATCAAGGCGATGGAAGAAAATGGTATCGGTCGCCCCTCCACCTACGCTCCCACCGTCAGCACGGTGCTCAATCGCGAATATGTGGAGCGTGACGGCAAGAGCCTCAAACCCACCAATCTGGGTGAGGTCATTACGCAGTTGATGAAAGAGCAATTCCCCGAGATCGTCGATTTGGACTTTACCGCCCAGATGGAGCAGAAACTGGACGGCGTGGAAAGCGGTAAGTCCGATTGGGTAAAGGTGCTGGACGGCTTCTACGGCGGCTTTGTGCAGAGCCTGAAAAAAGCCGAGGAAAACCTGGATAAGGTGAAGGTACCTGAGGTAGAGAGCGACGAGATTTGTGAGCTGTGCGGTCGTCGTATGGTGATCAAAACCGGTCGCTATGGCAAATTCCTGGCTTGCCCCGGTTATCCCACCTGTAAGAATACCCGCCGTATCGTGGAGTCCACCGATGGCGTCTGCCCCAAGTGCGGCGGTGCCGTGGTGGCCAAGAAGTCCAAGGGCGGTCGCAAGTTCTTTGGTTGTGCCAATTATCCCAAGTGCGATTTCGCCACTTGGAACGAACCCACCAAGGAGCTTTGCCCCAAGTGCGGCAAGACCCTGTTCCGCAAGAAGGGCAAGACCAACGGTTTGGTGTGTCTGACCGAGGGCTGCGGCGAAGAGAAGTAACGTATTTGACAGAAAGGAGCATGACCGATGGTGACGGTAATCGGTGCCGGTCTGGCGGGCTGTGAGGCTGCCTATACCGTGGCACAGCAGGGCATTCCGGTGACCCTGTGGGAGATGAAGCCGGAAAAATATACCCCGGC
This sequence comes from Clostridia bacterium, assembly GCA_017415515.1. Classification (GTDB taxonomy): domain Bacteria; phylum Bacillota; class Clostridia; order Oscillospirales; family Acutalibacteraceae; genus UBA5905. Next base: position 26,667 of record JAFQGI010000021.1, on the reverse strand, counting down.
TCACCGTCACAGTGGGTTTGCCGAGCTGGTCTGCTCCAATTCGCTGAAAGCGCGACGTGTTGAGAGCGCCGCCGGTCTGCTGAAAGAGGAGATGCGGCGATTGGGCAGTTTGTGTGTGCCGGTGGCCTATGGCTGTGCGGTGCCGGCAGGCGGCGCCTTGGCGGTGGACAGAGAGCTGTTCTCTTCCGAGGTAACGCGACGTATTCAAGAGCATCCCTTGATTACGATCAAGCAAGGTGAAGTCACCTCCATTCCCGAGGAGGGGGTGGTGATCATTGCCACCGGGCCGCTGACCAGCGAGCCATTGGCGAAAGCGATTGCCGATCTGTGCGGCGGAGGGCTGTCCTTCTACGATGCGGCGGCACCCATTGTCACCGCCGACAGCGTGGATATGAACAGTGCCTTCCGCGCTTCTCGCTATGACCGTGAGGAGAGCGGGGAGGGGGATTATATCAACTGCCCCCTGAACAAAGAGGAGTACGAGGCATTTCACGCCGCCTTGGTGACGGCAGAGACTGCTCCCCTCCATGAATTTGATAAACTGCATGTGTACGAGGGCTGTATGCCCATCGAAGTGTTGGCCAAGCGTGGCAGCGATTCCATCCGCTTTGGTCCGATGAAGCCGGTGGGCCTGCGTGATCCCCACACGGGACATCGTCCCTGGGCGGTGGTGCAGTTGCGTGCCGAAAACGCCGAGGGTACGCTGTACAATTTGGTGGGTTTTCAGACTAATTTGAAATTCCCTGAGCAGAAGCGGGTGTTCGGGATGATTCCCGCGCTGAAAAATGCGGAGTTTATGCGCTACGGCGTGATGCACCGCAACACCTTCCTGAACGCTCCCGAACTGTTGGATAGCGCTTTTCGGATGAAGAGCCGCCCTACTCTGCTGTTTGCGGGGCAGATGACCGGCGTGGAGGGCTATATGGAGTCTGCCGCCGCCGGTATTTTGGCGGGCATCAACGCCTGCCGCATGGTGCGGGGACAGGAGCCGCTTATCCTGCCGCGAGACACCATGATGGGGGCGTTGGCGGCTCACGTCAGCACCCCCAATGCGGACTATCAGCCCATGGGTGCCAATTTCGGCATTTTGCCCGGCTTGGAGACCCATATTCGGGATAAAAAGATGCGCTATGCGGCGTTGGCTCAACGAGCGTTGGATAGCTTGGATCGCGTCATAGCGGATATGCCGGAAACCATCCGGATAGAAAGCGAGGATAAATAAATGCGTATTATTGTGGATGCGTTTGGTGGCGACAACGCCCCCGTAGAGATTCTGAAGGGTGCGGCCAAAGCCGTTGTCACCTATGATTGTGACATCATCCTGACCGGTGACGAGGAGAAGATTCGTCAGGCGGCGGCAGAGAACGAGATTTCGCTGGAGCGTATGGAGATTGTCCACGCCTCTGACGTGATGACCATGGAGGATCACCCTAAGAGCATTCTGCGTGAGCATAAGGACTGCTCCATGGCGGTGGCTCTGCGTCTGCTGGCAGAGGGTAAGGGCGATGCGGTTGTGAGTGCCGGCAGCACCGGTGCTTTGCTGATGGGTGGTACCTTTATCGTCAAGCGTATTAAGGGCGTGTCTCGCCCTGCGTTGGCTCCCGTGATGCCCTCCGACGACAAGCCCTTTATGCTCATCGACTGCGGCGCCAATGCGGATTGCCGTCCCGAGATGTTGGTGCAGTTTGCCCACATGGGCAGCATCTATATGTCCCACATGTATCCTCGTGAGGGTGGCCCTCGCGTGGGTCTGCTGAACGTAGGCACTGAGGACACCAAGGGCGGCGAGTTGCAACTGGCCACTTTCCCGTTGCTGAAAGAGAGCGACCTCAACTTCATCGGCAATGTGGAGGCGCGTGACGTGCCCGCCGGTGTAGCGGACGTGGTGGTGGCCGATGGCTTCTCCGGCAACGTGTTACTCAAGACCTTGGAGGGCACGGTGGATATGCTGATGAAGAATCTCAAGCAGTCCTTTATGTCCTCTCTGCGCACCAAGATCGGTGCGATGCTTGTGATGCCCGGCCTGCGGGTGCTGAAAAAGAAACTGTCCACCTCCGAATACGGCGGTGCGGTGTTGCTGGGCGTCAACAAGCCGGTGATCAAGGCTCACGGCAACTCCAAGGCCGACGGCTTCTGCTCTGCCATCCGTATTGCCTCCGAATTTGCCGCCAGCGATGCCATCGCTCAGATCGAGGCGGCGGTGGCGAAAAAAGGCACTGTCGAGGAGTAAGCAAGATGCGTGTACTGGATGTGCTGACCGCGCTGTTTTGCCGCAACTACGGCTGTGAGCCGGAGGACGTGCGGATGGATGCTACCCTGGATGATTTGAACATCGCCCCTCACGAACGAAAGGATATGGCGGTGTTTTTGGGTGAAATGTACGGCGTGAGTATTGACGACGAAACCCTGGACGGCTTTGTGACCGTAGAGGATGTGGTCGGCTTTGTGGAAGATGATTTAAACGGAAAGGGGTGAGCGTTGTGTCGAAGGATTTGACACCCTTAATGAAAGAAATCGGATATGACTTTAAAAATGAGAGCTTGCTGCGGCAGGCGCTGACCCATTCCTCCTTTGCCAATGAGGGGCACGGCGTGGAGTCTTACGAACGGTTGGAGTTTTTGGGAGATTCGGTGCTGGGCTTTGTGACGGCGCAGTATCTGTTTGAGAAGGATCGTGTTCCCGATGAGGGTGAGCTGACCAAATTGCGTGCCGCCGTGGTGTGCGAAAAGGCGCTGTGCGGCTATTCCAAGCAGTTGGGCTTGGGAAAATACGCCCGCTTGGGTCGCGGTGAGCAGCACAGCGGCGGAGCGGAGAGGCCCTCCATTTTGGCGGATATGTACGAGGCGGTGCTGGCCGCCATTTACTTAGACGGTGGTATGGAGCCGGCGGAGAAATTTGTGCTCCGATTCATCATCCCTGAGGCGGAGAGCCAACGCCGCCGCAAATTCAAAGATTATAAGACCGCCTTGCAGGAGATCGTCCAACAGAATCCCGGCGAGAGGTTGGAATATGTCCTGTCCGGCGAGTCCGGTCCCGACCACAACAAGACCTTTATCACCGAGGTGCATCTCAACTCCAACGTGATCGGCGTGGGTCGCGGCCGCAGTAAGAAAGAGTCCGAACAACAGGCGGCTCATGAAGCCCTGAAATTGATGGGCTACGAATAAATCCAAAGGAGGAAGAACGCTTTGGTTTTAAAAGCATTGGAATTACACGGATTTAAATCCTTTCCCGATAAAACCGTACTGACCTTCAGCGACGGCATGACCGCCGTTGTGGGCCCCAACGGTAGCGGTAAGTCCAATATCAGCGATGCCATCAAGTGGGTGCTGGGCGAGCAGTCCAGCAAGTCCCTGCGTGGTTCCAAGATGGAGGACGTCATCTTCAACGGTACCGCCCAGCGTCGTCCCATGGGCTACGCCGAGGTGTCGTTGGTGATTGACAATACCACCCGTATGCTGGAGATGGACAACGACGAGGTGCGGGTCACCCGCCGTTGCTATCGCTCCGGCGGTAGCGAGTATCAGCTCAACGGCGCCACCGTGCGCCTTGAGGATATCCGTATGCTGTTTATGAATACGGGTTTGGGTCGTGACGGCTATTCCATCATCGGTCAGGGTCGTATCGACGAGATCGTTACCTCCCGCGCCAACAATCGCCGTGAGATCTTTGACGAGGCGGCGGGTATCGCTAAGTATCGTTACAAGAAAGATAAGGCAGAGAATAGTCTGCGTAAGACCCAGGATAACCTGGATCGTCTGCACGACATTTTGCAGGAGTTGGAGGATCGCGTAGGTCCTCTGGAGCATCAGGCCAATAAGGCAAAGAAGTTTCTGGAATATGCCGGTGAGAAGAAGGAGCTGGAGATCGGTCTGTGGCTCCGCACCATGAACGATTCCCGCGGTATCTTGCGGGATTTGGATGCCAAACTGGAGAACGCTCGCATCCAGTATGAGGCGGCAGGTAGTTCCATTGATTCTTGCGATGAGGAGGTGGAGCGCATCGCGCTGGCCGCCCAGCAGTTGGAGGTGCAGATGGACGAGGTGCGCCGTGCCGCCGCCGCCCTGGAGGAACAGGCCGCAGTCTGCGACAGCCAGGTGGCTGTGCTGCGCAACGATATTTTCCACAATAACGAGAATATTCAGCGTGTGGAGGGCGAGATTGCCGCCGCCCGCGAGGGTAACCTGCACATTGACGAGGAGATTGCTCACCGTCAGGAGGATATTGAGGCTCGTCGTACCTCTATCACCGAGGCAGAGCAGCAGCGACTGGCGCTGACCGAGGAGATGGAATCCTTGGCTCGCAGCAGCGATGAGACCTCCGACCGCATTGAGGCACTGTCCGCCGATGCCGCTAAGCTGGCGCTGGACATTTCCGAGGTGCGTGTGACCGGTGTCACCAACGAGTCCTCTTTACGTGAGATCACCCTGCGTCTGTCCCAGCTCACCGCCGCCGCCACCCTGCGTCAGCAGGCGGCTGAGGCCGCTGATGCGGAGCTGAAGGATGCGGAGGATGCATTCAAAATCTGCGCCGACAAGGTGGAGAGCTTGCAAAACACCCTGTCCGGTTATGAATATCGCTATCAGAACCGTTCTGCCAAGCTGAACACCGCCAAGGAGGCGTTGGATAAGCAGGGTTTGGACGTGGAAGAGAAACAGCGCCGTGTCCGTATGCTGGAGGAGATGGAGCGGAACATGGAGGGCTTTCAGCTCTCTGTCCGCGCCGTCATCAAGCAGGCGGAGCGTGGCGCTTTGCAGGGCGTTTTGGGTCCTGTGTCCCGCCTGATTCAGGCGGATGCCGAATATGCTCTCGCCATCGAGACGGCGCTGGGTGCTGCCGCACAGAATCTCGTTTGCGAACGGGAGGAGGATGCCAAGAAGGGTATCCGCTATCTGAGCGAGACCAAGGGTGGCCGTGCCACCTTCTTGCCGCTGACCTCGGTGAAGGCCAATGTGATGACCGATATTCCCGAGGATGAGCCCGGCTTTGTGGGCCTGGCCAGCGATCTGGTGACTTATGATAAGAAATACGAGGGCATTGCCAAGAATCTGTTGGGTCGTACCATTGTAGCTGAGGATATGGATTATGCCGTGTCTATGGCACGCCGTCACAGCTATAAATTCCGCATTGTGACCCTGGACGGTCAGGTGATCAACGCCGGCGGTTCCATGACCGGTGGCTCCACCGTCAAAGGTGCGGGCTTGATGTCCCGCCGTGCGGATATTGAGCGACTCAAGGCGGAAGCCGTTGAGGAAATGAAGAAACTGGAAACTGCCAAGGAGCAGTATCGCGTGCTGCAGCAGGACGCCTCTGAAGTAGAGGCCCAGTTGTTGGGCGCACGCGGCGAGCTGACCACCGCCCAGGAGGATAAGATCCGTCTGGAGGGTGAGGTGCGTCGTCTGCAGGAGCAGGCCGACCAGAACAAGCAGGCCGCTAAAGAAGCCGCCGATGAGATCGTCACTCTCAACGAGCGTGCCGCCGCCTGCCAAAAGGCGATGGATGCCGCCGCCGCCGAGGTGGAGCGCCTGACCGCCGAGCAAAATAGCATTGAGGCCAAGCTAGCTGAGTTGACCGGTGGGCGTCAGCAGTTGGCACAGCAGCGTGAGCAGCTCTCCGAGCGTATTGCGGAGCAAAAGCTGGCGGTGCTGGGCTATGAGAAAGAAATCGAAGGTTTGGAGACGGCGATTGCCGAACTGCGTACCCGTCAGGACGATTCTGCCGGTCACGAGGCGTTGCTGAATCAGCAGATTGCCGATCTTCAGAAGCAGAACGAGGAGATCGAGGATCGCATTGCCCAGCAAGAGGCACAGGCTGCCGGTCTGCGTGAGCAGGCGGCGGCTTCGGCTGACGAGATTGCCCGCTTGGTGGCTCAGCGTGCCGAGGGCGAGGCTCGTCAGACCCAGCTCCGTTTGGAATCCCGCGAAAAGACCGATGAGCGCGAGCGCATGGGTCAGGAAGTGGCTCGTTTGGAGGAAAAGACCGCCGGTATCAAGCGGGAGGTGGACGATCTGTCCCGCCGCCTGTACGAGGAGTACGAGTTGACCCGTATGGAGGCGGAGGCGGTGGCAAAGCCCATCGAGGACGCCGCTGCGGCCAACCGCCGTGTGGTGGAACTGCGTAACAAGATCCGTGCTCTTGGCAGTGTCAACGTGGACGCTATCGAGGAGTTCAAAGAGGTCAACGAGCGCTATCAATTCCTCAAGGTGCAGATCGACGACGTGGAGAAGACCAAAGAGGAACTGCTCAAACAGATTAATGAACTGACCGTGCAGATGCGCGAGGTGTTTATCGAGCGCTTTAAGCAGATCAACTATCAGTACGGTATCGTATTTGCCGAGTTGTTCGGTGGTGGTAAGGGCGAACTGCGCCTGAGCGATCCCGATGACATCCTCGGCTCCGGCATTGATATGTTCATCCAGCCTCCCGGAAAGGTGATCCTCAACTTGGAGGCGCTGTCCGGCGGCGAAAAGGCACTGGCCGCTACCGCTCTGTTGTTCGCAATCCTCAAGGTCACTCCTTCGCCCTTCTGCGTGCTGGACGAGGTGGAGGCTGCTCTGGACGACGTGAACGTGGATCGCTATGCCGCCTATCTGCGGCGTATGTGCGACCGCATTCAGTTTATCGCCATCACCCACCGTCGCGGTACGATGGAGGAGGCAGATACGCTGTATGGCGTGACCATGCAGGAGCGCGGTGTGTCCAAGCTGTTGGAGCTGCGTGCCAGTGAGGTGGAGCAGAAGCTGGGTTTGAAGTTAGATGCTGATAACAAGGAGTAATGACAATGGGTTTTTTTAGTAAAATCGGTCAAGGTCTTAAAAAGACCCGCGACTCATTGATGAACACGGTTTCGTCTATGTTAAAGGGATTTACCCGCATTGACGACGACTTGTTTGAAGAATTGGAAGAGATTTTGGTGATGGGGGATGTGGGCGCCAACACCGCATCCCGCATCTGCGAGCAACTGCGTGCACAGGTCAAGGAGCAGGGTGTCACCGACCCCATGGCCATCCGCGGTATGATGTGCGGCATCGTGTCCGAGATGTTGGAGGGTGGTCAGGAGCTGAATCTGAACACTAAGCCTTCGGTAATTTTGGTTATCGGCGTCAACGGCGTGGGGAAGACCACCACCATCGGCAAGATGTCGGCCAACTTTAAAGCGCAGGGTAAAAAGGTCATTCTCGGTGCGGCGGACACCTTCCGCGATGCCGCTATTGAGCAGCTGGGTGTGTGGGCAGATCGTGCCGGCGTGGACATTGTGAAGCACGGTCAAGGTGCCGATCCTGCCGCTGTGGTGTTTGACACTGTCAAGGCGGCTAAGGCACGCGGTTGCGATATTGTCATCTGCGATACCGCCGGCCGTCTGCACAATAAGAAAAATTTGATGGAGGAATTGGCGAAGATCGGTCGTGTTATTGACCGCGAGCTTCCCGATGCCGATAAAGAGGTGCTGCTGGTGGTGGATGCCACCACCGGTCAGAACGCGGTCAATCAGGCGCGTGAGTTTAAGTCTGCCGCCGGCATCACCGGTATCGTGCTGACCAAGCTGGACGGCACCGCCCGTGGCGGTGTGGTGCTGGCGATCCGTGAGGATCTGCAGGTGCCGGTCAAGTTTGTGGGTGTGGGCGAGGGTATCGACGATCTGCAACCCTTTGATCCTAAGCAGTTTGCCGAGGGTCTGTTTGCGGAGGAATAAGTATGAAATTTGTGATTGCGACCCATAATGCTCATAAGCTGATTGAGTTACAGCGCATTTTGGAGCCGTTGGGCATTGAGGGCGTCACCGACCGTGACCTCGGCATCGAACTGCCTGAGGTGGAGGAGACCGGCACCACCTTTGCGGAGAACGCCTATCTCAAGGCGGCTTCCGCCTGTCAGGTGACGGGCTTGCCTGCCATCGCCGACGATTCCGGTTTGGTGGTGGATGCGCTGGGGGGACGCCCCGGTGTGTATTCCGCCCGCTACGGTGGGGAAGAAGCCACTGACGACGACCGCAATATGCTGTTGTTGGGCGAGATGAAGGATGTGCCCAAGAGTGAGCGCAGTGCTCGCTTTGTGGCTTCGGTGTGTTGTGTATTCCCCAATGGGGACGTACTCCGTGCCGAGGGAACTTTTGAGGGTGAGATCGGCTATGCACCTGCCGGCGAGAACGGTTTTGGTTACGACCCCATCTTTGTGGTGGGGGATCGCACCTCTGCCGAGATGTCTTCCGCTGAGAAGGATGCCATGAGCCATCGTGGCAACGCATTAAGAGTATTTTCTAAGGATTTAGCTGCCTATTTGGCACAGAATAATTGAGGTAAACGATTATGACCAGTAAACAACGCGCGTATTTACGCGGACTTGCAAATACCATGGAGCCGATCCTGCACGCAGGCAAGGGCGGTATCTCCGATGCGATGATTAAGCAGGCGGACGATGCCCTGGAGGCTCGCGAACTGATTAAGGGTAAGGTTCTGGAGACCGCTCCCGCTACCGCCCGTGAGGTGGCGGAGGAGATCGCCGCCAAGGTGAACGCCGAGGTGGTGCAGGTGATCGGCCGCACCTTTGTGCTGTTCCGTCAGAAAGAGAAGGATTCCCAGATTAAGTTGCCTCGCGCAAAATAATCATAGAGAAATCCATAAGGAAGGAGGGGCGATATGAAGAAAATGGGTCTGTTTGGCGGATCCTTTGACCCGATCCATAACGGTCACGTGTCTATGGCTTTGCGGTTGGCGCAGGCGCTGGAACTGGACGGTGTGGTGCTGATGCCCACCTTTGTACCGCCCCATAAAATTCGAGAAAATATGGCCTCAGCCGAGCATCGATTAGCTATGTGCCGTTTGGTGGCAGAAGAGCACCTGTTGTTGAGCGTATCCGATTTGGAACTTAATCGGGGTGGTGCCAGTTTTACGGTGGATACCCTGACGGCGCTGTGTGAGCAGTATCCCGATGCCCAGTGGTATCTGCTGGTGGGGGCGGATATGTTTACCACCCTGCGCTCCTGGCATCGGTTTGCGGATATCGCCAGGATGGCGGTGCTGTGTACCATTGCCCGCGAGGGCACTGACACGACCAAGCTGATGGCGTATGCCGAAGAGTTAAAAAAAGACGGCATCGACTGTTATGTGGACGTGTGTCCCGTGGAACCCTATTCCTCAACACAAGTGCGTGAGCGCGTGGGGGCAGGGGAGAGGGTGGCCGACTTGGTTGGCGAAGCGGTAGAGCGATACATCCGAGAGAACGGATTGTATCGACGGGATGACGGTATGAGCCATCAGACGGCGGATGAACAGTATATTGAAATCATCCGTCAGCGGCTCAGTGATTATCGCTTTCGCCATTCGCTGTGTGTAGCTGACGAGGCCAAACGGTTGGCTGAAAAATACGGTGCCGATCCCAATAAGGCATACACCGCCGGTATTCTCCACGATATTATGAAAGATACTGCCAAGGATGCCCAACTGCAGATCTTGGCGGATTACGGCGTGACGCTGGACGAGGTGGAGCAGGACGCTCCTATGTTGTGGCACGCCCGTTCCGGCGAGGTGTTTTTGCGAAACATCCTCGGCGTGAAGGATGAAGAAATATTGTCCGCGGTGCGGTATCACACCACCGGACGAGCAGGGATGTCCCTGCTGGAACAGGTGGTGTTCACAGCAGATTTCACCTCTGCCGATCGGGATTATCCCGATGTGGACGTGATGCGCTCGCTGGCAAACCAATCGCTAACCGCGGCCATTCGGTATGGTGTGGAATACACCATCGGCGATTTACAAAAACAAAACCGAGCCGTACACCCTGACACGTTGGCGGTGTATGACGAGATCGTATTGTCTGAGCAGAATGGAGGGCAAACGAATGAGCCAAACTAAGGGGCAAAACAGTAAAAAGAACACGGCAAACAAACCAAAGACGCAAAGCAGACCGCAGAAGAATCAGGTGAGCCTGGCCGGTGTGGCCAAAGCGCCTGAGAAGAAGGAAAATCGGGAGAAAAAGCGCTTTTCTCCTTGGAAATGGATGGTTGCGCTGGCGATTGTGGCAGTGTTGCTGGTTGTCGGCATCTTGTTGTTCCGCTTGTGGGACGACACGCAAGAGGAAAAGCCGGCTTTGACTGCCCGAGAGATGGTGGCTTACACCTCTACTCCGGATAAACTGGCAGGAGACGTTTCCTACTATCTGATGGGCGTCACCGGTGCCGAGGTAGGCGATCCCATGGATATGTTGGCCGTGATGTGCTTTGACCGCAAGGCGGATGCGGTGTCCGTGGTACAGATTCCCGTGGACACCTACATCGACAAGGATCTGGGTTTCGCGGTGGACACCATCGGTAACGTGTGGCATAACCCTCAGCCCCAGATTGCGTGTTCCTCTTGCCGAGAACTGGTTCTTGAAAAGGATCGAGATGGTCAGGTGCATGCTGCTTGCGGCGCTGAACTGGAAGAGTGGGTGGGATCGCCTGTCAACGATCTGGCCCGTGTGATCAACGTGCAGTACGGTCTGCCTGTTGACAACTATTTTATCCTTTCCCGAGAGGGACTGGTGAAATTGATTGACGGCCTCAACGGTGTGCGGGTGGAGTTGAAAGAGGCAACCACCTTGGCAGAAACGCCTTACGACCGTGGAGTACAGGTTTTGGACGGTCAGGCGGCGGTGGACTACGCCGTCACCTATAACTATCGCAACAGCCCCGATTCCGACCGTGAGCGTATGGGGCGTCAGCGCCAAGTGCTGGCCGCTTTGTGGGAGAGCATTGCCGCCTGTTCCAAGAAAGATCTCTACTACGAGGATGAGATGGGCGCCACCAAGGGTGTGCTGGGCAGACTGATGCTGGGCTCCGATCCGGTGCGATTTAACACCACCTCTTTCGGTCGTGCCCGTATGCTGGGTAAGACCGACAAGGAAGCGGAGAACATCGGCACCTACGATGCCATTGCCGAGTTTGCTATGCAGTTGGCGGATATTCCTTTGGAGAAGGTTACATTCAGTATCCTACCCGGTGAAACGGAAAAGATGGGGACAACTAAGGTGTATTCCGTGAATCGTGCCCAATTGATTGCTCTTTTGAATGAGCAAATGAACCCGTATGACCTGCCTGTTGACGAGGATACCGTAGCGGCTCCGCAGTTGACCGAGGTGGTCAACGAGGTGGACCTGGTCACCGTTACGCTGGATACGGTGTTGCCCGCGGCAGAAGAATCCGAAGAAGGGGAGGAGTGAGTGCGTGAATATTGACAAAATCTGGCAGAGTGCCGTGCATACTTTGGATGAGCACAAAGCCGCAGATATTAAGGTGTTGAGCGTAGGCTCCATCACCTCCATCGCGGATTATTTCGTCATCGCCAGCGGTAACAGCTCCACTCAGGTACGCAGTCTGGCAGACTACGTGGAGGAGAAGTTGGCTAAGGAGGACATTCGTCCTTTGCGCAACGAGGGTTACCAAAGCGGTGACTGGATCATGTTGGACTACGGCGACGTGCTGATCCATGTGTTTCGCCGCGAGACCCGCGATTTTTACGATTTGGAACGGTTGTGGGTGGATGCCACCGACGTGGATATTACACCCTATATGATACAACAGTGAGGAGTTAAGACTATGGCACAGTACAATCCCGCAGAAATTGAAGCAAAATGGCAAAAGTATTGGGAGGAGAACGACACCTTCCACACCGACGTGTGGGACTTCTCCAAGCCCAAGTACTACGTATTGGATATGTTCCCTTACCCCTCCGGTGTGGGTTTGCACGCAGGTCACCCCGAAGGCTATACCGCTACGGATATTATGTCCCGTATGAAGCGTATGCAGGGCTACAATGTTCTGCACCCCATGGGTTACGACTCCTTCGGTCTGCCTGCGGAGCAGTATGCGATTTCTACCGGTAATCATCCCGATGGCTTCACCCAGGAGAATATCAAGACCTTCTCCAAGCAGCTCAAGGAGCTGGGCTTTGACTACGACTGGTCTAAGCTGACCGCTACCTCCGATCCCGAGTTCTACAAGTGGACTCAGTGGATCTTTAAGCGGTTGTGGGAGGCCGGTTACGCCAAGCGCATCGAGATGCCTGTTAACTGGTGCGAGGAGCTGGGCACCGTGCTATCCAACGACGAGGTCATCGACGGTAAGTCCGAGCGCGGCGGCTACCCTGTGGTGAAGAAGAATATGATGCAGTGGGTCATTGACCAGCCCGCCTTCGCCGAGAAACTGTTGGAGGGTCTGAATGACATTGACTGGCCGGAGTCCACCAAGGAGATTCAGCGCAACTGGATCGGCAAATCCACCGGTGTTGAGGTGGACTTTAAGCTGGTGGGTGGCGGCGAATTCTCTATTTACACCACTTGTATTGAGACCATTTACGGCATCACCTTTATGGTGCTGGCACCTGACGGTAAGATTACCGAGAGCCTGATGAATCGCGTGGAGAACAAGGACGAGGTGCAGGCTTACATAAACGAGACGCTGAAAAAGTCCGATATGGACCGCACCGATATGAACAAGGGGAAGACCGGCTGCCCCTTGAAGGGCGTGTATGCCATCAACCCGGTCAATGGCAAGGAAGTGCCGGTGTTTATCGGCGATTTCGTGCTGGCCAGCTACGGCACCGGCGCGGTGATGGCGGTGCCCAGCCACGATCAGCGTGACTTTGAGTATGCCATCGCCCACAACATCCCCATGATTCAGGTCATCGAGGGTCGTGACGTGTCCGAGTGCGCCTTTGAGAAGCAGGATTATCTGGGCAAGGGTTGCAAGCTGATCAACTCCGAGGAGTTCACCGGTCTGACGGTGGAGGAGGCCAAGGAGGCCATCACCTGCAAGCTGGAGAAGATGGGCATTGCCCGCCGTAAGAATAACTACCACTTCCGTGAGTGGATCTTTGCCCGTCAGCGCTACTGGGGTGAGCCTGTGCCTTGTGTTTACACCGAGGACGGCGAGACCGTGTTTCTGCCCGACGAGGAGTTGCCTTTGGTGTTGCCTGTGCTGGAGGACTATAAGGGGCGTGGCGGTCAGGCTCCCCTGGAGAATGCCGAGGAGTGGAAACACTACGATAAGAATGGTCTGAAAGGTCTGCGCGAGACCTCTACCATGCCCGGTTCTGCCGGCTCTTCCTGGTACTTTATGCGCTATATCGATCCCCACAACGACAAGGCTTTCTGCGACCCCGAGCTGCTGAAGCATTGGATGCCGGTGGATCTGTATGTGGGCGGTCCTGAGCACGCGGTGGGTCACCTGATGTATGCCCGTATCTGGAACCGCTTTCTGTACGATCAGGGCTTGTCTCCTGTTAAGGAGCCGTTCAAAAAACTGGTGCACCAGGGTATGATCCTGGGCGAGAACGGCATCAAGATGGGCAAGCGTTTCCCCGAGTTTGTGGTGAACCCCAGCGACATCGTCCGGGATTACGGCGCCGATACCCTGCGCCTGTATGAGATGTTTATGGGCCCTCTGGAGGTTTCCAAGCCTTGGTCCACCTCTGCGGTGGCGGGTGCGCGTAAGTTTATTAACCGTGTGTGGAATTTCTTCACCGAGCCTGCCAACCTCATCGAAGAGGATGATGGCAAGCTGACCAAGCTGTATCACCAGACCGTCAAGAAAGTGACCAATGATTTTGAAACGCTGGGCTTCAACACCGCCATCGCTCAGATGATGGTGTTTGTCAACGAGTGCTACAAGGTGGGCACCTGTCCTCGTGAGTTTGCCGAGGGCTTTGTGAAGATGATCTCCTGCATCGCTCCCCACGTGGGCGAGGAGATGTGGCAGGAGCTGGGTCACGATAACACCATCGCTTATGAGCCCTGGCCCACCTATGATGAGGCTAAGTGCGCTGAGCAGGCCTTTGAAATCGTGTTGCAGGTGAATGGTAAGATCCGAAATCGCCTCTCGGTACCTGCCGACATCGCCGCTGCCGATGCGCTGGCACTGGCCAAGGCGGATGAGCGTGTGGCTCCCATGCTGGAGGGTATGCAGATCGTCAAGGAGCTGTACGTACCCGGCAAGCTGGTGAATATCGTTGTCAAACCGCAGTGATCCACAAAAACATAAAAATTTTACGAAAAAACGAAAATTTCTCTTGACTGTTGGGACGTTTTTCGTTATAATAATCCGTGCATGATTGCAAAATACCCCTGCTATATGGCGGAGGGAGGGAAATAAAGAATGTCTGAAGTTCGTGTAAAAGAGAATGAGTCTCTGGACAGTGCTCTGCGCCGTTGGAAGAAGTCCTGCGCCCGCGCCGGTACTCTGGCCGAGGTCCGCAAGAGAGAGCACTATGAGAAACCTTCCGTGCGTCGTAAGAAGAAGTCGGAAGCTGCGCGCAAGAGAAAATTCAAATAATGCGTAGAAAAGGCGGGCAGGTATACTGCCCGCTTTTTGTTCTATCCTACTGAAAGGAGGAGTCACTGTGTCGCTGTTTTTCCCAACTTTATATCGCCGATGCATCACCGATGTGACAGTGGAAGATTTGCATCGTTTGGGTGTGAAAGCCCTGCTGTTAGATGTGGATAATACCCTCACAACCCACGATGCTCCCGACCTGACCGATGGGGTTAAGACGTGGCTGGCAGAGATGCAGACGGCGGGTTTTTCGCTGATTATTGTATCCAACAACCGTGCCGAGCGCGTGGCTCCTTTTGCCGAGAAGATCGGATTGCCCTATTATGCTCACGCCCGTAAGCCGTTGCCGTTCGGATTCCGTGGAGCGGCGCAACGGGCCGGTGCAAACCGTAAACAGTGTGTTGTCATCGGCGATCAGATTTTCACTGATATGCTGGGGGCCAATCTGGCGGGGATTCCTTCCATCCTGTTGGAGCCGATTCAGCCGGAAACCCAGCAGAAATTTATTGTGTTTAAGCGTAAGATTGAAAAGCCGTTGCTAAATAGCCGTCGGCAACGGAGAAGAAAGGAGCAAGATTATGGCGAGAGATAAGGCGTTGTTTGGTCCTGCGGGTAATTGTGACGATTTCCACGCCGCCGGCTACAAGCACACGGTGCAGATGTTCCCGTGGCTCAGCCAGCACGGCTTGACGGCCTATGAGTATCAGTGTGGTCGCGGTGTGCGGCTGTCGGCAGAGTCTGCCGCCGCCATGCGTGCCGAGGCGGAGAAATACGGTGTGGAGATCTCGCTTCACGCCCCGTATTTCATTTCGCTGGCCTCTGCCGAGGAGGAGAAGCGGGATAACAGTATCCGCTATATTCTCGACAGTGCTCGCGCCGTGACCATGCTGGGTGGTGATCGCATCGTGGTGCATCCCGGTGGTTTGGGTGGCCGCAGTCGGGAAGAAGCGACGGCTCTGGCTACTGAAACCTTGCTTAAAGCTCAGGCTGCGCTGGATGCCGAGGGGCTTTCCCACGTGCATATTTGTCCCGAGGTGATGGGGAAGATCAACCAGTTGGGTACGCTGGAGGAGGTGCTGACCTTCTGTAAGGCGGAGGAGCGGTTTTTACCCTGTGTAGACTTTGGCCATCTTAACAGCCGCACTTTGGGTGAGACCAACAGCCGCGAGGCCTATGCAGCTGTCATCGACGCCATCGGTGAGGCACTGGGGGAGGAGAGACAACGGTCTTTCCACATCCATTTCTCCAAAATTGAGTACACCGGCGGCGGTGAGAAGAAGCATCTGACCTTTGAGGATGCGGTGTTTGGCCCCGATCCGAAACCGTTGATGGAACTGCTTGCTGAGAGGGGATTGTGCCCCACGGTGATCTGTGAATCGGCGGGCACCCAGACGGCGGATTCGGCTACCATGAGCGGTCTCTATGCCGAGGCGATGAAATAAGTAAAATTTTTACGGATAATTCCCATTTTGCGCTAAAAAAGGCTTGAAATTTTACAAGATATAGGGTACAATAAAGTACAGTCTGACAATATGGAGGAATAAAATATGATTTCTGCAGGCGATTTTCGTAACGGTGTGACCTTTGAGGAAGACGGCAACGTTTTACAGGTTGTCGAGTTCCAGCATGTGAAGCCCGGCAAGGGCGCTGCTTTCGTCCGCACCAAGACCAAGAACGTGATTACCGGTGCTGTGCTCGAAAAGAGCTACAACCCCACCGCCAAGTTCCCCACTGCCTATGTGGAGCGTAAGGATATGGAGTATTCCTATGCCGACGGCGATCTGCACTACTTCATGGATCCCGAGACCTATGACATGGTGCCCATCAACGCCAGCGATCTGCCTGAGAACTTTAAGTTCGTTAAGGAGAACATGATCTGCAACATCAAGTCCTACAAGGGCAAGGTGATCGGCGTGGAGCCCCCCAACTTTGTGGAGCTGACCATCACCCAGACTGACCCCGGTTTTAAGGGCAACACCGCCACCAACACCACCAAGCCCGCCACCCTGGAGACCGGCGCCGAGATCCGCGTGCCTCTCTTCATCGACGAGGGCGAGGTTGTTCGCGTGGACACCCGTACCGGCGAATATATGGACCGCGCTTAATTGACCGTTTTTCATCACGATTACTATTTGGGAGGGTATGGCTATGACCACCATTGAGAAAGTTGCATACATCAAAGGCCTGATGGAGGGTATGAAGATTGACGAGTCCTCCGATAACGGTAAGCTGTTTAAGCTGATCGTTGACATTCTGGGCGATCTGTCCAACGACGTGGCCGATATCGAAGATTACGTTGCCGAGCTGACCGAGCAGGTTGACGCGGTGGATGAGGATCTCAACGCTCTGGAAGAGGACTTCTATGAGGAGTGGGACGACGAGGATGAGTGCGATTGCTGCGATTGCTGTGATTGTGACGACGAGTACTATGATGTGACCTGCCCCTCCTGTGGCGAAGATTTTGAGGTGGACATGGACACCCTGATGGATGGTGGCGTTGAGTGCCCCTCCTGCGGTGAGTCCTTGGAGTTCGACTTCGACGAGGACGACGTGGAGGACGAGGAGTAATTCTCGTTACGACCCCATAGTTACCGAAAG
Organism: Clostridia bacterium; assembly: GCA_017415515.1. Classification (GTDB taxonomy): domain Bacteria; phylum Bacillota; class Clostridia; order Oscillospirales; family Acutalibacteraceae; genus UBA5905. The sequence goes on along the minus strand of JAFQGI010000021.1, from coordinate 9,764 downwards.
GTGCGGATACTGCGGTATCCGCACCTTTTTTTGCTTTTCTCTATTTCCTTGGAAATTTTATTCCATAACTACTTGCATTTTCTCAAAAATATGCTATAATAACCAATGAAAAGTGTCCCAAATGGGACGAAAGTGAGGCGATAGCATGAAAGAACGTTCCTTATTCTTGCTGAAAGGCTTGACAAAGGAAGAACTGGAATTGTGTTACCGGCTGGCCCAAACCGAGGAACAACGCCACTGTAAAGGGGATGTCATTTACAGCCCGCAAACGGCAAAACGGGCATTGGCGCTGATTCTGGAGGGCCATGTTCGCGTGTGGCAAGGCCGAGTGCCGATGAACGATCTGGTGGAAGGGGACGTATTCGGTGCAGCAGCTCTGTTTGGCACCGGGGAGGAATATCCGTCCACTGTGGTGGCAGAAAGCGATTGCCGTGTGCTGTATATTCCCCAGGAAACGGTGGTGCAATGGATGAAAGAGGTGCCTGCGGTGGCAGAAAATTACGTGGGCTTCTTGTCCGATCGCATCCGCTTTCTCAATCGACGGCTTTCGACCTTGACCGCAGGGCAAGCGGATGGCAAATTGTGGCGCTATTTGCTGGCTCACCGGGACGAAAACGGTGTGGTGTATGTGGCCGAGGGTATGACCGCCTTAGCAGAGCGGTTGGATATGGGCCGATCCAGTCTATACCGCTCGTTGGACGCGTTGGTGTTGACCGGTCGCATCCATCGTGAGCGTAAGAAGATCATTATTTTACAAACGGAGGAATAAAAAGTATGAAACGAGTATTGGCTTTCGCATTGATTTTGGTGCTGATGGTCGGCGTGTTCGCCGGCTGTGGCAAAGGCAAGGGTAACGAAGTGAACAACGGCAAGGTGAGCGAGGATGGCAAAAAAGGCGGCAACGTGCGCATTACCGCCATCGCCGGTCCCACCGGTGTGGGTATGGTCAATCTGATGCAGAACAGCGCAGGCAAAAAGACCACGAACACCTATACCTTTGACGTGGTGTCCGACCCCACCCAGGCGGTGGCCGCCATCACCAGAGGTGAGGCGGATATTGCCGCCGTTCCCACCAATTTGGCCGCTACCCTCTACAAGAAGACGGAGGGAAAAGTGCGGGTGCTGGCGGTGAACACGCTGGGTGTGTTGCACATTCTGGAGAACGGCGAGAGTATCAAATCCATCAAAGATCTGAAGGGCAAGACCATCTATACCGACGCCAAGAATAAAGGCGCCAACCCGGAATATATCCTGCGCTATTTGCTGGAGCAGAATGGCTTGAAACCCGATGAGAATGTGCGCATTGAGTTTGCTGCCGATCTGGATGCAGCCATGGCAAGCGGCGAAGCGAAAATTGCGCTGGTCCCCGAACCCAAGGCTTCCACCTATATGATGCAGAATAAGTCGATTCGCCGTGCCTTGAACGTCACGGAGGAATGGAACAAAGTCAGCGATGAAGATTGCGCGCTAATGATGGGTTGCGTGATCGCCCGTTCTGATTTTGTCGAGAAGAATCCGGATGCCATCGCTTTGTTCCTTGAGGACTATATGACCTCCATTCAGGTGGCCAAGAGCAATGTGGAGGCCACCGCTACCCTGTGCGAGACCTATAAGATTATCCCCAAGGCGGCTGTGGCTCGTCAGGCTCTGCCTAACTGCGGTCTGACCTATGTGACCGGCAATTTGATGAAGAAGCAGCTGTCGGCTTATCTCAAGGTGATGTTCGACTATGACCCCACGGTGGTGGGCGGTGCATTGCCGAAGGACGATTTCTACTATGCGGGATAAGCTGTTGCGCTTTCTCCGGGCGGTAGCGATTGTGGCTTTCTGGTTGGGGATATGGGCAGGCGGTTGCTACCTGGCCAATCGGACGCTGTTTTGGCCGTTGCCGTATCCGTGGGATGTGGCCAAGTCGTTGTGGCGGCTGATGGGGGAGACGGTGTTTTGGTCTGCTGTGGGAACCTCCCTGCTGCGGGTAATTACCGGCTTTGCGTTGGCCTTGGTCGTCGGCGTGGTGCTGGCGATGCTGACGGCGCGCTTTGCGGTCTTGCATGCGCTGTTTTCACCCATCCTGTCTGCCGTTAAGGCGGCACCTGTGGCCTCCTTTATTTTCGTGGCATTCCTGTGGATCCGTGCAGAACGGATGCCGGCGTTTATCGCCTTCCTAATGGTAATTCCGCTGGTGTGGGAGAATGTTCGTCAAGGCATCCTACACACCGACCGAAAGCTGTTGGAGATGGCGCAGGTGTTCCGCCTGAGTCGCGGAGAACGATTGCGTTACGTTCGCCTTCCAGCGGTAAAGCCGTATTTGCAGGCGGCGGTGACCACCGGCTTTGGCTTCGCGTGGAAGGCGGGGGTGGCGGCTGAGATTTTGTGCTGGCCTGCCGATTCCATCGGCTATCACATAGCTGCCGCCAAAACCACCCTGGAAACCGCAGACGTGTTTGCGTGGACGGCGGTGGTGGTGGTTCTCAGCGTGGTGCTGGAACGACTGCTGAGAAGGGTGATCAACCGATGGGAGGTGACGGAATGAGCGTTTCTTTCGAAAACGTTTCCTTCGCCTACGATAAAACGATGGTTTTAGATGATGTAACATGGCATCTGACCGATCGTGGTGTCGTTTGTCTGTGGGGTGCCTCCGGCTGTGGCAAGACTACGGCGTTGCGGCTGTTGGCAGGATTGGAAAAGCCGTCCGCCGGTGTGGTGCACAGCGCCGATCGTGTAGCAATGGTGTTCCAAGAGGATCGCCTGCTGCCCTGGAGTACCGCATTAGCAAACGTGACGGTGACCGGGGTGGATGAAACCGCAGCCCGTGAATTGTTGGAAAAGTTAGGGCTGACCGAGGAGGAGATTAACGCTTATCCGCGGCACTTGTCCGGTGGTCAGCAACGGCGGGTGGCGTTGGCCCGCGCTTTGGCGGCAGATAGTGACATCCTGCTGTTGGACGAGCCATTTAATGGATTGGATGAAGGCACGTGGATGGATGTGGTGCCGCTGATTCAAAAGGCGGCAGAGAGTCGCCCCGTGGTGCTGGTAACGCATATCCGAGAACAAGTGTTGGCTCTGGATGCCGCTGTGTTGCCTTTGGGTGAAGCCCCACAAACGGGGGAGTGGAAGACGACGGAATTTTTGTGAGAAAATCCGGTCGACCACTTGACAAACCACAGCAAATAGGATAAACTAACAAGTGCTCCCGATGCGGCAACGCATCGGGAGATATTTGGGGGCGTAGCTCAGCTGGGAGAGCGTACGGTTCGCATCCGTAAGGTCAGGAGTTCGATCCTCCCCGTCTCCACCAAAAAGAAAAAGGGACACCTTGAGGTGTCCCTTTTTCTTTTCGTAGAAATGGTAGAGATCTACTCCTCGAAACTGCCGCTTGGCGGCAGTTTCTTAGGTTTTGCGCCGGCACAAACTTGGATACGCACTAACTCGGCGCAAAACCGGAGTTCGATCCTCCCCGCATTCGCAATGGGCGGTTTTTGGGGGGCAGATAATAGGAGGTTGCTTTTTCGAATGATGTCGGCATATAGTAACCATCATCGATAATCCTTCGAAAAACTTGCAATATCGGTCACTTTGTGTTATAATAAATCGGTTTATGGTTTGTGAAATGCAATTATTTTACAGTCGGGAGGCTATTATGGAGAAAAAATGGCTTCGATTTCGCCACCGTGTGGTGCGCAATCTCGCATATGCGGTGCTGTGGCCCTATTCTCGGATAAAATACGGTATTCGGGTGGAGAAATTCAAAGAGCAGGAAGACAGACCTTACTTTATCCTTTTTAACCACCAAACCGCTTTCGATCAGTTCTTTGTGGGTATGTCTTTCCGTGGTCCTATATATTACGTGGCCTCGGAGGATCTGTTTTCCAAAGGCTGGGTCTCCTCGCTGATTCGTTGGATCGTGGCCCCCATTCCCATTAAGAAGCAGGCCACCGATTTGACGGCGATTAAAAACTGCATCCGTGTATCCCGTGAGGGTGGCACCATCGCCATCGCTCCCGAAGGAAACCGTACATACAGCGGCAAGACCGAATATATGAGCCCTGCCATTGCGGGGTTGGCGCGGAAATTAAATATGCCCATCGTCTTGTACCGCATCGAGGGCGGCTATGGTGTGCATCCCCGATGGAGTGACGGCTTGCGCCGTGGCAAGATGCGCTCCTATGTGTCCCGTGTGATTCAGCCGGAGGAGTACGCCACCATGACCAACGACGAGCTGTTTGCCGTCATTGAGAAAGAATTGTATGTAAACGAGGCCGTGGCGGATGGCGAATTCTTATCCGGCAAGCGTGCGGAATATTTGGAGAGAGCGATGTACGTCTGCCCCGACTGCGGTCTCTCCACTTTTGAGAGCCACGGCAACGAGATCTCCTGCAAACAATGCGGCAAGACGATTCATTATGGCAAAGATAAACGCCTCACCGGTGTGGGATGTGACTTCCCCTATGCGTTTGTCAACGACTGGTATGACTATCAAAAAGAGTTTGTCAATGGGTTGGATGTGACGGACTACACGGATATTCCGCTTTATACTGAGGCCACCACCGTGTCTGAGGTGATCGTGTATCAGCGTAAAGATAGCCTTTGCGAGGAAGCGACGGTCCGCTTGTATGGGGATCGTTATGTCGTCAGTGGCGATGGGATGGATGAGTTGAACTTACCGTTTGCAGAGGTGACGGCGGTTTCGGTTCTGGGCCGAAACAAACTCAATATTTACCACGATGGTCACATTTATCAATTAAAGAGCGACAAGCGTTTTAATGCGCTGAAATATGTGAACATCTATTATCGCTGGAAAAACATTGCAAGAGGTGACGAAAATGGAGAATTTTTGGGACTATAATATTTGGGGCTTTATCAATGTGATGGCGGTTTTGCTGCTGAGCTTGTTGGTCGCGAATATTTTGCGCAAGAGCATTAAATGGTTGCGGGAATCGTTGGTTCCCGTGTCCGTGATCGGCGGCGCCATTTTGGTGTTGGTGGCCGGCGTGTATAAGGGGATCACCGGTGACGTGATGTTTGATACCGACTTTTTTGCGGGAAAGGGAACGAACTATCTCGAACTGGTAACCTATCATTGCTTGGCGCTGGGCTTCATCGCGTCCTCTCTGAAAACAACCGGTGGCACAATGACCAAAAAGCGTGCAACCGAGGTGTTTAACACCGGCGTTACCACCGTTGCCACATACCTGTTGCAGGCGGTGGTGGGTTTCGGCATCACTATCGTGGCGGCTTTGGTGATCCCCGGCTTTTTTAAGGCGGCGGGTGTGCTGCTGCCCTTTGGCTATGGTCAGGGCACCGGTCAGGCCATGAACTATGGCAACATTTATGAGCTGGATTTCGGCTTTGTGGGTGGCAAGAGCTTTGGCCTCACCATTGCTGCGTTGGGCTTTATTTCCGCGGCGGTGGGCGGCGTATTCCATTTGGCGCTGCTCAAACGCAGGGGTAAAGTGAAGCTCAACCGCGTAGGGGATGAGAAGATCACCGCAGAGGACGTACAGGGTAAGAATGAGATTCCCATGCAGGAGAGTGTGGATAAGCTGACCATCCAGATGGCGCTCATTGCCGTATCGTATATGGTGGCTTTCCTGATGATGTTTGGTTTGGGATTGCTGCTTCCGGGCATGAAATCGGTTATCTACGGCTTCAATTTTCTGTTGGGTGTGATTGCGGCTACATTGGTTAAAAACGCGTTTAATCTTCTGCGCAAGTGCCGTGTCATCAAGCAGGAGTATGCCAACAATTTCTTGTTGACGCGTACCAGCAACTTCTTCTTCGATTTGATGGTGGTGGCCGGTATCGCCGCCATCCGTTTCGGCGACATCGACAAGTATTGGGGCATCATCCTGATTTTGGGTGTTGTGGGTCTGCTCATTACCTATTTCTACAACCATTTCATTGCCAAAACCTTGTTCCCCGAGTATGTTGAAGAGCAGTTTTTGATGATGTACGGTATGCTTACCGGCACGGCCAGCACCGGCACCATTCTGTTGCGTGAGATCGACGGTGATTTCAAAACACCTGCCGCCGACAATATGGTGTATCAAAATTTCCCTGCCATTGTGTTTGGTTTCCCGCTGATGCTGTTGGCTACCTTGGCGCCGCAGAAGCCCTATTTGACTTTTGGTATTTTGGTGGCGTTTTTTGTGGTGATGAATATCATTTTGTTCCGCAGTAAGATTTTCAAGAAGAAAAAATAAGTAAAAAGAAGCACTCCGCGAGGAGTGCTTCTTTTTACTTTTTCTTGCGGCTGTAACGGCTGAATTTGTCCTTTTTGGGTTTGCCGCCGTTGCGGTTGCTGTGGACACCCACAGGGGTGCGGTTGGCGGTGGCAACGGGCTTGTCGGGGGCAACCAAGCAGTTGGGGCCTGTGCCGATCAAGTCGTGACGGCCGGCTTTCTTGAGGGCGGTCAGCACGATCTGGCGGTTTTCGGGACGGTAGTATTGCAAGAGGGCTCGCTGCTCCGCTTTTTCCTGCGGAGTGCGGGGGACGTATACCGGCTCCATCGTGAGGGGGTCAAGCCCCGTATAGAACATCGCGGTGGAAATCGTACCCGGAGTGGGATAGAAATCCTGCACCTGCTCGGGGTGGAGTCCCTCTTTTTTGAGAAAACGTGCCAGCTTGATGGCGTCGTTGACGGTGCTGCCGGGGTGGGAGGACATCAGATAGGGCACCAAATACTGCTTTTTGCCCTCACTCTTGGTCAGCTCGTAGAAGCGATCCTTAAACTTCTCATACACCGTGAAGGACGGTTTGCCCATATATTTCAGCACGCGGTCGGACACGTGCTCGGGTGCGACTTTCAGCTGACCGCTGACGTGGTGGCGAATCAGTTCCTTGAAGAAACGCTCGTCGGGGTCGGCGATGACGTAGTCAAAGCGGATACCGGAGCGGATAAACACCTTCTTCACCCCGGGGATCTGCCGCAGACGGCGCAACAGGGTGAGATAATCGTCGTGGGTAACTTTGAGCGCAGGGCACATGGTGGGTGCCATACATTTCTTATCCTTGCATGCGCCACGCTTCAGCTGTCCCTCACAGGCGGGCTGACGGAAGTCGGCGGTGGGACCGCCCACGTCGTGAATATAGCCCTTGAAATCGGGCATTTTCACGATCTGCTGCACCTCCGCCACCACCGAATCGTGGCTGCGGGAGGAGATGATGCGCCCCTGATGGTAGGCCAGCGCGCAGAAATTGCAGTTGCCGATGCATCCGCGATTGTGGATGACCGAGAATTTCACTTCCTCAATGCCGGGAACACCGCCCACGGCTTCGTAGGAGGGGTGATAGTTGCGCATATAGGGCAGGGCATAGGTGGCGTCCATCTCCTCGGTGGTGAGGGGAAGAGAGGGTGGGTTTTGCACCAAGATCTTGTCGCCGTGGCGCTGAATCACCGCCTTGCCGCGGATGGGGTCGTGTTCCTCCTGCTGAATGCGGGTGGAGACGGCATATTGCCGCTTGCCGCTGTCGGTAGGCTCTTTGACTAATTCATACGAAGGGCACTCGGCACAGGCAGAGGGAACGTAGCCGGTGGCGTCCACCGCATAGCAGGTGCCGCGGATGTCGGTGAGGGATGAAATCGGCTCACCCCCGTTGAGACGGGTAGCAATCTCCACGATGTGGCGCTCACCCATGCCGTACATCAGCAGGTCGGCGCCGCTGTCAATCAGGATGGAGGGACGCACCTTGTCGTCCCAGTAATCGTAGTGGGCAAAGCGGCGCAGAGAGGCCTCCAAGCCGCCGATGGCGATGGCCACGTCGCCCCATACACGGCGAATGGCACGGCAATAGGTGATGGTGGCGCGGTCGGGTCGCAGACCCGCCTTGCCGCCGGGGGAGTAGGCGTCCTGGCTGCGTTTGCGCTTGGCGGCGGTGTAGTGGGCCACCATGGGGTCGATATTGCCGCCGTTGACGAGAAACGCCAGCCGAGGCGCACCGAAACGGCGGTAATCCTCGTCGCATTGGGGCTGGGAGAGAATACACACCCGATAGCCGTGGCTTTCCAGCACGCGGGAGATAATGGCGGTGCCGAAGCTGGGGTGGTCCACGTAGGCGTCACCCGTCACCAGCACAAAGTCCGCCTGCTCCCAACCGCGTTCTTGCATATCCGCCGCGGAAATAGGCAAAAACGGCATGGTGTATCCCTCCTTCTTTCATAATTCACAACATTTTACCATAGATTTTGTCGTTCTTCAAGTAGACAGAGATAATTTCCTGTGGTATAATGTGACTATTGATACAAAGGAGTGATCCTATGACTTTACAGGTGCGTTTTCAGAAATTGGATAGCCGTGCGGTGGCGCCCGCCTACGGCTCTGCCGCGGCGGCAGGGGCCGACCTTTACGCCGTCACCGACGCCCCTCTCACCATCGGTGCGGGGGAGACCGTCTTGGTGCATACCGGCCTGGCGGTGGAGATTCCCGAGGGCTTCGTTGGCCTTGTGTGCGCCCGCAGTGGGCTGGCTACCAAGCAGGGCTTGGCTCCTGCCAATAAAGTTGGGGTCATCGACGCCGATTATCGCGGCGAGGTGATGGTGGCGCTGCACAACCATAGCGCCGAAACGCGTACCATTGACCACGGCGAGCGTATCGCCCAGTTGGTGCTGGTGCCCTATCTCACCGCCGCCTACCAGCAGGCGGACAGCCTTACCGACACCCTCCGTGGTGACGGCGGCTTTGGCTCGACGGGCAGTAAATAACAAAAAAACAAGGGAGCAAGCGTCCGCTTGCTCCCTTGTTTGTAACCGAAAACCACGCGATCGTCGCGTAGAAAGAGGGATTCTGAACCCCCGAGTTCGGCTTTGCCGACCCGTTGTTATTTTTCGCTATCGCTCAAAATAAGGAGGTCTCTCACGGCTCCCACTCCATAAAACATAAAAGGCACCACCTCACGGTGATGCCTTTTATGTTTGGCGGAGAAGGAGGGATTCGAACCCTCGAACCGCTTTTAACGGTTACACGATTTCCAATCGTGCGCGCTCGACCAACTACGCGACTTCTCCAAGCGGTCAGGTGATACGCTCTCTTGAGCGCTTAGCCATTATAATAAATTTGCTTGCACTTGTCAAGGCGAAAACGACAACTTTTTTATTTATTTTGAAAATAGTTTTTGAAATTCCTTCTTTATATCTTGACAAACCGCCCTTGCAATGCTAAAATAATGTGCGTTGACTGTACGGAGAGGTGTCCGAGCGGTTTAAGGAGCCGGTCTTGAAAACCGGTGACTCGAAAGAGCCAAGGGTTCGAATCCCTTCCTCTCCGCCACACTTTTTTTGACAACCGAATCGGCATTAATCGGCTGCTCACCACACCCGATTTTGCGACATACGGAGTAGTACTCAAGTTGGTGACGAGGCGCCCCTGCTAAGGGCGTAGGTCGGGTAACCGGCGCGAGAGTTCGAGTCTCTCCTACTCCGCCAAGACAAAACCCACCCCATTTTGGGGTGGGTTTTGTCTTTGTAGATTAGCTGATACGACGAACTCTCGCATTTCGAAGAAATGCTTAGGTTTTGCGCTCGTACATATTTCGACTCGCACCATCTTGGCGCAAAACCGGAGTTCGAGTCTTCTTTTTCTCCACCCCATTTTGGGGTGGGTTTTGTCTTTGTGAATTAGCTGATACGACGAACTCTCGCATTCCGCAGGAATGCTAAGGTTTTGCGTGCAGACACTTCGAAAAGTACCATCTTGGCGCAAAACCGGAGTTCAGAGTCTCCTTTTTTCACCCCATTTTGGGGTGGGTTTTGTCTTTGTAGATTAGC
>JAFQGI010000005.1 GCA_017415515.1 Clostridia bacterium | reverse complement strand
TAGTTGGCGCTCAGGTGGTAACCGTCACCCTCGCACAGAGAGGCGGGAGCCACCAAGGAGGAGGTACACATATTCTGGATAGAGGTACCGGCAGGGATGACACCATCGATCAGACTGTGGGTCAGCACCTTGCTGTTGACGTTCTCCAGAATGGAGGTGTACATCTTCATCTGGTCGTTGCCATAGTTGGCGTAACCGCTGTTCTGGTTGACCTCGTCATAGGCCCAGGTCATGTGCCACAGGATCTTGGCGTTGGGATTTACCTTGTTGTCATCGATCCAGTTCAGGATGTTGTCCAGGTTGCCCATGGAGTTGGTCAGACCGGACTTGGGAGAAGCCTGCTGGATGGTGATGTAATCCCACTCTTCCTCAGCGATGGCAGTGGAGAGCTTGTAGAGGTTCTTGGTGGTCCATGCGCCGTTGTCGGTGGAGCTGGTCTTATAGAAGTCGTAGGCAGAGCTATCGTTGCTCATGTTGCTCCAGTGGGTATCCAGATCGCAACCGCCGATGTACATATTACCCAGCACGATCTCCTCGTAGCCGGCGGACTCCAGCACCTGATACAGGTGGTTGTTCATCGCGTCCATAGAGAAGCTGTTGCCGATGGCCAAGATCTTGATAGAGGCCTTGGGGTTGGCGGCGTGCTCGTAGTTCTCGGACTTGGTGGAGCCGTAAACGACCTGCTCGTTGCCGTCCTCATCCTCATAGACGAAGTAGGGACGGGCGAAGATGTTGGTGCCCAGGTTGGCATCGGGGATGTCCACGATGCGCACGGCGAAGGCGAAAGCATCCGCCTCGACCTCGCACAGATACTTGGCGGGGATGTCGATGGTCTTCTTGCCATCCACGTTGGCCAGGGTCATATCGCCCTTGCCGATGGTCATGTTGTTGGTCATAACGGCGCCGGCCTTGACCAGCTTGTACAGATCGTCGCGATCCTTGTACAGCTTGATGTCGGCGGAGCCCTTCACATACTCGTTGGTATCCAGGATCTCAGCGCCGATACCGGCAACCTCGAAGCGGAATGCCAGACCGTTGATGTTCTCAGCGATGCTGTTCTGGCCGCCGGTGAGGATGGTGTTGGGGATGGGATCCTCGCCGCCCACCTTCTCGATGGAGATGTTGTCGAAATAGACGATATCGCCCAGGCCGGAGGGAGAGGCGGCAGAAGAAGCGTTCAGACCGGAGCCCACCAGATTGAATTTAGCGGTGGTGTTCTCACCGGAGTTGAAGGTGATCTCAACTTTGGTCCAGTCGGGGTTGCTGGAGGCAGAATGATACTTGTAGTACAGGTTGGTGCTGCCGTCAGCAGCCTTGATCTGGACGTTCAGACCCTGCTGCACGCACTTGATGGTGTACTTCAGGATGTAATCCGTGTTCTCCTTGACGGTGAAGGACTGATCCAACAGACCGCCCCAGCCGCCGTTGCCCTCGGCCTTCATGCCGTACTCGCCCTCGTAGGCGGCAGAGCTGTCCACCACGACGGTGGACTGATGGGTGTTCCAGCCGGTGGCGTTACCGGTCTCGAAGTCACCGTTGATGATGTAGCCGTCATTGGAGGGATCCTTCAGTTCCTTGATCTGCACGTCGTCGATGTAGAAATCGGGAACGGTGTCACCAGTCAGACCGGAGAAGTTCAGACGGATCAAAGACTCGTCGGTTGCCAGGAACTCGTGCTTGACCTGAGTCCACTGGCCGGCGTTGCTCTTCCAGGTGCCGCCGTAAGTGGTGCCGGAGGTCTGACCCTTGATGGAATAGTTGAAGCCGACGTTGATGTAATACCAGAAGGACAGCTCGTAGGTCTTGCCGTTGGTCACGGGGATGTCCTGATAGGCGATGCCGTTCCAGCCGTTGCCCTTGGCGTGCAGACCGTAGTTGCCGGTGTGGGCGGCGTCGGCGGTAACGGTGGTGCCGTTGTAGACGGTCCAGCCGGTGGTGTCACCGGTCTCAAAGTCGCCGTTTTCAACGGGGGGCTTTTTGTACATGATGACATCGTCGATCAGGATGGAGCTGGCGTTGCCGGACACCTCGGTGGAGAACTTCAGCTGGATCGCATCGCCGGTGGGCTTAATGACCCAGGTGTGCTCCACCCAGCCGGTGGCGGCGCTCATCCAGTTGCGGCCGCTGACGGAGGTGTAGTCACCGACAATGTACAGGTTGAAGACGTCGGAGCCGCTGACGTGCTTAGACCACCACTTGATGACGTAGGACTCGCCGGGGACCACGGTGATGGCCTTGGACAGAGCCGCATTGCCCCACTGACCGGGGGAGGTCAGCTTCAGGGCGTTGGTGCCGCCGTGAACGTCGTCGGTGACGATCTCTTTGGTGCCACTGTTGCTGGTCCAGTTGTTCAGACCGTCCTCGAAGTCACCGTTGACAACCAGGTTTTCGATGGAAGAGGAGCCGGTGTCGTCGCCCTCGTCGCTCTCGCCGCCTTCGGGTTCCTCAGCGACCACCTTGGTCATGGCGAGGTCATCGACCCACAGATCCATAGCGGTGCCCTGATCCTGGAACTTGAACAGAATACCGCCGCTGCTGGTGGGATGGGTGCCCACGTTGGTCTCGATGGAATACTCGGTCCACTCGGTGGTGGTGGTGAATTTCTCGCTGTAATAGCTACCCCAGCCACCGTTCTGAATGGTGATACCCATGGTGCCGGCGACGCTGGCCTTCGCCTTGAAGGTGATGACGTAATCAGCGTTCTGTTCGACACCGGAAACGGATTTGTAGATGGCGCTCCAGCCGCCGGTGGCAGTCCATTTCAGACAGTTGCTGCCGTCGGGGCCTTCTGCCACGACGCTACCACCATTGAACTGAGTAGCACCGTCCTCAAAGTCCCAACTGAAGACGGGGGTCTCTTCTGCGGACACGCTGATAGCGGCCAGAGGCAGCAGAGAGCACAGCATCAGCACGGTAGACAGCACGGCAATGATTTTGCGCATTTTCATACTTGTTTTCCTCCTAAAATTAATTTTTAGAATTTGCTTAATAGCGGAGAGTGGGGCGGCTTCCGTAAAGCCGCCCGTTCCGATGAGAGTGTTCTCTCATCTTACAGCGGCAAACCGAAGTGCGGAGATAACGACTATCTCTCCTGCGCGTGGATGCAACGCCCGAGAGAACATTCTCCTACTATCTCTCTCATTATAAAAGAAAACATATAAAAACGCAAGAAAAAACAACCAAAATACGATGGGCATATTGCCCAACATTTGCCTTGAAAGTTTGTGAGAAAAGACAATGAACCTGCGGAGTCAAAACCATAAAATCTCATCAATTTTGAACCTTTTTGACGCAAAAAGCCGCCCGTGGCGGATAGCCACGGGCGGCAAAGGGATTCATTTTACACCCGATTACTTGTGGGTGGACTCGGTAATGGCGTAGGGCTTGTTCATGGCGTTGTTGACCGCCTCAGCGATCGCCTCGAACTCCTCTGCGCTCAGGTCACCGGTGTAACCGGCCATAACGCTGGCATCTTCACCGGAGAAGAAGCTATACCAAGTCAAAGCGGCGGTGTAATCGCCGTACTTGCTGTTCAGGTGATAGCCATCGGTCTCGTTGAAATTATCGCCGATGAGAGAGGTACGACCATTCTGAATCGAAGTACCGCTGGGGATGATACCGTCGATATCATTGAGCCAGTACACAGAGGTCTTGGTGTTGTTGATGATCTTGTTGTACATGGTCATCTGGTTGTAGTCGTGGTAAGCAAAGCTCCACAGATCGCAGTCTGCGCTGTAGGCCCAGATCATATGATACTCGATCTTGGTGCTGGCGTCCAGAACGTTGTCCTTAACCCAGTCGACCAGCTTCGGCAGTGCTTCGTATTCGGTGGTATCGTCAATATCCACCTCAGCGCCCTCGCTGTCGCGGCCCAGGGTGATCTTGCTGATGGTCTCGCCGCCGATATAGTCGGAGGAGCCGTGAATGGTGACGTAGTCCCAATCCTCGTCGTGCAGAGCCTCCAGAGAAGATACGTCGTAGTTCTGTACCCAGGTGCCGTTGCTGTTCTTGCCGTATTCGTACTGAGCCAGGCTGTTCTCAGCATTGTACAGGTGCTTAACGATGGAGCAGCCGCCCATATACAGATAGCCGATGACAACCTCGTCATAGCCGCCGGCCTTGAACATGTCGTACAGATAGGTCACCATGACATCCTTGGAGAAGGAGCTACCAATGGACAGAATCTTGATGGAAGCCTTGGGGTTGGAGACCTTGTCATAGTTATCAGACTTGATGTCGCCGTAAACGGTGACCTCGACGCCGTTCTCCAGATACACGTAGTAGGGACGGGCATAGATCTCGGTGCCGGTCTTGGCGGCGGGGATGTCGATGATACGCACCGCAAAGGCAACAGACTCGGAGGTCAGACCGGCCAGATACTGGCCCCGGATGTCAATGACGTTGGTGCCGTTGACGTCGTCCAGAGTGAAGTCGGTGGTGCCCACCGCCTGTCTGTTGGTCATAACGGCGCCCATACGCACCAGGTCGTACTGGGTCTCGTCCAGGGTGATCTTACCGCTATTCTCAACATACTCGTTGGTGCTGGTCTTCTGACCGCTGGCAGCGTCGATCAAGAAGCGGAAAGCCAGGCCGATGCCGTCGCTGTTTTCCTTGATGCTGCTGCCGCCGTAGCTGATCAGCTCTTCGGGATAGATCTCGCCGCCCACGCGGCCGACCGTGACGTTATCCACGTAGATGTCGGCTGCGGTGCCGGTACCGTCACCGCAGAGGTTGATGATGCCGGTGGTGGCGGTGGGGGTGAAGGTGAAGGTGAGCTCGGTCCAGGAGCCGGTGTTGCTGGTGGAGCGATAACCGCTGGCCCAGGATTCGTTAGAAGCCGTCGAAGTGGACTGCTTGATCTGCACGTTGACGCCGCCGGAAACCACCTTCATCCACATGGTGACGGTGTATTGCTGACCGACCTTCAGGTTGCGGATGGACTGGTAAGCCAGGCCGCCCCAGCCGCCGTCGCCCACCAGATTCAAACCGAAGTTGCCCTCGTACTTGGAGGCGGTGTTGACGGTGGTGCTGCTGTATACGACCCAGGGGTTGGTCTTACCGGTCTCGAAGTCACCGTTGTAGATGTAACCGTCGTCGGAGGGATTCTTTTCTTCAATCACCAAAATGTCATCCACATAGACGCTTTCAGCCGTGCTGTTACCGGCTCCGCTGAAGTTGATGCAGATGATGTTGGTGGTGGGAGTCACCGTCCACTCCAGCTTAGTCCACGCTGTGGTGTTAAACCACTGGGCAGCCAGATTAGTGCCATCGGTGCCGCCGTCAATAAGCTTTACGTTGACACCATTGGCAACGGCTTTCACCCACATAGACACGGTATAGGTGTTGCCGGCTACCACGTTGACGGTGTTTTGGTTGAGCATACCGCCCCAGCCGCCGTTGCCCTGCAGGTGAACGCCATAAGAACCGGAATAGGCGGCATCGGCAGAGATGGCAGTAGACTGATGAACGTTCCAACCCTCCAGGGTGCCGATCTCGAAGTCGCCGTTGGTGAGGAAACCGTCGAAGGACGCGGTGGGAGCCTCATATTCGGCCATCACCAGATCGTCGACCCACAGATCCATCGCCACGCCCTGATCCTGGAATTTAAACAGGATGACGCCGCCGGAGGTGGGAGTCTGTCCCACGTTGGTGATGATGGAATACTCTTTCCATTCGGTAGAGGTAGTGAATTTTTCGGAATAGTAGGTGTTCGCCCAGCTACCGTCCTGAATGGTGATGCCCATGGTGTTGGCCACGCTGGCCTTAGCCTTAAAGGTGATGATATAGGAGCCGTCGCGGTACACACCGGAGACGCTCTTATAAGTGACGCTGTAACCGCCGCCGGCGGACCATTTCAGGCAGTTGCTGCCGTCGGGACCCTCGGCCACGACACTGCCGCCGGAGAAGCCGCCGGTGGTGCCGTCGTTGAAGTTAATGTCCAACACGGTGCTCGCCGCGGACACGCTGGTCATAGCGCCCAGCGGGATGATGGTGCACAGCATCAGCAGGGAAACGAGCAGAGCCAATGCTTTACGCAGGTTGATTCGCATAAGATTTTCCTCCTTAGAGTAAAAAATTGGTTTTTTTCGTGAGTCGTTGCGCAGAGGGAAGGCCCTCTTGTGTAGATGTCACGAAAAAACACCCACCTAAGTGACATTTTACTATATAATGCCAAAATCGTCAATAGTTATATATATAAAATATACAAAGGTTTTTCTGTCTATTTTGCCTATATCTTTGTAAAAAAGTTCGTACAAAACAACAAAAAAGCAGTCTGTGATGTTCACCACAGACTGCTTGAAAAATCATACTAAAATCA
This sequence comes from Clostridia bacterium, assembly GCA_017415515.1. Classification (GTDB taxonomy): domain Bacteria; phylum Bacillota; class Clostridia; order Oscillospirales; family Acutalibacteraceae; genus UBA5905. Next base: position 7,595 of record JAFQGI010000005.1, on the reverse strand, counting down.
GGTCCAACCCAACTCGCCGTCGTTCCAGGGCTTGCTGTCGTTGGGATCGCCCTCTTCGAAATCGGAACCGATCGCAGAGGCAGAGCAAAACGCCAAAAGCTCCAAAACGGGCGCATCATAAATTTTCTTCATATGTAAAACGCTCCTTTCGTCCACTTCTGCAGACCGCGAAATAATAACCATCCAATATCGTATTACAGTATATCCTATGGCATCCTAAATGTCAATAGTTTTTTTGCTTTTTGTTTAAAAAAACGAAAAAATCAGTAGCCGGTGGCCAACTCGTTGTAGGTTCGGGCAACGGTTTCGCCGTATACCACAACCTCCTCTTTGCCATCGCTGTAAACGTAGTAGGGACGGGCGTGAATGAGGGTGTTTTTACCCTGCGAAGGGATGTTGACGATGCGCACGGCAAAGGAGATGGAATCCTCCATAACCCGGCAAAGATACAACGCCTTGATGTCGATAATGCGGACACCGTCCACATAGTCCAGATCCAAGATAACGTCCTTTTTGTTGGACATCACGGCACCAACGCGGAGGAGCTTATACTCCACACCGTTATTATAGCGCTCCACCACAGCGGATTTGGCAATATAGGAGCGGTCAGGGTTGATACGGGCACCCTTGGCCTCCAAGAAGAAGCGGAAGGCCACGCCGTTGACATCGGGGGAGAAGGCGGCTCCGCCGGCAGAAAGACGCTCCATCGGCTTAGGGGCGGGAACACGCACGTGATCGCAGAGGTTGCAATCGGCGTCATAAATATCGTCGTAGGTGTGGGCATCCTCGCTGATGTTGACACGCACGTCACCGCAGTGGCTACACGTGGCATCGCAAGCGAAATCGTAGAAATGGGGCACCTCGCGTATTTCGCCGCAGAAGTCACAGGTGACGTCGCACACGTCGTTGTAGGTGTGCTCACCCTCGCCGACGCGGGGAGCGCCGCAATAGTTACACAGGGTGGCGCAGGGGAAATCATAGGTGTGTTTGCCGCTGGGTTCGCGCTCAAAGCCACAATGGTTGCAGAAGATGTCGCAATCGTGGTCGTAGAGGTGGTCGCCCACCTGACGCTCAAAGTCGCAGATGTTGCAGATGGCGTCGCATTCGTTGTCATAGGTGTGGGTGGCGCAAGGGTTGAGGGAGACCAGCACACAGTCCAAATAGACCCGCTCTGCCACGTGGCTGCCGCTGCCGCGGAACAGAAGCGTCACCGTATCGGTGGAGGGGGTGAACTCCTTTTCTACCTTGGTCCAGACGGTTTGGCCTGCCCAGCCGCGGTGCAAACGGATATTGTCGACGCCGTCAAACAGATACCAGCTCACGCCCATAGGATTTGCCTTGTACCAAAAAGATAGGGTATAGGTATAGCCAGGCAACACCGTAAAGGATTGGCTCAGCAGGTTATCCCAGTCGCCGTCGCCGGTGATCAGACAGCCATAGCTGCCTTCCTTGGCGGCAACCGCATCGGCACAGACGCCGCTCATCGCTTGCCAGCCTGTGGTGTCGCCGCTTTCAAAATCGCCATTTTGGAGCGGATATTTCTCGGCCGCAGACACGCCCATGGGGAATAGGGCGCACAGCAGCACGAAGGTGGATAACAGTGCAAGCAATCGACGCAATTTCATACACGGATTCTCCTCAAATTCTATAATGGAAAGTCACGTTGGACATACCACGCTACATACACTTCCATTTTACAACCTATCGACCAAAAAAGCAAGCCCTTTTTCGGCGGCGCATCCCCCGATGCAAGAAAAAAGTACCCTCCCGGAGAAATCCGTAAAGGTGCTGGTTCCGATTATCTCGGCACCCTTGAAGATGCCGTTGTCGAACAAAAGGAAAACCCCCACGGATCTCTCCGTGGGGGTTGGGGGCTATTGGTTAATAGCGATGGCGGCTAAGATTAGCCGTTGTAGGAGGCAACCTGAGCCTCACCGTAGATGGTGGTCTCCACGCCGTCGATCTCCACGACGAAGTAGGGAACAGCGGTGATCTCGTCGCCGTAGTTGGCCTCGGGGATGTTGATGACACGCACGGCGAAGGAAGCAGAATCGGCCTCCAGATCGCACAGGTACACAGCAGGGATATCCAGCTCGGACTTGGCGTTGGAAACGATAGCGCCCATAGAGATCAGCTTGTTACCGTCGATGGTGGCAGCGTCATAGATGGCAGTGGTGCCGTTGACAGCCATGTCATCCACGGCCACGTTAAACTTGAAGGCCAGACCGCTGACATCATCAGAACGAGAGTTGCCGCCGAAGGCAACGGGATTCACCACGGCACGGACAGCGCCGCAGACGTTGCAATCGGCATCGTAGTCGTTGTCATAGGTGTGATCGGCAGAGGCAGCCACGGGGTTGCCGCACTTGGTGCAGGTGCCGTCCACGCAGGCAGCGGAATCGCTGACGCAGGTAGCGCACTTCACCAGGGTGATCTTCAGGTTGTCCAGATAGACGGTCTCGGCGTTGCCGTTACCGCCGCCGTTGATGTTCAGGACAGCCTTGTCGGAGTTGGCAACGAACTCCTTCTCAATGGTGGTCCAAGCCTTGGTGGAGAAGTAGCCGCTGGCATACTTGACACCGGAGGAAGTGGAATCCTGCCACAGGGTCCAGTTGAAGCCCTGCTCGATGGCGTTCATATCCATCTCGAACTTGTAGGTAGCGCCGGCCTCCAGACCGGTGATGGTCCACAGACCAACGCCGCCCCAGCCGCCGTTACCCATCATCTTCAGACCGAAGTTGCCGTCCTTGGCAGCGTCGCGGGAGACACAGGTAGACTGATAGGGAGTCAGACCCTCCGTGGTGCCGGTCTCGAAGTCGCCGTTGACGATGTAACCATCGTTGGAGGCAGCCTTCTTCTCGAACACGAAGATGTTATCCACGTAGATCTCTTCGTTGGCGCTGGTGCCGCCGCCGCAGATGTTGATGGTACCGGCAGTGGACTCAGCGGTATACTCGAAGGACAGGGTGGTCCAAGAGGTAGTGGAGAACCATTTGGAAGCCTTAGTGGTGCCGTTGTCCTTGATCTGGATGTTCTGACCATTGGACAGGGCCTTAGCGTCCATCATCACCACGTAGGTCTTGCCGGCCTCGGTGGTGAAGTTCTGATAGGCAGTGCCGCCCCAGCCGCCGGTGGGGTTCTTGATGTACAGACCGTAGTCGCCATCCTTGGCAGCGTCAGCGGACACAGCGGTGCCGGAGTACACGGTCCAGGGGTTAACCTTACCGGTCTCGAAGTCACCGTTATAGATGTAGCCGTCGAAGGAAGGATCCTTCAGCTTGCTCACCACGACGTTATCAATCAGGATCTCGCCGGGGTTGGTAGCCTCGGTGGTGAACTTCAGCAGCATGCTGGTGTTGTCACCCACGTTGACGGTGTAGGTGTTGGCAACCCATTCGCCGGAGGTCTCATTCATCCAGTTCTGGCCGGCAACCTTGGTGTAGTTGCTCCAAGGAGAAACGGCCTGGCAAGCGATCAGATTGAAAGCACCGGTGCCGGACAGACGCTTGCTGTACCAGGTGATCTCGTAGCTGGCATTGGCCTCTACGGGAATGGTCTGGGTAGCCACGCTGGCCCAAGCGGAGGGGTTGCTCATCTGCAGAGCCTGAGAGCCGTCCTGAGCATCAGCAACCAGAGAGGCAGCGCTGTTGGTGGACCAGCCGTTGGTGCCGTCCTCGAAGCTGCCGTTGACGATCTTGCCGTTCAACTCGGGATCCGCATACTCAACAACCTTCACGTTGTCGATGTGGTACACGGCGCCGCTGGAAGCATAGGTGTTAGAGGTGAACATCAACAGAGCAGTGCTGGTCAGGGTGGCCAGCTCATCGGGGTTGATGACACAGGTGTAGGTGACCCACTCAGTGGTCACGTTGGTGGTCCACTTGAAGGTGTCGCCGGACCAGTTGTTGTTGATCTTCACGTTGATGTTGGTAGCCTTGTCGGCCTTACAATCAAAGGAGATCTCATACTTGGTGCCACTCTTGATGGCGTTGGCGTACAGATACACGTTGGCCCAGTTAGCGGTAGTCGCGTCGAAGACCATGTAGCCGTTCTCGTTGGAACCGTTGCTGAAGTAGGAACCGTCATCAAAGTTCTTCTCGATGATGACGTCGCCGGGGGCTGCGGAAACGCTCATAGCGCCCATCGGGACGATGGCACACAGCATCAGAACAGCAGCCAACACGGCAATGATTTTACGCATGTTCATTACTTGTTTTCCTCCTAAAAGATTTTGGGGAATTGCTTGGGGATTTGCTGTTTGACGATTTGTCCCACACACGAAAAAAGGTGTGCACGCCTTTCTCACGTGCGGACAGGATCAGCTATTAGCGAAAGTCGCCTCGCTTACCACTCCAACTCGCCATCGTTGAAGGTGTTGCTGCCCTCCAGGGGAGCGCCGATGGCCTCCTCAGCAGCAAAAGACAGAGCCATGAGCTCGGGGGCAATGTACTTTTTCATTACGAGGTCCTCCTTTCATCACGAATTAGCATAGGCACCAAAACACAAATAGGTATAATGGTGCATACTACCATTTTTCATTATAGTACAGGCTGTGTCAAATTGTCAACGGTTTCGTATGTGTCAAGATGTAAAAAAGACGATGCTGCTTTTTGTGCAAAATCCCATTATTGTGGGACGGCTGCCGCGGCACAAGTAACCGAAAAGCAACGAGTTTACAATGTGAAGGTTTATGCCTTCACACAAAAGAAAACCCCCACGGAGCGATCCGTGGGGGTTGGGGGTTATTGGTTAATAGCGATTTGGCTAAGATTAGCCGGCGTACTGGTTGTAGGTGCCGGTAACAGCCTCACCCTCGATGGTGACCTGCTCACCGTCGATCTCCACAATAATGTAGGGAGTGAAGGTGATCTCTACGTCGTATTTATCGGCGGGGATGTTCTTGATACGAATGGCGTACTGAGCGCCGGTGCTGACGTCATCGTCGCAAAGATACACTGCAGGAACATTGGTGGTGCTCACGCCGTTGGTGACGATAGCGCCCATAGAGATGACCTTGTAGCCGTTCAACATAGCGTTGTCATAGATGGCGGTGGTGTCGTCGATGCCCATACCCTCCAAGGTAGCGGTGAAGCGGACAGCCAGACCGCTGACATCCTCAGAGACGGAGAAACCGTTTTTGGCAATAGGAGCCACTACGGCACGAACCTCGCCGCACTTGTTGCAATCGGTGTCAAAATCGTTGTCGTAGACGTGCTCGTGAGCCACGACAGCGGTGATGCTGTTGGCGCGCACCTGGTTGGCGGCGGTCAGCTCGAGGCTGTTCACAGGCTCAGCAAAGGTGATGGTGTAGATCTGATCGCTGACGGTATAAGTCAGACCGGCGGCATCCAAAGAAGCTTCCCACAGATAGCTGGAACCGATGCCGCTGGCATCGATGATCAGCTTAGACATCTCGGGGAAGGAGATGATGATCTGAGAATTCTTGTAGAAACGACCGGGAGCGCCGTAGTCACCAACGTTGGTGGTGGAATCGGCCTTGTTGTTGATAAAGGTCAGGCCCTCGTTCTCCCACTTCTGGACAGAGGCGGAATACTCGGTGCGCTGAGTCTTATCGGCGTCGAAGGTGATGGTGCCCTTGTAGGCCTTGACAGCGCCGCAAACATCGCAGATGTCGTTTACGTAGTTGTGGGGCTTAACAGGGATAACCTCATCGTAGCTATCGAAGCACACGGAGCAGGTATAGGTAGCGGTGCCGGTGGCGGTGCAGGTGGAGTCGACGATGCTCTCCGCGTAGTCGTGGGGGATGACAGCGATAGCCTCGGTGTAGGACTCGCCGCACTTGGAGCAGGTGTAGGTGGTCACGCCCTCGACGGTGCAGGAGGGAGCCTGAGTCTCCACACCCACGTAGTCGTGCTCGCAGTCGGACTCAGAAGCGACGTAGGGGGTGATGATCACACTGCTCACACGGGTCTGAGCAGAAACATCCTCGATAGTCAGGCTCTCAGCGCCGTTGGCTGCGGTGGCGGTGAAGGTGACCACAGTACCGTCCACGCTGGCCACCCAGCCTTCGGCGGCACAGTCGCCCAGAACGGTGGCGTAGGAAGCAGAGGTGGCGTTGAACTGGACCTTGGTCAGCAGCTCGCCGTTCAGACCGGAAACAACCACCTTGTTGTGGGCATAGATACGGAAGTGGTCCGCATCAGAGGTGCGGATGGCGGTGGTGGAGCCGGCCTTATAGGAGGTAAACTGGAAGCCACCGTTGGTCCAGGAAATGGAAGCGGTGCCGTCCAGAACACCGGTGTTTGCAAAGGTCTCGATGGTCACTTCCAGGGGCTGTGCCTCACCGCAGACGGAGCAGGTGCCGTCCACATAGTTGTGGCCCAGAGCCTTGACGGTTTCGGTCTTCACGTCGCCGCAGACGGAGCAGGTGGACTGCTGCTCACCGGCGTTGGTGCAGTCGGGAGCCACGGTCTCGGTGGCCTCGCCGTAGGAGTGACCCAGAGCGTCGACGGTCTCGGTCTTGCTCTCGCCGCACTTGGAGCAGGTGAGGGTGTTCTCGCCGGCGTTGGTGCAGTCGGGGGCTTTGGTCTGTTCGGTCACCCAATCGTGCTCGCAACTAACAGGGGGCTCTTCGCCACCGGACAGCTTGTAGATGGCGATGTCATTCTGGCCGGAGCCATAGCAGGCAAAGATGCTGCTGGACTTGTTGTAACGCATCCAGTTGCGGGTGTTGGAACCGGTAGCTTTGATGGTAGCCACACCGCTGGCGTCAATCGCGATGGACCAGCTGCTGTTAGCAGTCAGCGTGGTCTCGGTACGCAGATAGTTCTTGCTGCTGGAGGCGGCAAACAGATAGCCGTTGCCGACGTTGAAGGCGTAGGTGCCTTCGGTGAGGCCGGCCTCAACAGTAATAACCTGCATAGCATCGGTCGCGGTGATGACGGTGCCGTTGGGGGTGGCGTCGACCTTGCCACGGTTGTTGCCGTTCTGAGTGGTGCTCAGAACAGCGTTGTCGTTGACGGCGAAGATAATGATCTGGTCGCCGATTTGCAGATCCGCAATATCGGTTACCAATTCAAACTCGTCGCCGGCCGCAGCGAACACAGACAGGGGCAGGATGCTGCACAGCATCAGAGCCACAGCCAGAATCGCCACAATTTTCTTCATGGTTTTCATTTTTTGTTTCCTCCTTGTTTTTTGGGTTTACTGGGGATTTGTTGGTAGGAACGCATACCGTTTCGGGAGGCGGTGACCCAAATACCACTCCGGCTTGGGAGAAAGGCGGAACGCCTTTCTCAAGGAGTGGCAACGAGATCAGCCATCAGCAGAAACTGAAAGCCACCTCAAATTACCACTCCGGCTTGGGAGAAAGGCGGAACGCCTTTCTCAAGGGGTGGCAACGAGATCAGCCATCAGCAGAAACTGAAAGCCACCTCAAATTACCACTCCGGCTTGGGAGAAAGGCGGAACGCCTTTCTCAAGGGGTGGCAACGGGATCAGCCATCAGCAAAAACTGAAAGCCACCTCAAATTACCACTCCGGCTTGGGAGAAAGGCGGAACGCCTTTCTCAAGGGGTGGCAACGAGAGCTGCCATCAGCAGAAACTGAAAGCCACCTCAAATTACCACTCCGGC
>JAFQGI010000020.1 GCA_017415515.1 Clostridia bacterium | reverse complement strand
ATACAGTATTCGCTGCGTTTTTGCCGCGGCTGAACAAAAATCTGCTCTTTTCAAAATCTCCGACCGCAAAGCGAGGAAATTTCGAGGGATTTTTGTTTCGATCGGGCGAAGTAATGCTGGCGCCTTGCGAGCACGAGCGAGGCAAAAAGCGCCGAAATATCCCGCTTTGCGGCGGGTTCGGGTTTGATTGCTCACCCTAGAGTGTATAAATATCATTCCCGTCCCATATCTCGATGGAATACCAGCAGGCGACGATCGGGGAAGGCTTTGGCCAGTTCGTTCACCATGGTGACCGAGCGGTGCTTGCCGCCGGTGCAGCCGATGGCGATGACCAGTTGACTGCGCCCCTCTTTCTGATAAAGGGGAAGCAGATGGCTTAGCAGGGATTGCAGGCGGGCAAGGAACAGGGTGGCGTCGGGATTGTCCAACACATAGTCCTGCACCGCCTTGTCCATACCGGTGAGGGGGCGCAGCTCCTCTACGTAGTAGGGGTTGGGGAGACAGCGCACGTCCAGCATGATATCCGCCTCGGCGGGATAGCCGTATTTGAAGCCGAAGGACATGATCTGCACCTTCATCTCGGTGTCCGGCTCGTCGCGGAAAAAGTCGGAGATGCGGCTTTTGAGCTGGGCGGAGTTGAGATAGGTGGTGTCGATGCGGTAATCCGCCATTTCAAAGAGGGGGGCGAGGAGCTGGCGCTCCTGCGCCAACGCTTGCTCGATGGGGCACTCGGCACTTGCCAGGGGGTGAGTGCGGCGGCTCTCTTTAAAGCGGCGGCGCAGCACCTCGGTGTTGCAATCTAAAAACAGCACTTGGCACACGTCCACCGCATCGGTGAGGAGGGGGAGAACGGCCTGCAATTCCTCAAACAAGGTGCCTGCCCGCACATCCGTCACCAGCGCAATGCGGGACAGGGGCTGACTGCTCTGGCTGCACAGTTGCAGGAAGGGGGGCATCAGCGCAGGGGGCATATTATCCACGCAATAATAGCCGATGTCTTCCAACGCCTTGCTGGCCAAGGATTTGCCGGCGCCGGACATACCGGTGACGATGATCAGTTCCATAGTGTTGTTCCTTTCTTGATAAGTCTGGTTGTGTGGGGGAGGGGGACTACCCCTCAGTCAGCCTGTCGGCTGACAGCTCCCCTGATAAGGGGAGCCAAGAACGAGTGTGTAATGGAAGGAGAGTGTGTGAAACAGGGTCAAAACTCGCCGACGAAACGGACTTCGGGTTCCAGATGGACACCAAATTCTGCGTACACCTTATCGTGCACTTGACGGCGCAATTCCACCAGGTCGGCGGCGGTGGCGCCGCCCCGATTGATGACAAAGCCGGCGTGCTTTTCGCTGACCTGGGCGCCGCCCACGGTGAAGCCTTTGAGCCCGGCGTCCTGAATCAGCTTGCCGGCAAAATAACCCTCGGGGCGCTTAAAAAAACTGCCGGCGGAGGGGTATTCTAACGGCTGCTTTTCGTGGCGGCGGGCCATCAATTCTTTCATTCTCGACCAAATGGTGTCGTAGTCACCTGCTTGCAGTTGCAGGGTGACGCCGGTGACGATGAGATCGCGTTCCATCAAGGTGGTGTGTCGGTAGGTCATAGCCAGCTCGTCGGCGGTGAGGGTGACGGGGGTGCCGTCGGGAGATACGCAGTCGGCAGACACCACCACCTGGGCCATCTCGCCGTCGTAGGCGCCGGCGTTCATATACACTGCGCCGCCCACCGCACCGGGAATGCCATAGGCAAACTCCAAACCGGTCAGACGGTGATCCCGGGCAAAGAGACACAGGCGCTGTAAGGACATCCCTGCAGGGGCGTAGATGCGACCGCCCTCCAAGAGGGAGGGCTGTGCGGAACGCTCCAAGCGCAGAACAGCGCCGCGAAAACCCTTGTCGCCCACCACCAAATTGGAGCCGTTGCCGATGAAGAGATAGGGAATGGAATCGGCGTGGCAAACCGCCAGCACAGCGGAGACCGCTGCGGCGTCGGGCAGGTCGATGAGCAGGTCGGCGGGCCCCCCCACCTTGAAGGTGGTGGCGGCGGACATGGGTGCCTGCAACGTTACGCCACAGCTCAAAGCGGTGGCGGTATCCACAAGGTGTTGATAGATCATTACGTCAACTCCAAAAATCAATATTGCTCCCAATGTGAGGTGTCAGCGATGCCGCTATCCTCCGCCATGCCCAGCTTGTGCAACAGCTCCTGGGCGGCGTTGTAGCCCATTTTCTTTTGACGGTTGTTCATAGCGGCGCTCTCGATGATGATGGCTAAATTACGGCCGGGAGAGACCGGGATGGTGATGCTGGGCACCTCAATGCCCAAAATGTTGATGGTTTCGCCGTCCAAACCCATACGGTCGTAGTTTCTGCCCTGTTCCCAAGGCTCTAATTGAATCACCATATTGATCTTCTCGGTGTTTTTGACCGCACCGATACCGTACATACGGCGGACGTTGACGATGCCGATGCCACGCAATTCAATGAAGTGGCGAATGTTGTCGGGGGAGGAGCCCACCAGCGTCTTGGCGGATACGCGGCGAATCTCCACCGCGTCGTCGGCAATCAGACGGTGACCGCGCTTGATGAGCTCAATGGCGGTCTCGCTCTTGCCGATGCCGCTGTCGCCCAGCAGCAGGACGCCTTCACCGTAGACCTCCACCAGCACGCCGTGACGGGTGATGCGAGGCGCCAACTGAACGCTCAGATAGCTGATTAACGCCGCCATCAGGTTGGAGGTGGATTCGCGGCTCAGCAAAAGGGGGACGCGATGAATCTGGCAGGCTTCCAGCAATTCGGGCAGCACCTCCAGCTCCCGGGCGATGATGATGGCGGGGGGATTGGTGCTCACCAATTCGTTGATGTGACTCTCGCGTAAGTCGTGGGGGAGATTTTCCAAAAAACTGTGCTCGTTTTTGCCCAAAACTTGAATGCGGTCGCTGTCAAAGTAGTCCAAATAGCCGCTCAGTGCCAGACCGGGACGGTTCACGTCGGCGGAGGAGACCATCCGCTCCTCCGTCGGACAGGGAGTATACACAACCTCCAACGAGGTTTCGTTGATCACTGCGGAAAGGGGCACGGTATAGGATTGCTTTGCCATAAGCATACCTCCTGAATGTTGAAAATTGGGTACAATATCCCATATTTATCTTATCATAACACATTATACAGAGAAAAGAAAGAGGAAATGTGAAAAGAGTGAAAAATTACTATGGTTTACCCTGCAAATAATCGTTGACGAATGGGAACAATGGGTATACAATAGGAGAAAATATTGCAGAGTAGACGGTATGCGCTGAGGGATTCCTCTATAGTGTTGCAGGATGGGAAGTTGCCTGCAAACAAGTAGCCTTTGGGCTTGTGATGTGCCGTTGCATCCGCTGCAGGATGTTTTTCTACTCTCCAATTATCCGTTTGTGATGAGAGGAGAATTTTTTATGTCCAAAAAAGACAAGGGTATGCCGCTGTACCGTCTGGCGCTGTGCAGCTTTTTGGTGGCGCTGAGCATCGTGTGCGGCAAGTTTTTGAAGATTCCCGTAGGGGACGTGATGCGCTTCAGTTTTGAGAATTTGCCCATTCTATTTGCCGGTTTGGTGTTCGGTCCGGTGGAGGGAGCGCTGGTGGGCGTGGTGGCGGACCTGCTGGGATGTTTGCTGTATGGTTACGCCATCAACCCCATGGTGACGGCGGGTGCGGTATGCATCGGCTTGTTGGCGGGATTGGGCGGCGTGGTGTTGCGCCGTATGCCGATGGCGTGGCGGGTGGTGCTGACCACCGCGGCGGCGCATCTCATCGGCTCGGTGGTGATCAAAACGTTGGGCTTGGCGCGGTATTATTCCATGCCTCTGTTGCCGCTGATGGGCTGGCGATTGCTCAACTATGCCGTTGTGGGCATAGCGGAGGCGGCGGCACTTTGCTTATTGTTACGAAACAAGGGCATTCAACGCCTGACCAAAGGAGGTTGACCGATGACGTATGAAGAAGCGTTAGCGTATATTCACTCGGTCAACTGGACCTTTTGCAAGCCCGGATTGGAGCGGGTGACGGCGCTGTGCGAGGCTTTGGGCAATCCCCAAGACGATCTGCGGTTTATCCACGTGGCAGGCACCAACGGCAAAGGCTCCTTTTGCGCTATGACCGCCTCCGTTTTGCAGGCGGCAGGCTACCGCACCGGCTTGTTCACCTCGCCTTATATCAAAGTATTCAACGAGCGGATGATGGTGGACGGACAGCCGATCTCTGATGAGGAATTGGCGGAGCTGACCGCCTTTGTCCGTCCGATTGCCGACCAAATGACCGACAAGCCCACCGAGTTTGAGCTGATCACCGCCATTGCGTTTTTGTATTTTAAGCGGCATCACTGCGATTTAGTGGTGTTGGAGACAGGTATGGGTGGCCGGCTGGATGCCACCAACCTTATTCAGAGGCCGTTGTTATCCGTCATCACGGGCATTGCACTGGATCACACTGCGTTTTTGGGGGATACCATTGCTCAAATTGCCGCCGAAAAAGCGGGCATTATCAAGCCTGGCTGTCCCGTGCTTTGGGGCGGCGAGGACGCCGGTGCCGAGGCGGTGATTGCCGCAACGGCACAGGAGAAACAGGCTCCTTATCATCGGGTGGATCGCACTTCTCTGCGTGTGGTGTCTGCCGATTTGGAGGGGACTCGTTTCTCTTATGGTGGTTACGACCGTCTTTCTTTGTCGTTGCTGGGGCTATATCAGCCCTTTAATGCCGCCACCGTGCTGACGGCGGTTTCTTTGCTGAATGAGCAGGGGGTGTCGATCGCTACCGGTGCGGTGAGGAAAGGGCTTTCCTCCGTATATTGGCCGGGGCGGTTTGAGGTGCTCAGTCGACAGCCGCTTGTCATCTTCGACGGCGCTCACAACGCCGAGGGCATCGCCGCGGCGGTGGAGAGCATACGCCATTATTTCGCAGATGAGAAGGTATACGTGCTTACCGGTGTGTTGCAGGACAAGGACTACCGCGCCATCGCCAACTGTTTGGCGCAGGTGGCAAGCCGTGCTTTTGTGTTGACACCGGATAATCCCCGTGCGTTGGCGGGGGAGGACTACGCCGCTCTGCTGAACAGCGTGGGGGTGGACGCCGAGGCTTACGGCTCGGTGGCGCAGGCCTATGCCGCGGCCCGTTCCGCCGCCGAGGCGGACGGCAAGCCGCTCTTTTGTCTGGGCTCTCTGTATACGTATGCGTCTTTGTGAAAAACAAAAAACAGCCTCCCTGGTGGGAGGCTGTTTTTTTGTATGTTAGGAAAAGCCTAAATTCAGCAGTTCGATGGATTCTTCATAGCGGAGGGCGTCGGTTTCGGCACCCAAAAGGATACCCAAAATTTTTCTGCCGTCGTCGCGGGTGGCGCAGGAAATCAGACAGTTGCCGGCGGCGCCGGTGGTGCCGGTCTTTACACCGCAGATGCCTTGATACGCATATTTGCTATCGCTTTGCATCAGCCGATTGGAGTTTTTCCAGGTTTTGGTTTGACCGGACAAGAAGGTGGTGGTCACCTGTTCGGTGGCGACAAGCTCGGCAATCAACGGCTGCTTCAAGGCGTAAAGGGCGATTTTCAGCAGGTCGTTGGCGGTGGTCAGGTGCCCGTCGGCGTCGATGCCATCGGGATTCACGAAGGCGGTGTCGGTGCAGCCCAACGCCTTGGCTTTTTCGGTCATCTTCTGACAGAACAGGTCAATGGCGGCCCGGTCGGTCAGGTTTTCGTCCATCAAATGGCCGATTTGAGCGGCGATGACATAAGCGGCGTCGTTGCCGGATTGGAGCAACAGGCCTTGCAGAGCCTGTTTCAGGGTCATTTTATGGCCGATATAGATGCCGGCGCGGCTGGATTCGGGGTCCAGCAGATACAGCTCGTTGCCGGCTGTAATTTCGGTTTCGGGGGTGGCGTTTTCCAGTGCGACGATGGCGGTCATCAGCTTGGTCAGGCTGGCGGGGGCGCACACGTCGTCTCCGTTTTTGCTGTAAAGCAGTGTTTGGGCAGAGATGTCGTATAGCACGATGCGGGGGGATTTGGTGTTGCGGGTGATGAAGTCCGTCGGCAAATTCCGCACCGGCTCCAGGGTGGGGGGCTCGTCGTGAAGCAGGTTGGAGGAGGGGACGTCTTTGTCTGTGGGAGGAACGGGTCGTGCGGTGGTGCTTTGCCCGCCCCGCAACAGGAGGAAAAGGCCGACCAGCAAGCTCAGCAGCACCGCCACGGCCACGCAGACGAGGATTACACGACGGGTGCGCAGAAGCCGGCGCTTTTGATGGAAAATGGTTCGGCTCACGACTTTTCTCCTCCTTTCGACATTTCACCCTCTCATTTTACAACATCCTTGATGAAAAAGCAATGGTTTTATTTAGGAGAATACAAGGTTCCACTGCTCACCCTATCGTCACGTCGGTGTAATAATACCGCAGAATTTCGTCATAGGTGTAGCCTTGGCGCGCCAGATAATCTGCGCCGTATTGGCTCATCCCGACGCCGTGGCCGTAGCCCTTCACTGAAAAGGTGAAGGTGCCGTCTGCATAGGTGATGGCAAAGGCCGCCGACCGCAAGCCGAACAGTTGACGTATGCGGGTGCCGGCCAACCGGCTGTCTCCCACCGGTTGCTCCGCCACCGTACCGGCATCGGAAAGGGAGGGGGTGCCGAACCAATCGGCGGGATCCTCGCCCAACCGCAGCTTTGGCAGTTCGGCGGTGAGGATGGCTTTTACGTCCTCCTTCGAGTGGGTCACCTGTGAGGCGTAGGTGGGAGCCAGACGGTCGCCGGGGCTGGCCACCGCCTGCAAATAGGGAATGTCCGATCCCCACACGGTAACGGCGGCTTCGGTGCTGCCGCAGCTGATGGCGTGATAGCAGGCGTCAATGAGGGCGCCGTTGTGGGTAATGGTGACACCGCTGACGGCTTGTATGACCGCTGTCAGCTTTTGCTGGTTTTCTTCGTATTTCTCTCCCCAGCGTTCGCGGAGCTTTTCTTCGGTGTAAGCGGCTGGAAAGGTGTCGTTGGGAGCGGCAAAATCCGCCCCTTTCAAGGCGGGATCCGCCTTGGCGGCTTGTGCCTGCCGACGGCGGGCGTAATAGGTATAGGTGGCCACCGCTTGGGCCTTCAACGCCTCCTCGTGATTGTCGGGACTCATTTCCATGGCCAACACACGCAGCAAAAAATCCTCCTCGGCCAAAGTCACCACTTGGTCACCGCACAAAACGCGGAACACGGCGCCGCTGAGCTCTTGGTTTGGCGGAGGCAGCGGCTTGGTGTCGGCGGGAACGTCGGCGGAGGCGGAGGGGGAAGGGGTTTTCTTTTCGGCAGGGGCAGAGTAAGCCGGAAGCGGCAGCAGCAGAAGTAGCACCGCCACCACCAGCATCAGCCAACCGTAACCTTTCATGGGGATTCATCCTTTCCGTGGCATTTTTCTTGACTTTATGGAAAAGCAGAGGTATAGTAAAGAGTAGGTTAATGTGAGGTTTGTCCTCGCTCTATGGATATGTGGCGGCACGGCAAAATATGCCGCAACACGGAAAGGCGGAACACAATGAGAAACAAGAATCCTCGCAATACGATGAGCATAGTTGCTCGTATTATGACGGCGTTGGGGCTGTTGGGCGCCGTGGCGGCCACGGTGCTGCGGGTGTGGGTATTTCCCGCCCAACAAGATATGGATACCGGTCTGTTTGTATCCAACACCACCGTCATCGTGATGATGCTGGCAATCGTGGGTGCGTTGGCGGCACTGACGTTTGTGACCCGTGGCGGCCCCCGTCAGGAAATCACCGGCAAGCCCTCCTTGCTGTTATCCGTGGTGCTGTTGGCGGTGGGCGCGGCGTTGAGCGTCACCGGCATCGCCGATATTTTCACAGCCTTGGGCGAAAAACCGCTTGTCGAAACGGCGGCCTGGTCGCTGGTGATGGGATGGGCGCAACGCCTTTTCTGCCTGTTGGGCGGTGTGGCCTTGGTGCGTTTGGGTCTGCTGTTGGCCTCCGAGAGCGCTACCCGACGGGGCATTGCCCAATGGAGCGTGCTGGCACCGGTGCTGTGGATGTGGTTTGTGCTGGCCAATTATGAGATGTCCTATGCCAGTATGGTGCGGCTGTCCGACGGCTTCTTCACCTTAGGCACTTATATTTTCGAACTGCTGTTCCTGTTCTATTTTGCCCGCTATATGGCCGGTGTGGGCAAGGTGGGTGCGGGGACGCTGCTGCTGTTCTCTTGCGGTGCCACGCTGTTTGCCTTCTCCACCCCTGTCACGAAAATGCTTATGTACCTGTTGCAGGATGTGGAGGCGTATGCCGTCGGCACAACAGGTGTGTTGGATCTGGCGGTGGGTGTGCTGGCGCTGGTGGTGAGCATCACCCTGTGTCAGAGTTTGTCCGCCCCTTCTGCCGAAGTGGCAGAGGAGGAAACAGAAGAGGCGCCGGTGGCGGAGGAGTCTGAAGCGGAGCTCATCGAGGGCTTTGAGGACTCCAACGAGGAATAAAATCCGGCATAAAACAGGCTCCACACCGGCGAGAGGGTGTCTGCCAGCAGATCCTCCTCGGTGGGGCAACCATACAGGCGCACCCCTGCGGGGGGCTCCGCTGCCTGCCCACAGGAAAACACTACGGTTTCATCGCAATGCACCAAACTGCCGCCGTGCAGTTTGGTGCATTCTTTTATTAAAGCCAAAGAGTCGCCGTTCATAAACGGCTCGGTGGCGGTGATCGCCACCGCCAAGCCTCCCTTTTGCTCCTGCAAGCGTACCCACACCGATTGCCGCGGTGCGGCGGCGCAGGCGCGGCACAGCAGATCGCACAAGGCGATGCTCAGCAGGCGGGGATGCAACAGGGTGTCTGCGCCGATGGCGGTTTCACGGGCCGGAAAGATCAAAATCGGTTGTCCCAGCCCCGCCGCCAGCCGCTGGGTGGCGGAAAGAAGCGCTTGCAGCAGCGAGGCGGGGTTGCCCCATACCAAGGGGCGGGAGCCGCCGGCAAAGCGGAGAATCTCCTGCCGCTCCAACTGCCCCAACGTGTGCAGTTTTTTCAAATACTCCCGCCGTTGGGAGGGGGACTGCTCCGACAGGGGCGGGGCGGAAAGAAAATAGGCGGCCAGCCGTTCGCGTTGCGTTCCCTCCGTGGGGGAGGGGGTGTTGTTGGGACACATAAGCGGACTCCTTTTTATCAAAAATTCATAGTGTTTTCGGCGAATATTCAGTGGCTTTGTTCAATCCGACAAAGTTAGTTAAAAAATAAACAATCTTAAAAATTTGTCTTGCATTTTTTGGAAATATGGGGTAAAATAAATGCAGACTGCGAATAGGAATGCAGATTATAATTTTTGGAGGTATTTTATCATGGCTGTTAAAGTTGCAATCAATGGTTTTGGCCGCATCGGCCGTCTGGCTTTCCGTCAGATGTTCGGCGCTGAGGGTTACGAGCTGGTCGCTATCAATGACCTGACCAAGCCCAGCATGCTGGCTCATCTGCTGAAGTACGATACCGCTCAGGGTCGCTATGACGGTCACACCGTCACCGCCGACGACGAGGCCGGTACCATCACCGTGGACGGCAAGGTTTTGAAGATCTATGCCGAGAAGAACGCCGCCGATCT
>JAFQGI010000019.1 GCA_017415515.1 Clostridia bacterium | reverse complement strand
CGAAAACATAGAACCGTTGTTTAGAATTTGTTTGTTCCATTACTTGATAGAGTATATTCATCCGTTTTATGATGGAAATGGCAGATTAGGAAGATTCATATTGAGTTATGGAATTTCCAATACATTGACGCCTTTGATTGCTTTTAGAATATCTGAAACCATAAAAGAAAACATCAAGGAATATTACAAAGCATTTGCAACTTGTAATGATCAACGCAATTTGGGCGACTTAACGCCATTTTTGTTGATGCAGTTAGATGTAATTTTCACAGCGATGAAAGAGTTAGAGAAATCGCTAATGGAAAAAGTGATTACATGGAATAAGTATGAGGCAGCAATAGAACAAAGGTGTAGCAATGTAGCATTGCTTAGGTTGTACAGTTTTTTGATTCAAGCAGCCTTGTTTAGTGAGCAGGGAATTTCTATGATGGAATTACAGCAAAATATGAGATGCAGTCAGTATATAATTAAGAACTTAATGAAGCAAATTCCAGAAAATATGATGGTTGTGAGGTTAAAGCGCAAGTATAAGTTCTACGCTATTAATTTAGAAAAACTCAATTCCATCATGTTGGCAGAATCTATCGAAAACTTAAAAACAGCGGAGGGTTAACCCTCCGCTGTTTTTTTTTATATCTCTCCACTACACTATGTATTGCCCGGCAGAATCTGCCCAAATCCTCTATTTTTCTTACAATACCAGTTGCTATCATACACAAAAACGCCCTTAATTTTAAATCGTGATACTATTATTTGGGATTAAAGAGAATTTAACTGCAATAATTTACTTTTGGAATTGATTGTGATATGATAAATTAAAGGCGGTGATTTTGTGAAACACTTTTTACCCGAAGAAGAATTAATTGAATATGTAAAACCTTATTTGAAAGCAAAAGGGTTTAAGAAAAAGAATAAAACTTGGACAAAAGACATCGGTGACTTTACAATTTGTTTTTATGTGCAAGGCAGTTGTTTTTCAAAAGAAACATATTATATAAGACCAAGTAT
Source organism: Clostridia bacterium (assembly GCA_017415515.1). Classification (GTDB taxonomy): domain Bacteria; phylum Bacillota; class Clostridia; order Oscillospirales; family Acutalibacteraceae; genus UBA5905. The sequence continues at coordinate 11,139 of JAFQGI010000019.1, read as the reverse complement.
TCGCATCAATGCACTTCCCTCTGATGTGTTAGTCCACGGTCACTATATGACACAAATCGAGCAAACAACACCCGAAGAAATAATGCAAAAGTTCGAACAATGGTGCGAGGAATGGACAAACAAATCTTTAATAAAGGAGCGTTTGCTTGCGTTTATAGAATGGGAAGAACGCAATCCACTTGAAAAGCGTAGAGCGAAACTGGTGGATTATGAAAAAGATCCTGTTCCTGCCGAAGAATTTTTCATGATTGATACGCCACCAACAACCCCATCTACCAAGCAATATATTTTAGATAATTTTTAATGCAAAAGCGAGGTGAAATTCACCTCGCTTTTGTTATGTATAAAAACCGCCCAAAAGCCAAAATTCTTTTGCTTTTTTGTCGATTTATGGTATACTGTGGAAAAAGGAGGTGGCGGTATGGTGCACATCGGCAACGATTGGGACGCCATTTTGGCGGACGAGTGGGGAAAGGACTATTATCTCTCCCTGCGTCAATTCCTCAAACGGGAATACGCCACGGCGACAGTCTATCCCAATATGTACGACATCTTCAACGCCCTGAAATACACCTCTTTCGCGGATGTGAAGGTGGTGATCATCGGTCAGGACCCCTACCACGGCCCGGGGCAGGCCCACGGCCTGTGCTTTTCGGTGCAGCCCGGTGTCGAACCGCCCCCCAGCCTCAAAAATATGTTTAAGGAACTGGCCGACGACGTGGGCAAGCCCACACCGCCCAATGGCGACCTGACCGCCTGGGCAAAGCAGGGCGTTCTGCTGCTCAACACCGTTTTGACGGTGCGGCAGGGACAGCCCACCAGCCATCAGGGGCAGGGCTGGGAGCAGTTCACCGACCGCGTCATCGCGGAGCTGAACAATAAGCAGACGCCGGTGGTGTTTCTCTTGTGGGGCGCCCACGCCCAGCGCAAGGCCCAGCTGATCACCAACCCCATCCATTATAAGCTGGCGACGGTGCACCCCAGCCCCTTGTCGGCGCATCGTGGCTTTTTCGGTTGCCGCCACTTCTCCAAGGCCAACGCCCTATTGGAGAAGCACGGCATGATGCCGATTGTATGGTAACGATATGGTTTGACATTTGATAGTGAGTTGTTCTATAATATAAAAGATACGCACGCTATGAGCGGAGAGGATGAACACACATGTCCAAGAAGATCGGTATATTGACCTTCTCGTTTTCCACCAATCCCGGTTCGGTGTTGCAAGCCTACGCGTTGCAAGAAACGATTGCCGATATGGGGGATTATGCACCGCACATCATTAATTATCAAAAAACTGCTGCCGGCAAGCCGGTAATGGGAAAAACGGTGTTTTGCGGGCCGTTAGGACAATGGACGCCCAAAAAAGTCTTTTTGTGGATAAAATATTTGGTGGCATATCCTCTTCGGGTGGGGAAATACACCAAATTCTTCAACAAGTATTATCGCAACTATCCCGACGAGCGTTGTTTCCGAGATCAACTGCCGGCTTTAGAGTCACAATACGATAAGTTTGTGGTGGGTAGCGATCAAGTGTGGAATTTTGGTAGTTACAGCGTGGACGACACCTATTTTTTGGATTTTGTGAAAGACGATTTCAAGAAGATCTCTTATGCTGCCAGCTTTGGTTCTGCGGGTGTTCCAGAAGGGATGGAGGAGAAAGCGGCACAGTACATCTCTGCTTTTTCCTCCATTGCGGTGAGAGAGAGTCATGGTGTAGATATTGTCAAAGAGTTGACGGATAGGGACGCCACGCAGGTGCTGGATCCGTCGTTGTTGCTGGATGGAGAACGGTACGAGTCTATGGCAATTCCGCCCAAATGTAAGGGTAGATACGTTATGCTGTATCTGCGGGAGGAATCGTCCCGTTTAGAAGCATATGCTCATAAGCTGGCCGACCAATACGGAATCAAAGTAGTTAAGGTGCTAAAACACTGGAAATGCAACCGAAAGGGAAAGCCCGTTCACGCTTTGAGTCCTCAAGAGTGGTTGGGGTATATGGGGGGAGCACAGTTTGTGGTCACCAACAGTTTTCACGGCATCTGTTTTTCGATGATATTTGAAAAGCAGTTTTTTGTGGATTTTCTCAAAAGTGTTAGTGTGGCTACCAACCCGCGTATGCAGAGTGTTATGCGGTTGTTCGGGTTGGAGAATCGGGATATCGATACTAATGCCGATGTGAGCGTGCTTGAACCGATCGACTACGAAATGGTTAATGCAATACGAGCGGAGCAGAAAGCTCTCTCTTTGAAGTATTTGAAGAACGCGCTGGAAAAGGATGGATAACGTATGGACATTTTGGCGCAGATAAATAAGGAACTATGCAACGGATGCGCCGCGTGTGTCAATATTTGTCCCTGTGGCGCAATTCAAATGAAAACGGATGAGCTTGGCTTTGTATATCCTGATATCAATGATGCCGTTTGTGTACAATGCGGCAAGTGTGTGACGGCGTGCAACGCCACGCAAGAGATGGTGCTGAACGCACCTGTTAAGGCGTTTGCGGCAGCTCATCGGGAAAAGGCCGTGCTGTGCGCCAGCGCTTCTGGTGGCGTGTTTTCTGCTGTGGCGGAGCAGGTGTTGGAGCAGGGGGGCGCTGTGTGTGGATGTGTCTACGATGACGATTTGAAGCCGATTCATATCTGCGCAGAAAAAAAAGAGGACTATTTGCGGATGCGCCGCTCCAAATATTTGCAGAGTGATGTAGGATTGGTGTATCAAGAAATCAAAAAGAGACTCAAAAATGGGCAGACTGTATTTTTTAGCGGCACCCCCTGTCAAGTGGCGGCATTGTATGCCGTGGTGGGCCGTCAGACGACCAACCTTATCACCGCCGATCTTATTTGCCATGGCGTGCCCGGCTATGAGATGTTCAAAAGATTTATCCGTTATTTGGAGAATAAATATCAAACCGAAATTACTGATTTTAATTTCCGAAGCAAACAATATGGATGGCAACGCTTCACGGCAGAATTTACCGATGCCAATGGGCGAAAGCAGAACATTGGCAAGGTGGAGGAGTTTTATTTGGCGGCATTTACTGCCGGTAATATTATGCGCCCTTCTTGTTTTTCTTGCCGCTTTGCCACAGATCGCCGCATAGGAGATATTACTTTGGGCGATTTTTGGGGATACGAGGTGGTGGATCTGCCTTTTAATGTGACAAAGGGCAATTCCGTATGTTTGCTGAACACCTCCAGGGGTATGGCACTGTTGCCTTTCTTGTCAGAAAGGATGTACGTAAAGGAGATCGATTGCAACGTGGCGGTAGCGGGGAACACCTGCTTACGCCACCCCACCCCTAAGGGAGAAAAATGGGAAATGTATATGCAGGCGTTTAAGGATAACGAAATCGATCGGGTGGCGCTCCAGTATTGTGCTAGAAACAAGCGCAGAGTATGGAAGGAGCGTTTGAAATTGTGGATACCAGGCCGCCTGTTTGTGTATCTTAAAAGAAGGCAAAAACGTAGGTAAAAGATGCACAGCGGAGTGAACGTAATGTTCACTCCGCTGTTCGCATTGGCGCACAAAAGCCTTCCCCTTGAGGGGAAGGTGGCCGAGCGATAGCGAGGTCGGATGAGGTGAAAAATCACTTTTCCCACTTTATATCCTCCGTTTCGGGTAGAGGATACGTGCGCAGGGCCTCACCCTCTGCCGCCATCCTCACCCCGTGGATGCGCTGGCAGCCATAGGTGCGGTAATAGTACACCTTTTCCCGCAAATCCATACAGGAGGTGTACTGGCTGATCACCCGTCCACCGTCGGTGAGCCGCACGCACCCTCGGGGCACCTCCACCGTCGCCATGGCGTGGAAAAACTGCCCCACGGCGTCACCGTCCGTCTCGCCGTAGGCGGCGGCAAAGGCCGCCCGCGCCAAGCGGGAGGGGGAGGTAAAATCCCCCGGCAGCCCCAGGCTGCCGCTGCCCCGCCCCAGCCGTGGCGGGGTGGGGATGGGCTCGCGGGGCGATAGGCGGGAAAGGCTTTCCCAATAGGCGATCTGCAGGTCAAAGGGCGGCTCGTTGGTCATCACCCCCATGGGGTTATCGTGGACGGTCAACCCCTGGGCGGTGGCCTCCACCACCAGCGACCGCGTTTCATCCGCCACCATCCAATGCAGGCGGGTGGGCGGAAAATCGGCACTAAAAGGGGTGTCGCACACCCGTACGTTTTCCAACCATGCTTTGGCTTCCGCCACGTTGTTGCACTGCCCCAAAACGTAGGGGATCAGCTCAAAGGAGGCCACGTCCCCCTCGGCGGCGGGGACGTACCGCCCACTGTGGGGGAAATTCAGCCCCGCCATGGCTAAGCCGCACTCGTTGACCGCATCGTAGTACAGCGGAAACCCCTCTGCCACCGTGGCCATGCCGAGGATGGCGTAATGCTCCGTCAGGGCGGGGCGGTGCCGCATAGGCAGCGGAAAATGCCGCGGCGTTGCCACCACCTGCTCGGCATAGGTGTATTCCAGATCCAGCGTCCGCCCAAAGCACCCGTGGGCGTGTAATGCGGTGCACATCGCCATTCCCCCTTTTGGGGTAGTGTGTGAAAAGGAGAACGGATTATACAGTCACGCACTCACCCATCTTGCCTCCCCTTGTCAGGGGAGGGGGACCGCCGTAGGCGGTGGTGGGGTAGTCATAGTATGTACAAACCTCGACTACCCCTCAGTCTCGTCGCAAGCGACTCGACAGCTCCCCTGACAAGGGGAGCCGAGAGCAGGAGCGAATCCATGAAACAAAGCCGAGGTATCGTTTCGATACCTCGGCTTTCCCATTTACTCAATATAGTCGTTATCTCTAAACTGCAAAGAGTAAAGCTGCTGATAGGTGCCGCCGGCGGCCATCAGCTCCTCGTGGGTGCCACGCTCGGTGATGCGGCCGTCCAGCACCACCGCGATCTCGTCGGCGCCGCGGATGGTGGACAGGCGATGGGCCACCACCAGGGTGGTGCGGCCCTTGCACAGTTCGTCCAGCGCCTGCTGGATGAGCACCTCGGTGGTGTTATCCAGCGCACTGGTGGCCTCGTCCAAAATGAGGATGGCGGGGTCTTTGAGGAACACACGGGCAATGGACATACGCTGCTTCTGTCCGCCGGACAGCTTCACGCCACGCTCGCCGATCTCGGTGTCGTAGCCCTTTTCCAGCGTCATCACGTAGTCGTGGATGTTGGCGCGTTTGGCGGCGGTGATCATCTCCTCCTCGGTGGCGTCGGGGCGGCCGTACATGATATTATCCCGGATGGTGCCGCCAAAAAGGAACACGTCCTGCTGGACGATGCCGATGCTACGGCGCACCGACTCCAAGGTCAGCTCACGGATGTCGGTGCCGTCAATGCGAATCGTACCGTCTTCGGAACCGAGCCGGTAGAAATTGGGCAGCAGGTGGCATAGGGTGGTCTTGCCGCCGCCGGAGGGGCCCACAAGGGCTAACTTTTTGCCCTTTTCCAGCCGCAGGTTGATGTTGTGGAGCACCTCTTTTTTCTCCACATAGGCGTAGTTGACGTTTTCAAACTCAATGACGCCCTTTACGTCGGTCAGTTCTTTGGCGTCGGGGTTTTCCGCCTCGGGTGCCTCCTCCATCAGCTCCACAAAGCGGCGAAAACCGGAAGCGCCGTTCTGGAACTGCTCCATAAAGTGGATGAGGGTGTTGACGGGGCCGATGAACAGGTTCACCGATACGATAAAGGCGGCATAGTCGCCATAGCTGATCTTTTCGGCATACAGGAACAGACCGCCGGCGATGAGGATGATGACGTTGAACACGTCGGAGATAAAGGTGGTGGTGGAGTGAAAGCGTGCCATGGCCTTATAGGCGCGTCGTGAGGAGCTGACAAAGGTCTCGTCCCCTTCCTCAAACTTCTCCTGCTCCAGATCGGCGTTGGTGTAGGCCTTGGTGACCCGGATGCCGGTGATGCTGCTCTCCACGGCGGCGTTGATGGTGGCGTTGCTCTTACGGCGCTCGGCAAAGGCCTCTTTCATACTGCGCCGCAGGAAGAAGGAGGTCACCACCAGGATGGGGACACAGCCAAACACGATGAGAGCCAGAATCCAGTTGATGGAAGATAGGTAGACAAAGGAGATGATCATCATCACCGAGCAGGTCAGCAGGCTTTCGGGGCCGTGGTGAGCCAGCTCGCACACCTCAAACAGATCGCTGGTGAGGCGGGTCATGATGCGACCGGTCTCGTTGTTGTCATAATAAGCGAAGGGCAGCTTTTGCAGATGGGCAAACAGATCCTGCCGCATGCGGGATTGCATCCGCACGCCGATGACGTGACCGTAATACTGCACGAAATAGTTGAGCCCCATACGCAACGCATACAGCCCCAGCACCACCACACCGGCGATGATGATGGTTTGGTATTTTTCGTTGGGGATGTAGTCGTTGAGCATATTGCGGGTGATGACGGGATACACCATGCCCAGCAGAGCGATGGACATGGAAGCGATCATATCCATGGCAAACATCCACTTGTGAGGTTTGTAATAGCTCACGAATCGTTTAAGCATAGACACATATACCTCCTTTTATCATACTCTCACCAGCGCGGAGAAGGAGGCGATGTCCTCTTCTCGTACCAGCTTGGGGTTGTCGATGGGGCTTTCAATAAAGTTGACCGTATAACCCAAGGCATGCATCAGCATGGTCAGGCAGCTTTCGGTGAGGGGGTGTTGCTGCTGTGCCGCTTTGAGATAGATTTCGTTGAGCAGGGACAGCTTGTGTGCCTCGGGGGATTGGAGGGCGACGATGGTGTCGCGGTCGATGTATTGCGCCTTTCCCTCGGCGGTGGAAAACTGCACGAATTCCCGCATGGAATAGCCGGCGGTGGCGCTGCCCCGCTCCGAGCAGGCTTGCAGCAGGCGGGATATGGTCTCCGGTCGCACCAAGGGGCGGGTGGCCTCCTGGATGAGGATGGTGTCACCCACGCCGTATTTGCCTTGGATGTGGTCCAAGGCGTTTTTCAGCGAGGCGGTGCCGCTGGCACCGCCGGGGATGAGTCCCCGCAATTTGGTGATGCCGTATTGCTCCGCATAGGCCCGCACAATGCTCTCCCAGCCCTTCAGGCACACCACGTAGATGTCGTCCACCGAGGGATGGGCCTGATAGGCGTCCATGCAATAGACCAAAATGGGCTTGCCGTGGACGTTGACGAATTGGGTGGGGACGTTTTGGCGGTTTTGCCCCGCTTTGCCGCCGGCCAGGATGATCACCGCCCCGCGGGATCGCCGCTTGCCGCCGGGGACAGCCTCCGCCGTGGTGGGGGAGGGGGCGGCATAGCCGGCAATGAGCGCCTCCACCGTGGTGTCCAGGGCGGCGGCGAATTTTTGCAGTTTTTTCTGGGATACGTCGTTTTCCCCCGATTCGATCTTGGCGATGGTGGATCGGGTGCTGTATCCCATGGCGTCTGCCAGCTCCTGCTGGCTCATCCGCAGTTCGAAGCGTCGCTTTTTGATGTTGGCGCCAACGGACATAGACGCACCTCCTTCTTTGGTCTGTTTTGTATATTATAAATCAACACTTGTTGATTTTCAAGACCAAACGGGAAATTAATCCACAATTTTGGTGATTTTTTGTTGACTTTTTGCCGGTTAATGTTATAATGTGCAGGAAGTGGGCGAGCGATGACTCGCCTTTTCCTATGTTGAAAACCAAATGAGATGAATTTTGAAAGGAGATAATCATCATGAAAGCAGTCATCTTCAATTCCGGTTTGGGCAATCGCATGGGCGATTTCACCAAGAACAACCACAAGTCCATGGCCCGTCTGAAGGACGGCGAGACCATCTTCCACCGTCAGATTCGTCTGCTGTCCGCCGAGGGCATCACCGAGTTTGTCGTCACCACCGGCCCCTTCGAGGAGCAGCTGAAGGCGGAGGCCGCCGATTTCCCCCACCTGAACTTCACCTTCGTTCGCAACGACATCTACGACAAGACCAACTACATCTATTCCATGTATCTGGCTCGTGAGTATCTGAACGACGATCTGCTGTTCTTCCACGGCGACCTGGTGTTCAACCGTAAGCTGCTGCACGACGTGCTGGCCTGCGAGGATGAGAACACCGCCACCGTCAACTTCAAGAAGGCTCTGCCCGAGAAGGATTTCAAGGGTCGTGTCCGTGACGGCAAGGTGCTGGAGGTTTCCATCAAGATCTTCGACGAGGATTGCTTCGCCTTCCAGCCCTTCTACAAGATGACCAAGGCCACCGCCTCCGCTTGGATCGGCAAGGTGGTGGAGTTCATCCACAAGGGCGAGGACAAGTGCTACGCCGAGAACGCGCTGAACGAGATCTTCGCCGCCCTGAATGTGCGTGCTTTCTCTTATGAGAACTATTACATCGACGAGATCGACAACCTGGACGATCACGCCCGCGTCACCGCCGAGATTCTGGCTTATGACGAGGCAGACGCCAAGATTTTCGGTTGATATACTTTTGGTATTAAGCATATAAATGAAAAAGTGAGGTAACGCAAATGAGTACTAAGAATTTAGCGCCCAACGCTACCTATGGCTACACCGGCGAGCAGTTCAAGAAATTTAAGAAATACGCTTGGCTGATGCTGTTGAGCTTTGGTTTTACTTATCTGTTCTTCTACAATGGTCGTCAGAACATCAATCTGGTGATGACCCACCTGCAGGCCGAGTTCGCTTCCGATCTGGGCACCTTGGGCGTAGTGTCCTCCGCTTTGTTCTGGTGCTATGCTTTCGGTCAGCTGGTCAGCGGCCGTCTCGGCGCTCTCATCGGCTATAAGCGTCTGATGATGATCGGTGTGGCCGCTTCCGCCGTGTTGAACGTGGCCATCTCCTTCCAGAACAACCTGGTTGTCATCGCCATCCTGTGGGGTCTCAACGGCTTCGTGCAGGCTATGGTGTGGGCCAACGGTGTGGGTGTTCTGAACAAATGGTGGCCTAAGGAGAAGCGTGGTTTCGCTTCCGGTTTGGCCACTGCTTTCTCCGGCGTGGCTCAGGTGGTCACCTATCTGACCATCAACCTGTGCTTGGCCCTCAACCCCGAGTGGGGCTGGCGTGCCGGTTTCCGTTTCCCCATGATCCCCATGGTGCTGATCCTGATCGCCTTCTACTTCTTCTTTAAAGAGAAGCCCGAGGACGTGGGCCTGCCCGCTTTCCAGGAGGCTGACGCCGAGCTGGGCGCCAAGGACGCCGCTATGGAGCTGGAGCTGTCCAAGCGTGGTTTCTTCTATCCCTACAAGCTGCTGTTCAGCGAACCCAAGGTCATCGTGTTCTGCCTGATCTCCGCTATCGCCGGTATCGGCCGCTACGGTTTGCTGACCTGGATTCCCACCTACTTTATGGACGAGTTGAACCTGTCTGTGAAAGAGGGTATTTTCAGCGCCATCGTGCTTCCCTTGGGTCAGGCCTGTGCTATGTTCGTCTTCCCCTTCATCACCGATAAGGTGTTTAAGGGCAAGCGTGAGCCCATGCTGATTTTGGCTTCTGTGGTGGCTTGTGCCGGTTTGATCTGCTTCCCCATGTTCACCACCAAGCTGCCCGCTACCATCATGCTGTTTGTGGTTGGCGTGTTCAGCATGGTCACCGGTGTCATTTGGGCCATCGCCGGCGATATGGGCGGTCGTGCCATGTCTGCCACCGTGGTCGGCGTTCTGGACTGGGCCGTGTATATGGGCGCCGCTATCCAGGCTTCCGCCTTCGGCTTTGTACAGGTTAAGTTTGGCTGGCCTGCCATTTTCATCACCATCGGTGCTCTGTACGTCGTGCTGATGGTGCTGACTCTGTTGGCCCGCAAGATGAAGATGAAGAATCTGTAATTTCAACGTCTAATAAAAAACGGAGTGTGCGTTTGCACACTCCGTTTTCTCTTTTTGGTGGAGGCGACGATGTTAAAGACGAACTATTTATTTCTTTGAGTGAAACCTTTTTTGAGGTGTTTTTGTAGTTAAATGTAACGATGAAGTGGTCATCGTATCTGCCGTCCTTTCGCTTTTGAATGTGGTACTGTGATGGATTCTTCATAGTTTTTTCTCCTTCTTAATAATCAACTTATTATGTAAGACATGTGTTTGAATGATATTGACGTGAATGTGCGGTAAAGAGAAATTTTTGCCGCAGTTTCTTTTTAATAAAACTGAAACATTTCTCAAACACCGCAAAAACATTGACAGGATATAATCTGTTTGTACGGTGAGGAAAGTGGTTAAACACTTTCGAAAGAAATTTTTGAAATTAACAAAACTCAAACATTTCTCAAAAATCTCGCAAATAACCGTGAAGTATAATAAAGTCATAAAATCAAGAAAAGGAGATAATTAATATGTCTAAGTTCGTAGAAGCAAATGAAAAGATTGCTGAGGGCGTAGTTAAGGGGTACAAGAAGATTGAGGAAGGTGTAGTGGGAGGCTACAAGAAAATCGAAAACGGAGTCGTTGAAGGCTTTGGCAAAGTTACCGACAAGTGCGTGGAAAAACTCTTTGCCAAGGATGGCGAGTCCGTAGAGGATGCAAAGAAAAGACTTTCCGGTGACAAATAAATCCGCAAACAAGAAGAGGACGCAAATGAATCAGGAAACAACCTTCATATATAAATACTCTGCTAAAGAAAACGCAGAGGTTCAGGCAATCCGAAAAAAATATCTTCCCCGTGAGGAAAGCAAGTTTGAAGAGCTTAAACGTTTGGACGAAATGGTTCAAAACTCCGGAACGCTGGAATCGCTTTGTGCCGGTATTGGTGGTGCATTCGTGTTCGGGCTTGGACTTTGTCTCGCGATGCAAGCGATCGGAAGTGGAATCTTCGCAATAGCGCTCGGTGTGCTTCTTGGCATCGTTGGTATGGTAAGTATGATCGTCGCCTATCCGATATACCGCAAGGTGTTCACTAATGCGAAAACAAAATATGCGCCCAGAATACTTGAACTGACAGCAGAGCTTACCGGTGGAAAAAATTCTGCACTTTAACAAAACTCAAACATTTCTCAAAACTTTCAAAAACATCGGCACGGTATAATGTGCCCACAACAAATTGAAAAGGGGCAATCAAAATGAATAGAAACGATCAGGAATTTCTCGTACAGAAGATTCGCAGTCAGTACACCGAAAAGGAAAGCACCGAACTGGATGCTTTACGTGAACTGGATGCAAAGGTAAAAAGACCGGCCAATGTCTTTTCTTATGT
>JAFQGI010000018.1 GCA_017415515.1 Clostridia bacterium | reverse complement strand
TTCGAACCGCTGTTGCCGGCGTGAGAGGCCGGAGTCTTAGGCCACTTGACCAACGGGCCATGTAATGGTGCACCTTCAGGGACTCGAACCCTGGACACCCTGATTAAGAGTCAGGTGCTCTACCAACTGAGCTAAAGGTGCCTGTCACCACGGGTTTTCTCAAACCGCTTGACTATCATACACTATGGTTTCCCATTTGTCAATACCTAATTCTAAATTTTTTCATTTTTTTCGACGGAACAGGGAAAGCGTGTTTTGCGCCCATTCCACCACCTTGAATTTCACCACATAGCGGTCGCCGCCCTGCACCAGTTTCTTTTGCTTGTCGCTCCAAAGGGAGGTGGCCTTTTTGCGGTCGCTGGCGGCGCCGACGCAGAGGGGCGGGTACATCACGCACCACCAGTTTTGCCCCTCGGCCTCGCCGATGGCCACACGCACCGCGTCGTATTGTCCTGCCGGCAGGGTGACGGTGTCGTATTGGCGGGTGGTGAAATACATCCGACACACCTCTGCTTTAACGGGATAGTCGTACCCCTCCGCCGCCACCGTTTGTTCCGCCACCGCCTGAAGCTCAGGCAGACGCTTTTCCGCCAGTGCCAGTGCCTCCTCGGGGGTGGCGGCGATCTCCTGCCAATCCGCCGAGGCTTCCAGTATGGCGTCCCGCACTTTCAGTTTTAACGCCTGGTCCTCCGCGCTGTCGGAGTTGGCGAGAATGTGCAGTCGCACCACGTTTTCCCGCACGCTTTCGCAGGTGCCGTGGAGCTGGCACACGGATAGTGTCAGGCAGATCACCAACGCCCCCGCCACCGCTTTCATCCATCTTTTTTTATGTTGAGCCATAGCAAAAACCGCCCTTTCTGTTCGTTACTGACAGAATGGGCGGTTTGACACGGCTTTATTCAAGTTGGTGGTAAATTATTCCTTTTCAATCATCACACCGTCACAGGGCCGGCACACAAATGCGGTAGCATAGTCCTTTTTCAACGCTTCCACACAGGCATTGGCGGTGTCCTCATCCTCAAAGATGGCAAAAACGCAACTGCCACTGCCGGTCATCTGACTGCACAGCGGCGAAAACGACTCCATCTTGCGGCGGATGTCAGCGACACCTGCCAGGCTGGTGGCTTCCTCAAACACGTTCACCGCCTGCTGACACAGGGCGTGCAAATCCCGCCGGCACAGCGCCCGCTTCACCGCCTCGTGGTCGGGACGGCGGGTGATGGTGGCGTTGTCCACCGCGGCATAGGCCTCCTTGGTGGAGATGCCCTCGGCGGGCTGTGCCACCACAATGTGGCAAGGGGGAATGGCGAAGGTGGGATCCAGACCGTCACCGATGCCGGTGACCATCACGGTGCCACCCACCACGCAGAAGGGTACGTCGGCACCGATCTTAGCCCCCATCCGATGCAGACGGCTGGTGGTCAGATTGGTTTCGTACAGCGTGTTCAGCGCCCACAGCACACCGGCGGCGTCGGCAGAGCCGCCGCCCATACCTGCCTGCTGGGGGATGCGTTTGGTGAGGGTCAGATGCACGCCGCCCTCGATACCCGTTTCCTCAAAAAACACTTTGGCGGCTTTATACGCCGTGTTTTTCTCCACGGGACAGTCGCAGGGTTGTCCCACAACTTCTAAGGAAATTTCGCCCTTTGCCGCTTTTTCTGCCACCACGGTGTCGTAAATGCTCACCGACTGGAACAGGCTCTCCAACAGGTGATACCCGTCGGCGCGGACACCCACGATGTCTAAGGTGAGGTTGATTTTAGCAGGGGCGTGAACGGTTACTTGCATAAGCCGTTTTCCTCCAAAAAGGCTCTCATTCTCTTGATTGCCTCGGTAATGTGCTTGATGGAATAGCAATAGGAAATGCGGATAAATCCCTCGCCGCTGTCGCCAAAGGCGTTGCCGGGCACCACCGCCACGTGCTTTTCTTTCAGCAGGCGCTCACAGAACTCCTCGGAGGTCATACCGGTACTCTGGATGGAGGGGAAGACGTAGAAAGCGCCCTCCGGCTCAAAGCAGGTCAGCCCCATCTTGTTGAGCTCGTCCACGATATAGCGGCGGCGCATATCGTATTCGCCCCGCATCTTCTCCACGTCCTCGTCGCCGTTGTTCATGGCTTCGGTGGCGGCGTACTGAGCGGTGGTGGGGGCACACATCAGACCGTATTGGTGCAGTTTGATCAGCATCTTCATCACCGGGGCAGGGCCACAGGCATAGCCCAGTCGCCAACCGGTCATGGCAAAGGCTTTGGAGAAGCCGCTGACCAGGATGGTGCGCTCCTGCATCCCCTCGATGGCGGCAAAGCTCACGTGCTCGCGGCCGTAGGTCAGCTCGCCGTAGATCTCGTCGCTGAGCACCATAATGTCGGTGCCACGCAGCACCTCAGCCAGTGCCTCCAGCTCCTCGCGGGGCATGATGGCGCCGGTGGGGTTGTTGGGATAGGGCAGCACCAGCAGCTTGGTCTTGGGGGTGATGGCGGCGGCCACCACGTCTGCGCGCAGGCGGAAAGCGTCCTCCGCCTTGGTCACCAACGGCACAGGTACACCGCCCGCCATACGGGTCAGCGGGTCGTAGCACACAAAGGCGGGTTCGGGGATCAGCACCTCATCACCGGGGGTGACAAGGGCACGGAAGCACAGGTCGATGGCCTCGCTGCCGCCCACCGTCACCAGCACCTCGGCCTTGGGGTCGTAGGTGATGTGGCTGTGGCGGCTCACATAGCCGCTGATGGCCTCGCGCAGGGCGAGAAAGCCCGCATTGGGGCTGTACCAGGTGCGTCCCTTTTCCAGCGTGCGGATTGCCTCCTCGCGGATGTGCCACGGGGTGGAAAAATCCGGCTCACCCACCGAGAGGGAGATCACGTCCTCCATCTCGGCGGCAATATCAAAGAATTTACGGATGCCCGATGGTTTCATATCCACCAGGGTGCCGTTCATCAGTTTGTCGTAATTCATACTCCGCCTCTCTCGTCCTGCTCCTCGTCGGTGAACAGCACGCCGCGCTCCTTATATTTTTTCAGCACAAAGTGGGTGGCGGTGCCCAGAACCCCGGGGAGGGGGCTCAGTCGCTTGGCCACGAACATGGCCACGTCCTTGAAGGTGCGGCCGTTGACCGTAACCATCAGGTCGTGACCGCCGCTCATCAGGGACAGCCCCTCCACCTCGTCGAAGGACATAATGGTTTTGGCGATGCCGTCAAAGCCTTCGTCCTTGCTGGGGGCGATGTTCAGCTCGATGATGGCGGTCACCAGCTCTTCGCCGGTTTTCTCCCAGTCGATGAGGGGTTTATAGCCGCGCACCACACCGTCCTTTTCCAGCTGTGCAATGGCGGCGTCCACCTCCGCCTCGGTCATGTTCAGCATCACCGCCATCTGCTCGGTGGTCAGGCGGGCATTATCGCTCAACAGTTTCAGCATCTTATCCATTATGATTTCCTCCTTGCTGTTTTTCTTTCAGTATACACAAACAGAGCCTATCGGTCAAGACGGCTTGTTTTTCTTCTCCACTTTATGTTTGGTGCCGTCGGGGTCCACCACCACGGTGTTTTCCAGCTGGGCGGTGAGGCTGGCACGGAATCCCGCGATATATTCCGCTCGCAGGGCCGCCTGTTCTTCCAATTCGGCGGGGGTCAGGCCCTCCGCTTTCTTTTTGCGGGCCAGCTCGTTGATGCGGTCGATCTTTTTCTGTTCCATCGGTCTTACACTCCTATTTCAGTATGGATGCAACGTCTTTGTTGGCGGGGCGGAGATACCGCCCCAGCCGCCACAGGCAGGCGGGATCGCGGGTGAGGATAGAGGTACGCTCCTCACAGGAGAGGGAGGCCACAAAGCCCATTTCCTCCAGCACCTCTTGCGAAAGGGCGCTGATGGCACCAAAGGGATAGGCAAAGGTGGTAGGGGTCACCCCCACCTGCTCTCGCAGCAGTTCCTGCGCCGTGGCAAGGTCGTTTTTCAGTCGCAGGCGATAGCCTGCGTCGCTTTCGCCTTGCCGTTTGGCGGCACCTTTTTGCCCGCCGTCGTTGTGGTGCAGGTCGTAGCTGTGGTTTTGGATCTCCCATACCCCCGACTGCGCCATTTCCTTCATCTGTTCCCAAGTCAGATGAGAATAGTTGTCCCGGTCACACTCGTCAGGATGGGTGGAGTAGTGCTCCGACCAAAAGGCGATGGGGGAGAGCACCGCCTTCATCCCATATTGTTCTAACAGAGGGTGAGCGTAATGATAATTATTGTAATAGCCGTCGTCAAAGGTGAGCATCACCGGCTTTTTGGGGAGGGGGACGCCCTCCTTCACGTAGGCGATGAGGTCCGCCATCACCACGGTGGTGTAGCCTTCCGCTTGCAGGTATTGCAGATCCTGCTCAAATTGCTGTGGGGTGATGACATAAGCGCCCTGCCGTGACGGATTGTTCAGAATGCTGTGGTACATGATGATGGGCACCGCCACCCCCTCGGTGGGGGCTGTCGCCGTCGGATGCGCGGGCATACGCCACACCGCCGCCACGGTGACACACAGGGCCAGCACCGCCACCGCCACGCGGAGGTGGCGGCGGGGAGAAAACACACGAAACATATCCATCCCTCCTGCTACAATAATAGCAGAGGATGTGTCCCATTATTCTTCTGTGTCGCCGCCTTCGATGAGGGCGGTGGCTTCTGCATCAGGCAGGCTGGTGACCTGAGCCAGTCGCTTCTGAATCTGCTTGGTGCGCAGACCCACCAGCTTGTCCAGCTCGTTTCCGGCTTGCTCCAGCCGTTTTTGGGCGGCCTCGATGACGTCTCCGAATCGGTCAAACTCGGTCTTGACCGCACCGAGCAGCTTCCATACCTCGCCGGAGCGCTTCTGGATCGCCAGGGTCTTAAAGCCCATTTGCAGGCTGTTGAGCAGGGCCGCCATGGTGGTGGGGCCGGCGATGTTGACGTGATAGTTGTTCTGCAGGGTTTCGATCAGCCCACGGCGCACCACCTCGGCGTACAGGCCCTCGACAGGCAGGAACATAATGCCAAAATCGGTGGTGTGGGGCGGCGCCACGTATTTGTCGCGGATATCCCGAGCAAAAGCCTTGATGCGCTGTTCCAGCAGGTTGCCCGCCGCCTTGATGGCGTCGGCGTCGCCGCTTTCATAGGCGTCCAGCAGCTGGGAATAGGCATCCACCGGGAATTTGGCGTCGATGGGCAGCCACACGGTGTCCTCGTCGGTGCCGGGCAATTTCACAGCGTATTCCACAAAGTGGGTGGAGCCCGGTCGGGTCTTCACGTTGGCGGCGTATTGCTCGGGGGCGAGGATTTGCTCCAAAATCGCCCCCAACTGCACCTCTCCCAGAATGCCGCGGGTCTTCACGTTGGACAGCACTTTTTTTAGGTCGCCCACGCCGCTGGCCAGGGTCTTCATCTCGCCGAGGCCGGCGTACACCTGCTCCAACCGCTCGTTGACCAGCTGGAAGGACTGGGTGATGCGGTCGTTGAGGGTGGTTTGCAGCTTTTCGTCCACCGTCTGGCGCATCTGCTCCAGCTGGCGGTTGTTTTCCTCGCGGATGCCGCTCAGCTGGGTCACCATAGCCCGACGGATGCTCTCCAAATTCTCGTTGATGGTGGTGTTGGCGCCGGTCTGGGCGGTGAGCAGCACCTGGCTCATATTCTGCACCGCCTGCTGGGTGGCTTCGCTGGATTCCTTGCGGCTCTGCCGCACTTCCTCTCGCAGCTCACGCCCCAGCTTGTCCAACTGCTCCTGCACAGCGGTTTGCTCTTTTTTGTTAGACAGCTTCGCCAGCAACACGATCACCAGAACAATCAGAATTGCCAGCAGACCAATGATGATGTAATCCATAAATAACACACGTCCCTTTAAATAGTGTCATCATCCTCGTCCGTCACGCGGCGTTGCACCTGACGGTTGAAGTGACGCAGTTCTTTTTCATTATACTGCTTGGGAAGAGACTTTTTCGGGACATTCTCTTCCTCTTGCGGCAGGGTGTCGGTAAAGATCACTTCCTCCTCGACAGCCGCTTCTTCTTTGGCGTCGGTCTCGACGGACTCTTCGGTGGATTTGGTTTCTTCCTCCACGTCCAAGCCCAGGTCACGGCGCGCCTGCTTATCGGCGTTGGGGTTTTGCTCATAATAGGGGTCGATGATCAGCCGCTTGATGGCGGGGAAGATGCAATACTGAATGAGGAAAGAGCGGAAAGCCGGCACAATGGACAGGCACAGCAGAATCACCACCGCCGCCACCATGGCATAGGGGAACAGCAGCAACACGGCGGCCAGCACGCCGTAAACGGCGATGAGGATGGCGGAGATGAGCAGATTGACCTTCATGTTGGCGCCGGCAAACAGAAAGGCGTTTTTATACACCTGCTTGACGCTCAGTTTAAAGGTGATCATCAGGAAGGGGATGTAATATTTCATCCAGGTGAAGGTGATATAGCCCACCAGGGACAGCGCCATCAGGATGAGCCCCAGGGTGTCCAGCTCGCCCAGACTTGCCACCTGCTCCGGCGTCCAGCCGAACAGCAACATCACGCCGGGGAAGACGTGACGCAGGGTAAAGATCAGATTGAAGATGAAAATGCCGGTGACCACCGTGTTGATGATACCGATGGTCAAGGCGTGCTTATGGTTTTTCTTGATGGTTTCCACAAAGTCTTCTTTGAGGAAGGCGTGCTTTTCGCGGCTGAAATTGCGGGTGATAAAGGTCAGGCCCGCATCCGCCCAACCGCGGGTGACGATGGGCAGGGCGGTCACCGCCCATAGCAGGCCTGCGATCGCCAATTTCCAGAACTTGCGCCCATAGATTTCCATAAAAGCAAAAAAAGCCCGCTTTTTGGGTGCGTTTTTCGCCACACCGGGGCCCTCTTTTGCATAGTTGAACATTCCGAACAATCCTGCCATGGGATACGCTCCTTTAATTTATGATAACCGATTTGTTACAATACGACACGGCGCAACAGCACCTCAATACACGCCACCGCAACGGCGGCGGCCAAAAACAGCAAAAACCGCAGGCTGTATAGCCGAAAGTTGCTCCACAGTCCGCCCTCGCCGGTGCCGGGAAGCAGTTGGCGGCTCAAGCGGGAGGACAGCCGCAGGCTTTCGGCGCAGGCGGCGATGAGCACGGCCCCGTTGAGCAGTCCTGCCGGCATCACCAGCGCGGCGACGACACCCACGCCGCCCATTCCCATGCGGTAATAGTAGGCTTCGGTGAGCCCCAAGCCCACGCCGTGGAACAGCGGCACCAGCAGAATGAAGGGCACTCCGCAGGCCCAAAGGCCAAGCAGATACAGCGCCCCCAACAGCACCACCGTGGAAAAGCAGGCCTCCCACAAGGTGTGAAGCCAACCGGTGGCACCCGCTCCCACAGGGGATAGTGCCGGCAGGTCGGCGGGCAGGCTGCGGTGGGCGGCTAAATACACCGCCACCCCCGTCCCCACCCCTGCCAAAAACAGCAGAACAAAAGGAAAAAGACGGCGGTTATCCGCCACAAAATGTTGCATTTCCCGCTTGCGGCGGGTGGTTGTCCGTTTCATAGGCATCCCTCCGTCACAGTGTATGCGGCAAGGAAAGCCAAATAGAACACAAAACGGAGTAAGCCGGGTGGCTTACTCCGTCAGTTGTACGGTCAGCGTCGGTTGACGCCCCACACACTGCCTGCGGCAGAGCACACCGTGATCACCGCCCACTTGATGGCGGCATAGGCGGGGGCGATACCGCCGCGGGACAACCCTGCAACGAGCAGGATAAGATAGAGCAGCGTGCCGCATACCACTCCCAACAGCAGCCCTTTTTGCTTGGCGCTCAGCCCGACGGCAACGCCGCCGAAGAGGCCGCCCACTCCCATGGCCGCTATGGCCATCGGCGTGACGGCACCCAGCGGCAGAGACATCTTGTAGATGAGCAGGGCGCTTAAAAGCAGTAACAGTGTACCGCCCACCACCCCCACGCACAGACCGATGAGTAGGGACTTGGCATACGGGGGCAGACGCAATTGAGTGTGGGCAGACATACGGTATTCCTCCCTATGGCGATGTGTGACGGAGTCTCCGTCACATCACCTTATGCACAGGGGAGAGAGATTATGCATTAGATGTCGTCGTCATCGTCGATGGTGTCCTCGTGCTTGGTGTGGACGGTGCCGATGGCGGCCTTTTCAAACACGATCTTGGTGCGGTCGTTGGAAGTTTCGATGGTGACGGTGTCGTCCTTGATGGAGACCACGCGGCCCTTGATGCCGCCGATGGTGGTCAGCTCGTCGCCCACCCGCAGGTTGGCGCGCATCTTGGCCTCTTCCTTCTGCTTCTTCTGCTGGGGACGGATCATCAGGAAATACAGAACGGCGATCATCAGGATCATGGGCAGAAAAGCCACGAGACCGCCGACGGGGTTAGCAGCCAGCTTGGTGAAATACAAAGTGTTCATAGGAAAATACCTCCAAAAATAGTTATCTTATACATTATAAAGGAATTTGGCCCAAAGTGCAAGCCTTTATTCCTTTGTTTACAGTTTGTTTAGATACGCACGTCCAAAAAGTTGGTGTATTTTTGATAAAATTCCTCAAAGGTGCCGTTGTCCAGCGCCTCGCGGATGCGCTCCATCAGACGGTTGTAGAAATAGAGGTTGTGCTGCACCGTCAGCCGCATGCCCAGCATTTCGTTCGCTTTCAGCAGGTGGCGAATGTAGCTGCGGGAATACAGACGGCAGGTGGGGCAGTCGCACTCCTCGTCGATGGGGCGAGGGTCGTCGGCGTATTTGTTGTTGATGAGGTTGCGGTGCCCCTGCCAAGTAAACACGTGGCCGTGGCGGGCGTTGCGGCTGGGCATCACGCAGTCAAAGAGATCCACGCCGCGGTGCACCGCCTCCAAGATGTTTTCGGGGGTGCCCACACCCATCAGATAGCGGATTTTGTCCTTCGGCATGTGGGGCTCGACGGCGTCGATGATGCGGTACATCTCCTCGGCAGGCTCGCCCACAGCTAAGCCCCCGATGGCGTAGCCGTCCAGGTCCAGTTCGGCAATTTCCTTCATGTGGTTGACGCGTAGATCCTCGAAGGTGCAGCCTTGGTTGATGCCGAACAGCATCTGTTTCGGGTTGATGGTATCGGGCAGGCTGTTGAGGCGATCCATCTCCGCCTTGCACCGTTTGAGCCAACGGGTGGTGCGTTCACAGGACTCTTTGGAATATTTGTACTTGGCGGGGTTCTCCACACACTCATCAAAGGCCATGGCGATGGTGGAGCCCAGATTGGACTGGATCTGCATACTCTCCTCGGGGCCCATAAAGATCTTCTTGCCGTCCACGTGGGAGCGGAAGGTGACACCCTCCTCCTTGATCTTGCGCAGGGTGGAGAGGGAGAACACCTGAAATCCGCCGCTGTCGGTGAGGATGGGACCCTCCCAACCGGTGAATTTGTGCAAGCCGCCCATCTTCTTCACCAGCTCGTCACCGGGACGGACGTGGAGGTGGTAGGTGTTGCACAGCATCACCTGACAGCGCAGGTCATTTTTTAGGTCGTGGGCAGAGATGCCGCCCTTGATGGCGGCGCTGGTCGCCACGTTCATAAAGGCAGGGGTCTGCACCGTGCCGTGGGGTGTCTCAAAGACACCGCGCCGTGCCTTGCCCTCGGTTTTGATGATTTCCATAGTTTGCTCCTTTGGATAATGAGGAATGAGCAATGAGTAATGAGTAATTAAGGAGTGCCTTCGGCACGATTATAATCCGTCGGCGAAGCCGACACCTTCATTCCTCATTCCTCATTTCTAATTGCTAATTTTTCACAGTATCGCCATGGCATCGCCAAAGGAGAAGAAACGGTATTTCTCCTCCACGGCGTGCTCGTAGGCGTGCATCGTGTGGTCATAGCCCGCCAGGGCGGACACCAGCATAATGAGGGTGCTCTCCGGCAGGTGGAAGTTGGTGATGAGCCCGTCCAGCACCTGAAATTTGTAGCCGGGATAGATAAAAATTTCGGTCCACCCCTCGGCAGGTTTGACGATGCCATCGGTGAGGCCCACGCTTTCCAGGGTGCGGCAGCTGGTGGTGCCCACCGCGATGACCCGACCGCCCCGCTGACGGGTGCGGTTGATGACGTCGGCGGTCTCCTGGGACAGCTCGTAATGTTCGGCGTGCATCTTGTGGTCCTCCACCACGTCCTCCTTGACGGGGCGGAAGGTGCCCAGACCCACGTGGAGGGTGACAAAGGCCACCTCCACCCCCATTTGACGCACCTCGTCCAGCAGTTCGGGGGTGAAATGCAGACCCGCCGTGGGGGCGGCGGCAGAGCCCAACTCTCGGGAATAGACGGTCTGATAGCGTTCGCCGTCCTCCAATCGCTTTTTGATGTAGGGGGGCAGGGGCATCTGACCGATCTTGTCCAGCGTTTCGTAGAAATTGCCTTGATACTCGAATTTGACCAGGCGGTTGCCGTCCTCCAACACCTCTAAGATCTTGGCTTTGAGCATACCGCCGCCAAAGGAGATGGTGTTGCCGGGCTTGGCGCGGCGGCCGGGGCCTGCCAGAACCTCCCACACGTCGTTTCCGTGGGGGGTGAGCAGCAACAGCTCCACGTGGGCGCCTGTCCCCATTCGCTCACCCAGCAGACGGGCGGGCAGCACGCGGCTGTCGTTGAGGATCAGGCAGTCGCCGGGCTTCAACAGACCCTTAATATCCCGAAAAGTGCCGTCGATGAGGGCACCGCTCTGCTTGTCCATCACCAGCAGACGGCTGGCGTCACGAGGCTCGATGGGCTCCTGAGCGATCAACTCCTCGGGAAGGTTGTAGAAAAAATCACTTTTCAGCATAGAGAAAATCTCGACTTTCTTCTGGAAATAGGGGATGTTTCATTGACATTGCCCCTTTAGAGTGTTAAAATATCCACGAATAGGCATTTTCTGAGGTATGCCACCGTTATTCCATACATTATATAATAAGTGTAACGGTTTTTCAAGTCCCAAAAAGGAGTGTTTACAATGAACAAGAAATTTAACGTGGGTATCGTCGGTTGCACCGGTATGGTGGGTCAGCGCTTTATGACCCTGCTGGACGGTCACCCCTGGTTTAATGTCACCTGTCTGGCCGCCAGCCCTCGCTCTGCCGGCAAGACCTACACTGAGGCAGTAGGCAATCGCTGGGCCATGGACATCCCCATGCCCGAATCCATGAAGGATATGATGGTGCTGGACGCCTCTAACGTGGAGGAGGTTGCATCTAAAGTTGATTTCATCTTCTGCGCTGTGGATATGCCCAAGGCGGAGATTCGCGCTCTGGAGGAGGCCTATGCTAAGGCCGAGTGCCCTGTGGTGTCCAACAACTCTGCTCACCGCGGCACCGCCGACGTGCCTATGATCATCCCCGAGCTCAACTGGCAGCACGAGGCCATCATCCACGACCAGCGTAAGCGCCTGGGTACCAAGCGCGGTTTTGTGGCGGTCAAGTCCAACTGCTCTCTGCAGAGCTACGTCCCCGCCCTGTTCCCCTTGGACAAGTTCGGCGTCAAGGACGTGCTGGTCACCACCTATCAGGCCATTTCCGGCGCGGGAAAGACCTTTGAGCGCTGGCCCGAGATGGTGGATAACGTCATCCCCTACATCGGTGGCGAGGAGGAAAAGTCCGAGCAGGAGCCTCTGAAGATTTGGGGCAAGATGGAGAATGGCGTGATTGTCAACGCCACCTCTCCCGCTTTTACCGCCCAGTGCCTGCGCGTGCCGGTGACCAACGGTCACTTTGCCGCCGTGTTCGTCCGCTTTGAGAATAAGCCCTCCAAGGAGGAGATCATCGAAATCTGGAACACCTTCAGCGGCCGTCCCCAGGAGCTTCAGTTGCCCTCCGCCCCCAAGCAGTTCCTCAAATATTTCGAGGAGGACAACATGCCCCAGACCAAGCTGCATCGTGACCTGGAGGGCGGTATGACCGTATCCCTGGGTCGTCTGCGCGAGGACAGCCAGTACGATTACAAGTTTGTGGGTCTGTCCCACAACACCCTGCGCGGTGCCGCAGGCGGCGCCGTCCTGCTGGCAGAGCTGCTGTGCGCCGACGGCTATATGGATTGATGGTCGTTGCCAATTTGGATAGAGTGTAGGCTCCCTCCTTGAGGGAGCTGTCAGCCGTCAGGCTGACTGAGGGAGTTGCCGCCGATAGGCGGCGAGCAAAAAACTCCCTCCGGCATTTGCTGTCGCAAATGCCACCTCCCTCGGAGAGGGAGGCTATTCACGCATACTCCCATTTTGATGGAAAGGTGGTTTTCCCATGAGTAAACCCATTCTGTTTACCGGCTCCGGCGTCGCACTGGTCACCCCTATGCACCCCGATGGAAGTATCAATTACGGCAAAATCGAAGAACTGGTGGACTGGCACGTAGCAAACGGCACCGACGCCCTCATTATCTGTGGCACCACCGGTGAAGCGCCCACTCTCAAGATGGAAGAGCATCTGGAGGCCATCCGTGTGGCGGTGGTGCGTGCCGACGGCCGCATTCCCGTCATCGCCGGCACCGGCTCCAACGACACCCACCACTGCATCCGGTCCTGCCGCTCCGCCAAGGAGATCGGCACCGACGGCCTGCTGCTGGTGACCCCCTATTACAACAAAACCTCCCAGCGGGGCTTAATCGCCCACTACGAGGCGGTGGCCTCTGCCACCGACCTGCCGCTGATCCTCTATAACGTGCCCTCCCGCACCGGCTTGGACATCAAGCCGGACACGGCGGCGAAGCTCTACCGTGAGGTGGACACGGTGGTGGGTCTGAAACAGGCCAATCCCGATATGGCGGCGACGGGTTATCTCGCCTCTATCAGCGACATCCCCATCTATTCCGGCAACGACGATCTGACCGTTCCCGTGTTGTCGGTGGGCGGTATCGGCGTCATCACCGTGCTGGGTAATATCGCCCCCACCATCAGCCACGACATCTGCCGGCTGTGGCTGGATGGACACACCGACCAGAGCCGCGATCTGTTCCTCCAATGGATGGATCTGGCTCAGGGACTGTTCACCGATGTGAACCCCGTCCCTGTCAAAGAGGCGATGAACCTCATGGGTATGGGTGTGG
Source organism: Clostridia bacterium (assembly GCA_017415515.1). Lineage (GTDB taxonomy): Bacteria > Bacillota > Clostridia > Oscillospirales > Acutalibacteraceae > UBA5905. The sequence continues at coordinate 26,197 of JAFQGI010000018.1, read as the reverse complement.
GCGCGTGCCGTCTGCCCCTCTATCCCATGGAGGATGGTGCCAAGGAGAAACTGGCTAAATTGCTTCTCCGTCACGGCTTGATTACTAACTAACAGAGGAGTTTTCCTTTATGAAACTGATTCTCAATGGCGCCCTCGGTCGTATGGGTCGCGCTGTGGCATCCTTAGCCGCCGACCGCGGTCACGAGATCGTGGCAGGCGTGGACGTAGCCGTCGGCGAGGCGGGTTTCCCCGTCTATACCGACTGGGCGGATTGCCCCGCGGCGGACGCGGTGATCGACTTTTCCAATCCCTCTGCGCTGGAAGCGGAGCTTGCCTATGTTACCGCCCACAACCTGCCGCTGGTGCTTTGCACCACCGGCCTGTCTGCCGAGCAGATCGCCGTGGTGCACAAGGCCGCTGAGACGATTCCTGTCTTTTTCAGCAGCAACATGAGTTTGGGCGTGGCGGTGCTGTCTGCCCTGACCAAGAAGGCGGCCGCCGTCCTCGGCGACACCTTCGACATCGAGATCGTAGAGATGCACCACAATCAAAAGCTGGATGCCCCCTCCGGCACCGCTCTGATGCTGGCGGACGCCGCCAAGGCAGGGCTTTCCTACGAGCCGGAGTACACCTACGACCGTCACACCCGCCGTCAAAAGCGGCAAAAGCAGGAGATCGGCATCGCCTCTCTCCGCGGTGGCACGGTGGTGGGGGAGCACAGCGTGTATTTTGCCGGTGAGCAGGAGGTGCTGACCCTCTCCCATTCTGCAGGCTCCCGCAGTGTGTTTGCTTCGGGTGCTCTCACTGCCTCCGCCTTTATTGTCGGCAAGCAACCCGGTATGTACTCGATGGAGGATATCCTCGCTTAAAACCAACAAAAAAGCGGTTCAACCGAGATGGTTGAACCGCTTTTTCTATCGTACTTATTGCCCCAAAACGTCCTTTTTGCCGCGGGCAGAGGTTTTCTCCTCGGGGCGGATTTCGCCTGCCTTCTGCAGGGCGATCTTGGTGAGGAAGGGACCCACCAACTCGTAGATGAGCACCGAGAACAGGGTGATGTTGGCCACCATGTGACCCACCTCGCCCAAACCGGCCTCAGCCTTGATGGCCATGCCCAGCGCCACGCCTGCCTGAGGCAGCAGGGTGATGCCGAGGAATTTCACAATATGGGGGTCGCACTTGACGGCCTGCGCCGACAGACGGGCGCCGAAATATTTGCCGCAGGAGCGGAAGAGGATGTACACTACGCCCACCAGCACGATGGCGCCGGAGGTGAACACCGACAGCTCCAATTCGGCGCCGCTGATGACGAAGAACAACACCAAGAGAGGGGTGCTCCACCGCTCCACGCGGTCCATCAGCTCTTCCGAGAAGTCGCAGACGTTGCAGAACACCGTTCCCATCATCATACACACCAGCAGGGAGGAGAAGGCGACATGGACACCGCCCACCTTAAATTCCACCATGGACAGGGACACGGTCAGCAGCACGAAGGCTACGGACATGGCCATGCGCTTGCTGCGGGAGTGGAAGAATCGCTCGCAGAAATGGAACAAAAATCCCATCAGTGCACCCAGCACCAAGCTGCCCACCACTTCCAGAATCGGTTCCAGCACCACGCTGAGCAGATGCACCTCGCCGTGGATGAGGGCTTTTGCCACGCCGAAGGATACGGCAAACACCACCAGACCCACCGCATCGTCCAAGGCGACGATGGGCAGAAGAATATCGGTGAGGGGACCCTTGGCCTTGTATTGGCGCACCACCATCAGGGTGGCGGCAGGGGCGGTGGCAGAGGCCACGGCGCCCAGCACGATGGCGGCGGGTAAGGGGAGCACGTCCGGCATCAGGAAATGCAGACCGATGAGGGCGGCGTCCACCAGCAGGGTGGTGAAGACTGCCTGAATGATGCCGATGACGGTGGCCTGCCGCCCCGTCTTTTTCAAACTGGCCAGGCGGAACTCGTTACCGATGGCAAAGGCGATGAAGCCCAACGCCACCTCGGACAGCAGGCCGTAGGTCTCGATGTCCTTCATGCTGTCGAAGCCTAAATGAATGTTGGCGTTCGACCAATGGAATTGTCCGAGCAGATAGGGCCCGACCAAAATACCGGCCACCAAATAGGCAGTGACGGCGGGGAGCTTGACCAGCTTTGCCAAGCGGGAGAGCATCAGACCCGCAACCAGCGCCACAGATAGGCTGAGTAATGCTTGCACGCAAAAGACCTTCTTTCCATTCCTCACATAATCACACGTCTCAAAACGTCTTGTATTATACTCCCATATAAAAAGAAAAGCAACCGCAAAATTTCATAACACCATAGGGGCTTTTCCGCTGTTTTCCGTCATTTTTACTAACTGCTCCCCCCTCATTTGTGCAACCATACGAAAACAAAAAGAAGTTAAAAAACGTATTGACGCCATCGGTCTACAATGATAGACTGTTAATAGAAACTACTGCTTTAAGCGAAAAAAGGAGGCGGTCTGATGATGAAAAAATGGGTATCGTTGTGTTTGTGCGTGTGGTTGCTGCTGTCCCTGACCGCCTGCGGCAAAAAGGCGGAAAAACCCGCCAAAACCACCCCCACCACGACCACCACGCCTTCCGCCCCCGAGGACGAAAACTACGCGGCGGCGATGGCACGGTTGGGGGAGGGCAACTGGCAGGCGGCCTACGACCTGTTCAAGGCTTCTGCCGACCCGCGTGCGGCAGAGGAGTTGGAAAAGTTCGTCTTTGTTCCCACCACCTACACTTTTGAGAATTCGCAAGGCGCCAACTTCACCGACACCTACACCTACGACGAGCGCGGCAATCTGATCGAGGACAAATCGGTGGGCAAAACCGGTTGGCACTATGACAGGGACGTTCTCACCACCTATACCTACGACGAGGCCAACCGACAGCTATCCGGCACCACTCGATATGAGGACAGCACATCCTCCTACACCTACGCCTACGATAAGGACGGTCATGTGTTGTCCTATTGCGGCTATGATGACGGCGAGTTGGTTTCCCGCACCGACTACACCTACGATGAGCGAGGCAACCAACTGACCCTGCGCCAGTGGTACAATGAGGTGCGAGAGTATAGCAATCGCTATGAGGTTTCCACTTATGACGAGCAAGACCGTATTCTCACCCACACCGTGACCTACGAGGGTGAGGAGCCGATCGTCCGCACCTACACCTACGCCGAGGACGGCTCTTATTACTATGAGCGCGCCTACCATTACGAGAGCGAGGATGGGGTTGAGCAGGGCACCCTCACCTACTACTACGATAGCGAAGGCCGCAACCTGGGCTACAAAGTGGTGACTGAGGACGGCACCGTCCACGAGCAGGAGGAGATTCGTCTCAATGAAAAGGGCGATGAGATCTATCGCCGCACGCTGTATGATGACGTTGACTCGGTGACCACCCGCACCTATAATGAGCGGGGACAGATCCTTCTGCGTCAGACCACGGAGGATGGGGAGGTCACTTCCTCCTCCGAATACACCTACGACGAACGGGGGAACACCCTATCCGCTGAAACGTTCAGCGGTATTTACAGTTGGAGCAACCGGGTGTGCACCTATGACGAGCAGGATCGTCTGCTCACCGAGAAGGAGACAGGCCCTTGGGGCTGGGAGGATCGCACCTACACTTACGATGAGGCAGGCAACTGCATCAAGGAGGAGAAGAACGGGTATGACGGCACCGGCACCAAGGAGTACACCTATGACGAATGGGGCAATATGCTCACCTACTATCGCTACGACGAGAATGCCGATGGGGGCTTATTCGTTTGTCGCAAGTCGGTGCAGTGGGAGCTTCACTATTACCCCGACGAGATGCCCGGAGAGGTAAAAATGGTCATTGAGGAGATCGACGCCATCCATGCATAAAAGCAAAACCGACCCGATGGGACACATCGGGTCGGTTTTTTCGTTGCTCAAGGTTTGTACAACCTCCACAAGCCGTGACCTTCTTTTGCGTATAATCCTTTACTTTTGCGAGGCAATCTGCTACAATGGCAAAAAAGCAAGGAGGTGAGTGCATGAAAATCGGACTCTTTTCCGACCCTCACTACTCTTCTCAAGAGTTGACCGGCGGCAATCGCCGCAACAACCTCTCCCTGGGCAAGATGCGGGCGGCTTTGGAGTATTTTGAAGCCGAAAAATGTGACCGGGTCATCTGCCTGGGTGACCTGACCGACACCGAGGACACCAAGGAAAAAGAAATCGCCAATATGCGTCAGATCGCCGCCCTGTTTTCCGAGTTTTCCATGCCGATCACCGTGTTGATGGGCAACCACGACGCCTACGTCTTCACCGCCGCGGAGTTTTATGCTTTGCTGGGCGGCTGTGAACCCACAGACCTCCACGAAAACGGCGTGCATCTGCTGTTTTTGGATACCAACTACACCGCCGACGGGGTGCGGTACACTCCCCACGGCTTTCGGTGGGACGATGTGGGTCTGCCCGACCCCGACGGCCTGCGAATCAAGTTGGAAAACTTGGACGGCGATGTGTATATTTTCTTGCATCAAAACATCGACCCCGCCATCCCTGCCGCCGACCATCGGCTGGCCAACGCCGACGAGGTGTGCCGCATCATCGAGCAAAGCGGCAAGGTGAAAGCCGTGTATCAAGGGCATTTTCACTGGGGCAACCGCTCCTCTCGTAACGGGGTGGACTATATCACCCTCCCCGCTATGGCGGTGTACGACGATACCGAGATCATCATTGAGGTGTAACTATGAAACTCATTGGCAGTGACTACGACGGCACCCTCAACCACGGGGGCATTGACCAAGAAAAGTTGGACGCCATCCGCCGTTGGCGGCAGGCAGGCAATATCTTTGGCGTGGTGAGCGGTCGCGGCCCCGATTTTCTCGCCGAATTGCAGGAAAAGTTGGGGGATAATTTCGACTTCTACGCCTCCTGCAACGGTGGCGTGGCGGTGGACGCCAAAGGCAACCCCCTCTTCAACTATCGCTGTGAGGGGGTGGACGCTCGTGCATTTGTGGCAGACCTGCTGGAATGGGGCGCCCCCTTTGCCTATGTCAACTGGGACGACGCTTGCATTATGGTGGGCAACGCCGCCACCACCGAACAGGTGGATTATACGGTCGAGGATATGCCCGACCTGCCCTATTTTCACAAAATGGCGGTGTTTCTCCCCGGCCCGGACGAAGCCGGTGCGCTGGTGGATAAGGTAAGGGAGAAATACGGCGACCGCGTCAACCCGTTGCAAAACTGGTGGTGCGTGGACATCGCCCCCTATGGGGTGGATAAGGCGATGGGTCTGCGCCGCTTGGCCGCCCACTTCGGTGTGGCGGAGGGGGACATCATCGCCGTTGGAGACAACCTCAACGATGCCGCCATGGTGGGGGCTTTCCGCGGCTACGCCATGGCGCAGGGCAGCGAAGAGCTGAAAACCATCGCCGCCTTTGTGACCGAGAGCGTCACCGATCTGATTAACAAAGAATTGGCCGACTGACTGGGATAACGAGAAAAGCCATCGGCATGGCCGATGGCTTTTTTCTCACAGGGTTGGCTCTCCGTGCTCGTACAACTGGTTGTTGATTTGCAGAACGGTATAGCCCTTTTGCAGTCCGAACAGCAGAATGCTGTCCCGCCGATTTTTGGGATACAGCGGAGCAAATCCCACCGCCTTGAACAGTTGCTGGGTGCGCTCATCCGACAGCCCGAACCCCACGCACAGTGCCACCAGCTTATCCCGCGAGGGACGGCGAGAGCCGGCGAATAGTTGATAGCCGTAGATGTCGTTGATCTCGGCACGGCGCAACACCTCCGATTTGGATAAACCGGTTTCTTCCAACAGGGCGTTCAGGTGGGTGGGCAGCGTGCCGTCCACCATCTCGGCAGTGTTTTCCGCCAGATAGCCGTCCAGGCTCTCGGCGCGTTTGAGCTGTTCCAGCATTTCTTTGGTTTGTTTTGCCACGACGATCCCTTCTTTCCCATCCATTATAGCAGAGGTGAACACGATATGCAATGGCTAAATGCGGCGTTGCAAAGCGAATACGAGCTGGTGCGGGTGCTGCGGGATACCCCAAAGCTGACCATGCGCCAGCTGCGGCACAAGCAACGGGGGCAGGACCTGGTCTGCCTCTCTTTTGAGGGGGACGGCTCTTTGTATCGCCTGTTGCAGACGGTGCGCCACCCGCATCTTCCCCGTATTTACGAGGTGCGGCAGGAGGGGGATCGTTGCCTGGTGTTGGAGGAATATCTGGACGGCTCCACGGTGGCGCAGATTTTGGAAAACGGGCTGTACACCGAGGCGGGTGTACGGCGGGTGATGGCGGCGGTGTGCGACGGCGTGGGCTTTTTGCATCAGCACGGCTATATTCATCGGGACATCAAGCCGGAAAACGTGATGGTTTGCTCCGATGGGCGGGTGGTACTGCTGGATTTTGATATTGCGCGGGAATATAAGCCCCAAGCGGGGCAGGACACCTGCGTCATCGGCACGGCGGGCTATGCCGCCCCCGAGCAGTTCGGCGTGACCCAGACCGACGCCCGCTCGGATCTGTTTGCCATGGGCGTGATGATGAACGTGATGCTCACGGGGCAACACCCCACCCGCCAAGCTGCCAAAGGACGACTTGCCCCCCTCATCGACAAATGCACCCAACTGGACCCCAACAAACGCTTTGCCGATGTGTGGGAGCTGAAAGAGCGATTGGTATAACTTAGCAACCTGCTAAGGACAACGACACCCCCAACGGACTATACTGTCCGTTGGGGGTGTTTTTCTGTATGTGTGATAAGAAACAACGGAAACAACGCAAACCGCTGTTTGAGGAGTGTCCGTCTGAGCCGTTTATTGTGCAGAAGGATCCGCAGAAGGCTCCTGCCGATGGGCCAGCGCATACTCACAGCACTGAACCACCAGCTGATTGAAGGAAATGTCGTTGGCGTCCGCCACCTGCTGGAGGCTTTCGATGAGCGTGTCCGGCATGCGGATGGTCTTGTTGGAGCTTTGGGGCTTTTTTACGGTAAACATACAATCACCTCAACCCTATTGTACGGTAAAACCGCAATATTTTATACAAGTAAATTTGCAAGCAAAATACGCTTGCAAATCACGAAAACGTGTGCTATATTTAGGTAAGACATAAAAATAAAGGAGAAAAAGAATGAAGAAAGTAGTATCTCTGTTATTGGTGCTGTGTCTGCTGTTGGGGCTGACCGCCTGCGGTAACGAACCCGTCGAGACGGAGGACACACCCACAGAAAAGAAAACCACGACCACCACCGCCCCAGAGGAAACCGATATTGCCTTGCCTTTTGGCCTGAAGTTCGGCATGTCCTACGACGAGTTTGCCGCCAAGCTCAGCGAAAACGGGCTCACCGCTAACCCCTTGAAGCCGGCCACCGACCAACCTGGATATAAACCGGATGTTATGCCGCTCCCCACTGACGACCCCTCGATCTGGAAATTCACCGGCTCCAAACTACTGCAAAACCTGTCCGGCAAGGAGTATCATTTAACCGCCGATGAAGAAGAGAGCACCCTTTTCATGCATCAGTTGATCTATCGTAATTCGACCCCCTGTGTGTACGCTTTCTTTAACCAGAAGAAAGAATTATCGCAATTCGGTTTTATAGGCCTTTATACGAACGAAAAATTTGAAACGGCTACACAGTACTTTATTAAAGCTTTGGCCGCTGATATAACACCTTACTACGATGCCTTCTTTGGCATCGGCGGCGAGCTAAACGATTGTACCAGCTATTGGGAAAACGACAAATACTCTGTTATGTTCTATCAACCCACAACCGGGTGCTATGCGCTGATTATCAAGGATAATGCCTATGATGCCGACACAGCCCCGCTCCCGGAAGAGGGGACAAGCAAAAGTTCTTCTCACTCGACAACGGCAGGAAAAACCACGATTGGCCCAACCGACGGCCAGTCTGCACAAACCACCCCCACCCAAAACAAACCCACGGCGACAAACCACCCCACCCAAAACAAGCCTGCTTCCACCCAAAACAAACCCATACCTACGCAGAATAAACCTACCACTCCCACTCCGACCCAAAATCAAGATCCTTGTGCCCACGGTCACGATTGGGAAGCCATTTACGACACCGTGCACTACGAGGAGAAGGGACATTATGAAACGGTGATCAGCGGTTATAACACCGTCACCAGCTATAAATGCGCCATGTGCTATGAGGCGTTTTCTTCGTTGAATGCCTATTATTCTCACTTCGCCCAGCACGAAGCCTCTTCCGGCAACTCTGCTTCTTTCTTTAAAGAGCGCTATGAAACCGTCACCGAACAGGAGCCGATCTACCGTGAAGAATGGGTGGTGGATCAGGAAGAGGAAACCGTAGAAGAAATCATCGGATACGAATGCCGTGTGTGCGGCAAAAAGAAAAACTAAGGAGGATTTCTTATGAAAAAATCGGCACTTATTTGTTTACTTGTTGCCATTATGCTGTTGGCTTCCGGATGTAGTTTGTTCGGCAGCAAATACGAGGAGGAGTCCATCCAGGTCGCCGAATCCTACGCCACCTCCGCGTTCCGCAAGGAAATGGGGTTTGCGGCGGACGAAGTGAAGGGCGAGGTTTTGTATACCGGTGAAGGACAGAACGAATCGGAAGTGTATTTGATCGCGGTCAAATGCTATTTGGAGCGTGACGTCGTGGCGGCCTATGGCGTATATTGCGTCAACGGCGTCAGGGTCAACGCCACAAAAATGCTTCCGCCCGGCTACGATTTTGACGACAATCTGGAGGATTTGAAGGCCTTGTTCGGCATTGTGGACTAAGGTTTTTCAATAAAAAATAAAGGAGTGTTCTGTATGAAAAGAAAAGTATGGTTAGCGATTCTGTTATCTCTGGTGATGCTGGTGAGTATGCTAAGCCTCACCGCCTGCGACAAGAAGGAGAAAGACGACGAAAGCGTGCCAAACAATCCCGAGGAAGTGGCCGAGGCTTTTGCCCAAGCGTGGGAGATGGAGGACTACGAGTCTTTGATTGATCTGTACGCCTACGATTTCGAGGCTGAGTTGAAGGATGATGCTCTCGACGAGTTCGACTCCGAGGAAGAATTCTTTGAGGAATTGAGCGAGGAATGCGACGAGGACATCTCCAGCTGGAAAAAGGCGTATAAAGTCTTCCTCGATCAAGCCAAAGAATACATGAAAGAAGAATACGGCGACGATTATGAGCTCACGGTCGAGGCTACCGATACCGAAGAAATGGACGAAGAAGAGGTTGGAGCAGTCATCAACTATCTGCTGGAGAATTATGACGAATACATCGACGAGGACGACGTGGAGGATATTGAAGAGGCCGTGGACGTGACCGTAAAGGTCAGCATCTCCGGCCATGTGTATGAGAGCGTCATTAACGATTTGACCGTGACCGTCGTGAAGATCGACGGCAAATGGAAGGTCGCCAACTGCTACTACAGCGACGATTACGACGATTACTACGGTCATTACGGCGACGAGTATTAATCGTCTCCCCACGTTGGAGCTTGCACCGCAACCAACTGGTTTATGAATGCAAAACAACAGGAGGAAATTGCATGAAAAGAAAGGCATGGTTAGCGATTCTGTTAGCCTTGGTGATGCTGGTAGGTATGCTAAGCCTTACCGCCTGCGATAAGAAAGAGAAAGCGGAAAAAGAAAAGGTTGTGGAAGAGGAGGCTGCTTTTGCTCTGCCTTTCGACCTGAAATTCGGTATGTCCTACGATGATTTTTGTGATACGCTGGAAGCGCACGAATTGACGGCCCCGGCCTTAGATGTGGAAGAGGACGAGGAGGGCTATTTTACCGATGGAGTAAGCTTGCCCTTGGACGATCCGTCCGTATGGGATTTTATCGGCTCTGATTTTCTGAAGCGCCACGCCAGCGGCGAAGAGTTTGATCCTATCGACGACATGGACTTTTACATTACCAGCGTCTCCTATTCTTATTGTCGGCCTGCGCTGTACGCTTCGTTTAACCGGGACAAGGAAATGTATGAGTTCTACCTGGCTTGGAATACAGTTCGTGATGATTTCTCTGCCGCCATCATCGACGACGTGGCCGAAACCTACAACGCATTTTTTGACGCAGACGGTATGGTGGACGACTATACTTACAAATGGGAAGACGACAAATACGAGGTGTTGTTTGGGCAGGAGGAAACCCTCCTTTATCTGATTATTTGCGATAAGGCCCACGATTTAGACGGTTAAACCGTACCATATAAGATTTTTGAAAAAGTGCCATAAAATCGGCACAAATAACAGGAGGTATCATTATGAAAAAGTGGTTAGCACTTCTTCTCGTTGTGCTGTCTTTGGTGACGCTCACCGCCTGCGGGGGCGATAAGGACGCAGAAACCAACGCCAAATCCATTTTGAACGCCGCCGAGGCAGACTGCTCTTCTGAGGATGAGCCGGTCAGCGTTTCCATTAAAAAAATCAGCCTGCTCAAAACCCAGACGGCGCATAACAAGGAATACAGCTATTTTTTGGTCAAGACCGATTCCTATGACTGGGGTTATGCGGAGCTTTGCGAAGGCGAGGTAGTCACATTCGCGGTCGGTTATTCCCGCTCGGATGCCAAAACCCGCTGTGAGGATCTGGCGGATTACCGCACCAGCAAACTGGGCGGCATCGGACAATAACTCAACAGGCACCAAAACACAAAAAACCGAGGGCGGTTGCCCTCGGTTTTTCTTGTATTATCTTGTATTGTAAGGAAATATGTGGTATACTGGTTGCCGTGAGAGGAGGTGTCTGCCATGAAGCCCTGTCCCCACTGCGGAAAAGAGCTGCCGCAGGAGATGCAGTTTTGCCCCTATTGCATGGAAAAACTGATAACCGAAACGGTGATTGGCGACACCCCCGTTCGTCGGCGCCGCCGATGGTGGCTGTGGCTCATCATCGCGCTGTTGCTGTGGTTGCTCCTGTGCGGCCTGTGGCTATGGCGGCCGTGGCAATCGCCCCCCGCCAAAAAGGAGGATGCCGCATCCGTCGGAGCCTCCACCACAACCACGGCGGCGGCTTCTGCCGCCTCCACCGCCTCCACCCGCCAAACCGCGTCCGACGCCACCGCAACCACCACGAAACACCCCTCACTCACCCATGCTACCGGCGGCACAAGCACCACCACCCATGCCACCACCACTTCCGCCGCAAGCGGTGTCACAAGCACCACCACTCGCGGATCTTCTGCCGCCACAAGCACCACCACTCGCGGATCTTCCGTCACTCCAACGGCATCCACCGGCATCACCGCCTCCTCCTGTGCGGCAGGTCACAGTTGGGAGTCTATCACCGAGACGGTGCACGTGGAGGAGAAGGGGCACTACGAAACCAAGACTGTGGAGAAACGATTGACCCTGTTCCGCTGTGCGCTGTGCTATAAAGAGTTTGGCACGTTGGAAGACTATTACGATCATTTTGACTCCCAACACGATGGCGACTCGTTGGAAGTTGTTTTCCGTGACCGCTACGAAACCTTCGAAGAGTACCGCGAGGTGGAGGAGCAGACTTGGGTGGTGGACACCCCCGCCCATGACAAGACCGTGACCGTGGGACGGCGTTGCCGTGTCTGCGGAAAAACCGAGATAAACCAAGATAAGGAGTGACCGATATGAGCGAATGGACCTATCCCCTGTGGAACGACGGACAGACCGACTATGTGTATAAGGTGACCCCTCAACGGGATCTGCAACTGACCTTTGTGCCCCCCAACAAGAAAGTGTATGACAAAGCTCCGCTGTATTTTGTGCTGCCCGGTGGCGGCTGGTATGTGGAGGAGCGCCTGGGCATGATGAATTACGCCAAGGTGTCTGTGGGTGCTCTGCTGGACAAGGGCTTTGCCGTTGTTGCCGCCGACTATCGCGTCACCCCCGAGGGCGTTTTTGTCGCCGACATCATCGAGGACTGCTTGGATGCCTTGCGCTTCTGCGCCCACCACGCCGACGAGTGGGGGATCGACCGCGACAAATTCTTCATCTCCGGTCACTCTGCCGGTGCCCATCTGGCGCTGATGACCGGTATGGTGAAGGAGGGCTTTTGCACGGAGAAATCCTACACCGATCCCTACACCGTCCGCGGCATCGCCCCCATGAGTCCCATCACCGACCTGGCGGATGAAAAAGCCATGCAGTTTGACCACGGCTATCTGTTTGCCGACCCCGCCGACGAGAGCGAAAAGGCACGTGTCAGCCCCATCACCTATGCCTGCGCCACCACCCCCGACACCCTGCTGATCGCGGGCACCAGCGACTATCACGTGCTGCCCCGCCACTCTGAAAAGCTGTTTGACAAGCTGGTGGAGGCGGGCGCCAACACCCGCCTGATGTATTCCGTCGCGGGCGGTCACGGCTTTGAGCCGATGCACTACGGCGTGGAGCCTCAGCCCGGCATGGATGGCGTGCAAGAGGAGATCGTCAAGTTCATTCTGGAAAGAGTGTAAAGAGTCAAAGAGAGAAAAGGCCCCCTTGCCTAAAGGGGGCTGTCAAAACCATCGGTTTTGACTGGGGGATAGGATGCCGCTGTGCGGCATATCGTCCGTAGGACGATGCGCCCCCACCATCCAACCAGCAAAAAAGCAGCCGACCCAATAGGGTCGGCTGCTTTTTGTTTTCTCAATCACACACCGAAGACCAGCCAAATGTAGATATAGGCTGGCACAATAGCGGCAAAAGTGAAGGGAATGCCGATCTTGAAGAAATCGCTGTTCTTCACCTCATAGCCGGCTTTACGCAGAATGCCTATGCCGGCGATGTTGGCAGAAGCGCCGATGGGGGTCATGTTGCCGCCCAGAGTGGCGCCGGACAGCAGGCCAAAATAGAGGGGAATGCTCATCAAAAATGCCTTTTCCGCGTCGCCGCCGGCCATATCCACAGACATCTTGGCAATCAGCGGCAGCATGGTCATCACGTAAGGAATGTTGTCGATGAAGGCGGAGATCAGCACCGACGCCCACACGATGACGGTGTACATCAGGAACAGGTTGCCGCCGCCCAACTGCGCCAGCAGACTGCCCAGCGAGTCGATGACGCCCTCGTGCTTGATGCCGCCGATCATCAGGAACAGACCCACCAGCAGACCCAGGGTCTCGAAATCAATGGCTTTCAGCGGCGACAGAAGCGCAGAAACCTTCTTCTCTTTGACGAGCGTGTAGACCAGGCCGATCACCAGCATCATACAGGCGATGATGCCGTTGGTTTCTTCGGGCAGATTCCAGCCGTCGGGGGCAAAGGAGGCCGCCGCCAGCAAGGCGATGGTGCCCACTAACAGGATGGTGGGCACGTAGTCGGTGACGGGGGTGAGGATCTTGTTCTTCTCCACGGCGCCCTTTTCCTTGCGGAACAGCCACCACACGATGACGGCGGACAGCGCCGCGCCCAGCTCCACCGCAAAGAAGATGGAGGGCTTGCCCTGATACCAGAAGAAGTCGGCAAAGCTCATGTTCAGCTCGCCGCCCAGCATGATGGCGGTGGTGTCGCCCACCAGGGTGGCGGCACCCTGCAAATTGGAGGATACCGCAATGGCGATGATGATGGGCACGGGGTTGGTTTTTAGCTTTTGGCACACCGCCAGCGCCACAGGTGCCACCATCAGCACGGTGGCCACGTTGTCTACAAAGGCGGAGATGATGCCGGAAAACAGGCTCAGCGCCACCGCCGCCCAGCACACGTTGGGCACCCAGTTCATCACCATATCCGCCAAGCGGTTAGGCATCTTGGAGTCGATGAACAACTGTACCAAACCCATGGTGCCGGCAATCAGCAACAGCACGTTAAAGTTCAGCGAACCGAGGACCTCGTTCAGAGGCAGCATGCCGCTGATAATGAAAACCAGTCCCGAGGCAAGCGCGATCCACGGACGATATTTGCTGAATGCGATCATCAGCACGTAGGTGACCGCGAACAGAATAATAGCATAGGTCATAGAAATAACCTCCTATCCGATTATCCTAACTATTATCGCATAAAACGCAAAAACGGTCAAGGTTGAAATGTGAACAAATATGAGATATAATGTTACAAAACGGAGGTGCTATTATGAATTTTCTCGAAATTGCCCGTGAGCGGCAGTCCTGCCGCGCCTATGACCCCACCCGTGAGGTGGAGCAGGAAAAGCTGGACGCCATCCTGGAGGCGGTGCGGCTGGCCCCCTCTGCCTGCAACGGCCAGCCCTATCACCTCACCGTCTGCCGCGGTGAAGCGGCGCAGGCGGTGGCGAAGGCCACCATGGGCATGGGGATGAACAAATTTGCCGCCGACGCTCCCGTCCTGATCGTCCTTTCCGAGGAACCCTATGTGAAAACCGCCGCTTTGGGTGCCAAGGTCAAGGGCAACGATTACCGCTCCATCGACATCGGCATTGCCGCCGCCTATCTCACCGCCGAGGCGGCAGCGCAGGGACTCGGCACCTGCATTCTCGGCTGGCTGGATGATGAGAAGATACGGAAAATCTGCGGCCTCAGCCGTCCTGTGCGGTTGGTGGTCACCGTCGGCTATCCCGCCGATAAGCCGCGGGAGAAAAAGCGCAAATCTATCGACGAGCTGGTCAGTGAAAAGTAGCCGTTGCCGTTGTCGCCATATTCCCTCATTCCAGCGTACGATTTGGAACAGCCGTTAGGCTGACTGGGGGAGAGATAACGAAGACGCAAATCAGCGCTCCTATTCCTCTCTCCCTCCGGCCTCGCCGACGCCGAACGTCGACTCGGCCACCTCCCTCATCAGAGGGAGGTGAACAAGTTTGTGCTAGTCTTAAAGGGAAGATTTTCCGATCAATGCCCATAACAAAAGAGGGTTCCGCATTTTTGCGGAACCCTCTTCCGTTTGCCTATTAACAGAACAATGTCTTCAGCGTGCAACAGGTTCTAAGTTAATCAGCGAAAAAAGATAGATGTAGCCACAGGATTAGTCGTCACCCTTGTCACGATCGTCGCCGGTAACGTAGACAACTTTCCACTGGCTGCCGTACTTCACGGTGTAAACGGTCACGATGTAGCTGTCGGGAGCCTCGTCGCTGTCGATGTCGACCTTGACGTAGACCTTCTTACCCTTCTTGATCTTGTCGGGGTTGATGTAGTCTTCCATCTCGTCGTTGTCGTACATATCCTGGATATCCTCCAGATCGGAGTTGCGCATATCCTTCATGTCAACAACCTTGACGGAGAACTTGTAGCCCTTGCCCAGCTCCTCTTTGTTCTCGGCCTTGGTGATCTTCTTCATGGCCTTGTAGTACTGGTTGAAGTTCTTGATCTTTACGTCAACGTCCAGTTCGTCGGCATATTCCTCGGCGTTCTCAAACAGCTGCTCAGCGTCGTCATCGTCGCCGTAGACCTCTTCCTCATAGTACTTCTGATACTTACCGGGGGAGAGAGACAGACGGGTCTTGAGGTCGCCTTCCAACTGAGCCATAACATACTTCTTAGCCACAGACTTGGGGCTGCTACCGCCCAGCAGGCCGATGAACAGGCCGGCCACAACGGCAATCACAGCGATGATGGCGATCAGTTTGATCAGGCCGCTCTTGTCAGCCTTGGGAGCAGCAGCGGCGGGGGCGGCAGCGGCGGGAGCGCCGGCTACGGGAGTGCCGCAAGCAGCGCAGAAAGCGATGCCCTCGGGAACTTCGGAACCACAATTCTTACAGAACATAAACATATCCCTCTTTCTTTAAAATTTTAAAATTTGGCACGCTGAAAGTATATTCGCATTGTGTCACGCCGTCGGCGTGGCCCAAAACGCAAAAATGGAATGGGAGGAAATGATTAATACTCGTCGTAGTAGTACTCTTTGTCGTCGTAGTAATCTCCTTCGTAATCGTAATCCTCGTCATCGTCGTAGTCGTCCTCGTAGTCGAACCAATAATCGGCGACCTTCCACTTGCCGTCGTATTTGACAACAATGACCACGACGGTGCCTTCGTCCTCGCCGTCTTCGCCGGAGATGGAGGCATCCACGGTGATCTTTTTGGCGTCCTTGATTTTCTCGACTTCATCCTCGTCAATATAGTCGTCCCAATCCAGCAGGTCTTCTTTGACTTCCTCCAGCTCTTCCTCGTCCAGGTCGACGGCGTCGGAGGCTTTGGCTTTGATCTTGTAGTCGCTGCCGTACTTGTCTTCTAACTGGTCCTTGTTTCGGTTGAGGACGGCCTTATAAGCGTCTTTCCAACTATCGATCTCCTCGTCGTACATTTCGCTGATGTCCTCAAAGAAATCTTCCTCGCTGTCGTAGTCTTCCAGGGTATTATCCTGCATGTAGGCCTCATAGTCACAGGCATACAGATCGAACAAAGAGGCATGATCTCGCGCTTCTATCGCCTTGACAAACTTTTCCGCCACGGACTCGGGATCGTTGGCGCTACCTTCATTCTTGCTCTTTTTGTCGCAGGCGGCGCACAGGGTTACCAGCATGGCAACGGCCAGCAACAGGGCTAACAGTTTTTTCATCAGGGAACACTCCTTTTTTGATGGAGAAAATGTATATTCGCATTGTGTCACGCCGTCGGCGTGGCCCAAAACGCAAAAATGGAATGTGCCGGCGTTACGCTTCGGTGAAGGACTCCATGATTTCGCCCATAGTGTCCTGGTCGCCGGCGGTGACGTTGATGAAAACGATATAATCATCCACAATGTAGGCGAAAATGCCCTCGTACAGCTCGGTGCTGTCACCGGCGATTAATTGACCGATCGAGCCAACACCGCTGTGGTAAGCGACCGACAGATTGGTATCGGGATCATCAAACTCGGCGGTGATGCCCTGCGCGGCATACTGGGCCTCCAAGGTGTCGATCATCAGCTCAATGTAATCGTAGGCATCCACGTCTTCGCCCATACGATCGGTGAACATGATTTGCACCAGAATGTTGCCTTCTTCGCTTTGTACATACAAACCGCAGTCCACGTTGCTGCTAAGGGTGCTGCCGGAGCCGATATCCACCCAATCGGAGTCAAGCTTCAGCTTCAGGTCGGCCCAGGTGTTGCGGTAATAGCCGCCGGAAATCGAGCCTACGTCATAAGAGGAGGAGCTGGGGGGCAGAACGGGAACGGCGTTGCCCTGATTGTAGTCGTCGTCCGGCTCATCATAGTCGGGCTCGTCATAGTCCGGCACTTCGTACGAGGGGCGTTGGACTTCATTGTTCTTGTCGTCCTCGTTGTCCTTGTTGTTGTCGTCGTTATCGGCGCTCTCTTTGCGCAGGACAATCTCCTCACCGTCTTCATTGGTGAGGGTCAGCTTTTTGCTGGTGACGGAGAAGTCTAAAACGGTTTCCTCGCCGTCCTCATTTTCCATATACAATTGACCGTCTTTGATTTCCCACTCGAAATCCATGTCTTCATAGTCGTCGCTGATGACGCCTTTGCCATTCTTCTTAAAGGTGAAAGAAACGCCGTCTGCTTCCCAAGTGCCGATCAGGTCGTCGCTGAGATCTTCCTCGTCCTTATCTTTCTTATCGTCCTCGTCGTCACTGTTGTCGGAGAGGCTGGTGCCGAACCAGTCGTCACACAGCTCCTTGCCGGCATCGGTGAGGAACAGCAGGGCGGCGGCCACCGCCAATACCGCCACGATCGCGATGATGACGATCAGCAGGACGTTAGGTTTCTTCTTGGGGGCGGGCTGGGGAGCCACAGGTGCCGCATATACCGGCTGCACCGGAGCCACGGGAGCCTCGACCACAGGGGCGGGAGCCACGGGAGCTACCTCGATCTTGTTGCCGCAGGCGGGGCAAAAAGCGGAGCCGTCGGGGATGGGATTGCCACATTTGTTACAGAACATAGGGTTTTCCTCCTTATTATCTATCCTCAATTTTTCATAGGGAACGGTTGGAAAGCGGCTCGCGGTTATTGCGAGTGGTCGGCGATGCACCATTTCCCTTTGTAGGAAACGATGTGCACGAGATAAAATTCGTGAAGGTCTTGCTTTTCGCCGTCGACGGTCCATTCGACTTTGACGGTGTAGCCTTCGGTGACGGCGCGTAGGGCGTCAGCGTCCAGATATTTCTCGTCCACAGCGCCGAACACGCCGTCGATGGTCTTTTTCAGGGCGGCTTCGTCTTTTTTCTCGTGGTTCACCGCCTTGACGGTGATGGTGTGTTCGCCGTACATGTCTTGATAATCAGCCAAAATGAACCGGTGATAAGCGGCAAGATAGCTGTCAAAGCTGTCCACCGTCACGTCCAGTCCTTTTTCGTCCGCCTGCTTTTGCGCCTCGGCAAAGAAAGCCTCGGCGCTGCCGTTTTGACCAATGAGGGTGTCCTCCCATCGCTGGCGGGCATCGTAGCAATACATATCAAAGCGAACGGCGAAATCGCGGGTCAGATAGGCCTTGAGAAAGGTCTCGGCCACCCGGCCGATGTCCTCGGGGGGAGGGGTGCCGGTGGGGTCGGTGGTCTTGTTGCCTTTGTCGTCGTTCTTGGCATCGTCGCCGCAGGCACAGAGGGTCAGCAGCATCACCGCCGCCATCGCAAGCGCCAACAATTTTTTCATAACGGTATCTCCTTACGGATCAGTCTTCGGCATCATCGCGATCGTCGCGGGTCGTGTAGGCAACCTTCCAATGGCCGTCGTACTTCACGGTGTAAACGGTTATGACGTAACTGTCGGAGTCCTCGTCGCCGTCGACCTCGACCTCGACGTACACCTTCATACCCTCTTCGATCAGATCGGGGTTGATATAATCTTCCATTTCGTCGTTGTCATACATCTCCTGGATATTCTCCAGATCGGAGTTGCGCATATCCTTGGTATCAACAACCTTGACGGAGAACTTGTAGCCCTTGCCCAGTTCCTCTTCATTCTCGGCCTTGGTGATCTTCTTCATGGCCTCGTAGTACTGATCGAAGTCGTCGATCTCTACGTCAATGTCCAGTTCGTCGGCATATTCCTCGGCGTACTCGAACATCTCTTCGGCATCGTCATCGTCGCCATACTGCTCTTCCTCGTAGTACTTCTGATACTTACCGGGGCGCAGCTCCAGCATGGTTTTGATGTCGCCTTCCAACTGAGCCATAATATACGCTTCAGCCACGGCTTCGGGATCGTTCTTTGTGCCTTTGTCATCGCCCTTGCCATGGTTGTTTCCACCGATCACGCCGATGGCGAACAGCACGCCAATCGTAATGGCGATAGCTGCGATGATGCCAATGAGGATCCACAGCCAAGCTAAACTTTTCTTCTTAGGGGCGGGCTGGGGAGCCACAGGCGCCACATACACCGGCTGAACCGGCGTCACAGGGGCGTGCTCGGTTTTGTTGCCGCAGAAGGGGCAGAAGGTGGCTTCGTTTGCGATCTGATTACCGCAATTCCCGCAGAACATAGTGCATTCTCCTTTTCGTTTAGGCAACCTGTGCCGTGTTTGCGTTCTTCTTGCGCAGGACGGCCTTCACCACCGAGCGGGCAACCAGGAACAGGATGCCCAGCAGCAACAAGCCGCCGAAGATCAGGATGTTGACCTTCAACACCGCACCCACCAGAGAGAGGATCATTGCACCGAGGGGCAGGGCGGTCCACAGGCCGGGGATCCAGGCCACGATGGCCGTGGCGATGGTGGTGATGCCACCCAGCAGGATGAACACCACGCCGCCGCCGATGGCAGCCTGAGACAGGCTGTTGCGGCACATCACAAAGCCGATGAGGGCACTCAACAGCAGGAAGAAGGCCAGCGCCACCCAGGACAGACCGATGTTGACGGTCTGGTAGATCACGGGGGCGGAATCCTGCAGGTCGTCGGTGGAGATCAGCACGATCTCGTCGCCGTTGAACATCCAATCGGCAATTTGCTGGCAGTCTGCGTTGCTGATCTTTTGATCGCCAAACTCTTGCGCGATCTCCGCCTCCAGCAGATCGCGGTTTTCCTTCACCAGCTCCACCATTTCCTCTTTGGTGATGACCAGCTCGGCGTCACCGCTGAAGAAGTCGCCGGTGAATTCGCCGGCTTTCTCGGATACGTAGGCAGGCACGGTGGACTCTTCCAACAGTTCGCCCAGCTTTTCGTCATCCATCACGATGCCGTGGTCGCGCTCCAAGCGCTCATACAGCTTGCCGAAGGCGTCGCCGTCGGCCTGGCCGGTGGATTTCAGCAGCTCTGCCACGTCCAGCTCCTCGGTCAGGTTGGCCACGCCGCCGGCGCTGATGGTGTTACGCACCGTCAGAACGCCCACAGAGGCCAGCATGGTGATGAACAGACAGATGGAAAGCAGGACGGTGGCGATCACCGACAAAGCAGAAACTTTCTTTTTGGGCTTTTGAACTTCGGTGGGAGCAACCTCTGCGGTTTCCTCCGCCGCTTCCTCCACCGCCACGGCGGTGGCCGCCATGTCGGCCAGCGAGGCCACAGGGGGCGCGTCACACACGGGGCAGTTGCCGTTCTCGTCCAGACCGCCGCCGCACTTCATGCAGAATTTGGGTGCGGGAGGAGCGGGGGGCGCGTCGCACACGGGGCAGTTGCCGTTCTCGTCCAAACCGCCGCCGCACTTCATGCAGAATTTGGGGGCGGGGGGAGCCGGAGGCGCGTCGCACACGGGGCAGTTGCCGTTCTCGTTCAAGCCGCTGCCGCATTTCATACAAAACTTCGGAGCGGGAGCCACCGGTGCCGCAGGCACCTCGGGGGCTTCGTACAAAACTTGGGTGATGGGAGCCTCCGGCACGCCGGAGACCTGAGGTGCGGACGGGGCGGGAGCCGCTCCGCTACAAACGGGGCACAGCCCGTTCTCATCTAATTCCGCAAAGCATTTGGTGCAAAAACCTGCCATACTTGTCATCCCTCTTTCTGATGTGGTCGATCATTAAGAAACGCGGGTGCCGCAGTTGGAACAAAACGCCATATCGGCGGGAACGGTACCACCGCAGTTGGGACAATGCTTCACGGCGGGGGCAACCGCGGGGGCGGGCGTATCCTCTGCTTTGGTGCCGCAGTTGGTGCAGAAGGCTACGCCGTCGGACAGCACGCTGCCGCAGCTCTTGCAACGGCGGAGGGCAGCCTCTTCGGGGTCCAAGGGGGCGGCGGTGCCGCAGTTGGTGCAGAAGCCGGCGCCATCGGGGAGGGGCAGGCCGCAATTCTTGCAGCGACGCACCTTTTTGTCCTCTTCCGCTTCGGCGGGCAGCTCCATCTTGGTGCCGCAGTGAGAGCAGAAGGGGGAGCCGTAGGTCACCTCGCCGTTGCAGTTGGGGCAACGGACGATGCCTTTGAGGCGTTTGATCTGCTCGTTGTAATTCTCGATTTTGGTGTTGGCTTCTTTCACGCTCAGCACCAGCTCTTCCAGTTGGGGATCGTAATCGTTGGCGTGCAGCTCAAAATAGAGCTTGCCGATCTCAAAAAGCAATCCGTCAATGCGCTTCTCCTCGTCAGAGACGGCGCTGCTCAGACGCATGGATTCGGCGGTGTCTTTGGTTTTTTGCACCATGCCTTGACTGGTCTGGGAAATCTTTTTGCCGATTTCATCTAAGAAAGCCATTGGAACTCCTCCTCGAAATGCATTGTGTTTCGGTTCGTAAAAAAGGACGCACTAACCCTATATATAGTTAATGATAGTTAACTATAACACATTATAATAGAAAAAGCAACAAAAAAGAGGAAAAAACACACAGATTTTGCCGAGATTTGGTAGGGCAAACAAAAAAACAGCACCTGCCACGCAGGTGCTGTTTTTTAAGACAGCTCTTATTTCTTTTCCAGAACCAAGTCGCCCTTGCTCAGCTCGATCGTCTCGCCGTCCTCTTCGATGGAGGTGATGTAGATCTTGCCGTTGGAATAGGTGAAGGTCCAAACGTCATCGTCAAGGATCAGCTCGTCGCCGTCCAGCTCGTAATCCATGGTTTCGTCGTCCAGTTCGCCGGCCAGCTCATCGGCCATCTCATCCAGATCCATCTCGCCGAAATACTGATCCAGCACATCGTCGATCGTCATGCCTTCCTCGTCCAGCATCTCCTCGATGTCCTTGGCGGTATACTCGGTCTCTTCGTCGCTCATCATAGCGGCCACAAACTCCAGCATATTGTCGCCTTCATAGCACCAGTCGATGACGTCTTCCATCATGTCGACGTACCAATCCACCATGCCGCTCATTTTGATGGTGGCTTCGCCATCCTCAAAAACCAAGTCCAGCGTGCACGTGTCGAGCTTGATGCCCATCTCTTCGTACATGGAAACGTCCTCGCCCATCATATAAGCCAAAGCGGCCAGATCCAAAGTGGCCTCCCAATCGCCTTCCAGCTTGGCCTCGGTCAGCGTATCGTCCTTGTCGTCGTCTTTGTCAGAATCCTTGTCGTCGTCTTTGTCAGAGTCCTTGTCGGAATCTTTGTCGGAGTCCTTGTCGGAATCTTTGTCGGAGTCCTTGTCGGACTGGCTGGAGCTTTCCTTTTTGTCGTCCTTGTCATCGTCCTTGTCGTTGTCGTTGCCGCAGGCGCAGAAGGCGAACAGCATCACCAGAGCCAGCAACAAGGCCAACAGTTTCTTTGCGTTTTTCATAGATAAAACCCTCCTTTTATTTGTCCCTGCTCAGCGGCAGGATGTGGACATTATACTCAATATTTTGGGTATAGTCAAGAGGTTGAGTATGATAAAATGGTTTTGGTGATGAAAATGATTACGTATAAACCGTTTTACGAGACCCTGTTTCGCAAAGGAATTACGGAATATCAGTTAATCTTTAAGCAGGGATTTTCTGCCAACACCCTCTATCGGATGAAAAAAGGAGAGGCTATCAGCACCAAAACCTTGGATGCGCTGTGCTATGCCTTGGATTGTGAAGTGAGCGACATTCTTCAGTTTGAAAAAGAATAACATCGGTCTTTTGCAAGACCGGTGTTATTTTTTCGTTTATTTCTTTTCGAAGGTAAAGGCGCCGTCGTCCAACTTGGTAGATTCGCCGTCGTCCACCACCTTGGTTACGGTGATGACCTCGTCGGAATAGGTGAACTGGAAGTAGTTCTCGTCGTCCTTCTCGTCGTCCTCCTCCCAAGTGTACAGCTTGTTGCCGTCCAGCTCATAGCAACGGATTTTTGCGTCCATTTCACCGGCAATATCCTCGGCATCAGGCATTTGTTCTTCCATCATATTGAGGAGCTGGCTTTTGGACACACCTTCCTCTTCGCAGGCGTCTTTGTATTCGTCGGCGGTGAATTGGCCGTCACTGCTCATGGCTATCAGCTCGTAGACGTTGTCGCCTTCAGCCATCCACTCCATGACTGCCTCCAGATAGTTTTCCATAAAGTCGGCCATGCCTGCGGGATCGATCTCCATTTCTCCGTCATCAAAATTGACGTCCAGCTCCACGGTCAGGTCCGTGTCCATATCGATCATCTCGAAGATTTCGGGCACTTCACCCATAACGCCGCTGTTGAAGAGAGCATTATAATCGAGCTGCATCTCCCAATCGCCTTCCAACTCTTCTGCGGTCAGCTTTTCGCCTTTGCTTTCCTTCTTGTCGTCATCCTTGTCGTTGTCGCAGGCGCAGAAGGCGAACAGCATCACCAGTGCCATCAACAGAGCCAACAGTTTTTTTACGTTTTTCATAGATAAAACCCTCCTTTTCACACTCTCGCTTTAATGCGATAAAGTAATTATACACATTTTCGCCAAAACAGTCAAGCACAAAATTTGGCCCCGCCTTATTGAAAAGGCGGGGCCAAACTTACGTTTATTCCACGATTCCTTCGTCCACGCAGCGCTCCACAAATTCCGCAAAGAGGGAGCAAGGCCAGGTGAACCACTCGCGAGTGTACACGGCGGGGTCGTCCACGTGGAACCCTTCGTGGAGCAGGTCGGTGCCGCCGTCGGTGGCGGCGATCATCGCCAGCATCTCCCGCTTTTCCTCGGCGGTGGCGGCGGTGAGCCCCTGCATGGTCAGCGCCAAGTGCCATACGTAGCGGGACGGCGTGTGGGGCGAGCCGATGCCGCGGGCATACGCTCCCTCAAAATAGTAGGGGTTTTCGCTGCTGAGCAAGAAACGGCGGGTGTTTTGATACACCGGATCGGTGGCGTCGGCATAGCCGATATAGGGAATGGACAGCAGGCTGGGTACGTTGGCGTCGTCCAGCATGCTGTAATGCCCCATGCCGTCGGTTTCGCAAGCATAAATGGGGCCGTAGACGGGGTGCTCCACGATGCAGTGGCGGCGGATGCCCTCGTTCAATTCGGCTCGCAAGGCGTCGCATTGGGCGGCCAAGCTTTCGTTGCCGCAGACCTCACGGAGCATCTGGGCCATATAGCCCAGCACCACCACCGCAAACATATTGGAGGCGGTGAGGTAGCCGTAGGTGCAGGGGTCATCGCTGGGGCGGAAGCCGGACCAGGTCATGCCGGTGTAGGCCACCGGATTGCCCTTGCCCTCGCAGGGGAGCACGGGGGGATAGTCGGAGGGGCGCACAAACCAATAGGGGGATTGCTCCGGGTGGTGTTGTTCGGTGCGCCACACGTTCAGGATGACGGCGGCGATTTCCTCTAATTTTTCACGGATGAGGGTGTCGTTGCCGCTGTGCTTCCAATAAAGATACAGCAGGCGGATGGGATAGCAGAGGGAGTCCACCTCGTATTTGCGCTCGTGGGCCCAGGGGCCGTGGTCGGGCAGGTCGTCCACCCAGCCCCCGCCGCTGGGGGAGGGGTTGAAGGCGTTGGTATAGGGGTCGATGGTGATATACATCAGCTGACGGCGGATGACCCCTTCGATGACCGCTCCCACCTCAGGGTCGGCGGAGAGGGGGAGGTAGTGGGTCACCTGGGCCGCAGAGTCCCGCAACCACATGGCGGGGATGTCCCCCGTCAGCACAAAAACGGTGCCGTCCTCTTGGGGACGCAGGGCGGTTTCCCAGGTGCTTAGGGCACAGCGGCGGTATAAGCGACGCCATTTTTCATGGGGCAGGCGGGAGCAATAGGCTTCCACGCGTTGTTCCAAAGCGTGAGGTATGGTCATAAACAACACCTTCCTTAGATGGATGAAAAATGTGAAGTTATTATAAATGTTTCCGCAGCCTTCGTCAAGTCCACAAGAAGCAAAAGAAGGCGCTGTAATTTCCCCTTGCTTTTTGTTTGGAGTGATGGTATAATATCCCTGCAGCTTTCCGTGTTTCTGTATCAAACACGGCAGGCTGCTTTTTTTGAATGGGGAGGTGTCAACCTGTGAAAAAACCGATATTCTATTCTGAATTTGCCTATCTCATCGGCGTTTTGCTGCTGTCGTTGGGCAACAGTCTTTCGGCATTTGCCGATTTCGGCGTATCCATGGTGGTGGCACCGGCCTATGTGCTGCATTTGGCGCTGGTGGATACGTTTCCGTGGTTCTCTTTCGGTATGGCGGAGTATACCGTTCAGGCGCTGGTGATCGTGGTCTTGATCCTTATGACCCGTCGGGTCAAATTGCGCTTTTTCCTCTCGTTCAGCACCACCTTGGTATATGGCGCGGTGCTGGATGTGTGTATGCTGCTCACCGCTTGGTTGCCGCCGTTGCCGGGGGTGCGCATCGGCGCGTACGTGCTGAGCATTTTCCTGTGTGCGGCGGGGGTGGCGCTGTTGTTTACCCCCTATTTTCCTCCCGGGCTGTACGAGGTGTTCGTGCAGGAGATTATGGCAAAAGGAAAGCAGAAATTGGGCGTGGTGAAGACGGTGTACGATGTGTGCAGCCTGCTGGTGGCGGTGGCGATGAGCCTGCTGTTGTTCGGCACGCTTCGCGGCATCGGCGTGGGCACGGTGGTGTGCGCCTTCCTCAACGGCACGCTGATCCATCTGTTCGGCAGGCTGTATCATCGCTTGTTCACTTTCAAAGACGCCTTTCCGTGGCGCAACTTCTTTGAAGGGAACAAATAAAAAAGCAAAAGGCAGACCCCAAAGGGGGTCGGCAAGCTACTGACCCGCCGAGACGCTTCGCGTCTCGTTATAGTTTCTTTGGCGGCTTAAACAGCCGCCATTTTGCTGACGCAAAAACCGGAAACTAGATCGGGCAGAGCAGACAAAGTAAAAGGCAGACCCCAAAGGGTCTGCCTTTTGTAGGGGCGGGCGTCCTCGACCGCCCGCAAAGGGAGCTACTGACCCGTAACAATCGCTGGCGCGATTGTTCTATAGTTTCCTTGGCGGCTTAAACAGCCGCCATTTTGCTGACGCAAAAACCGGAAACTAGATCGGGCAGTAGCAGACAAAGTAAAAGGCAGACCCCAAAGGGTCTGCCGTTTGTAGGGGCGGGCGTCCTCGACCGCCCGCAAAGGGAGCTACTGACCCGTAACAATCGCTGGCGCGATTGTTCTATAG